>JBAQZI010000050.1:0-5112 GCA_049790835.1 Solirubrobacterales bacterium
GGCTGGAGCTGCCGCGGCTGGCGCTGCCGCGGCGGGTCGACGGCCTGCGGATGCCGCCGGTCGAGCTGGTCGACATGCGCGAGGCCGACCCCCGCGGCGGTCCCCTGCACGCCGACACCTGGGAGGCGCTGGAGGAGGTCCGCCTCGCCGGCGCCAAGGCGATCGTGATGATCAACCGGCGCGGCTTCGCTCCCTGGCTCACCTGCCGCTCCTGCGGGCACCACTGGAACTGCCCCAACTGCGACGTCTCGCTGATCGTCCACCGCCACCGCGGCCGCCTCGTCTGCCACCACTGCGCCCACGTCGAACCGCAGCCGCGCGCCTGCCCGGATTGCGCCTCGACCACGCTCTCGCGCGCCGGCGCCGGCACCGAGCGCATCGAGTCGCTGCTGGCCGAGCGCCTGGCGCCGATGCCGGTCTTCCGCCTCGACACCGATACCGCCGCCGAGCGTGGCGCCCATGCCCGCATTCTCGCCGCCTTCGGCGAGGCGCCCAGCGGCGTCCTCGTCGGCACCCAGATGGTCGCCAAGGGCCACGACTTCCCGGAGGTGACGCTGGCGGCGATCCTCGACGCCGACGCGACCCTGCGCTTCCCCGACTTCCGTGCCGAGGAGCGGACCTTCGCGATGGTCGCCCAGCTGGCCGGGCGCAGCGGGCGCGGCGCGGCCGGCGGCGACGTCATCGTCCAGACCCTGGCGCCGAATGCCTCCAGCATCGAGCACGCCGCCCGCCACGACTCCGCCGGCTTCCTCGCCGGCGAGCTCCAGCGCCGCCGGCTGCTGCGCTACCCGCCCTACTCGCACCTGGTTCGGATCGGCCTCAACGCCGAGCAGGAAGCGCGGGTCGAAACCGCCGCCACGCTGGTCGCGACGGAGCTGCGCGAGAAACTGCTGGGCGACTCGGAGCTGCTCGGCCCGGCGCCGATGTTCCGCGTCCGCAACCGCCACCGCCGCCGCATCCTGATCAAGGCCCAGGACCGCGAGGGCGCGGTCGCCGCGATCCGCGAGGTGGTCGAGCGCCGGGCCGCCGACCGCTCGCTGAAGGACGTCGCGATCAGTGTCGACGTCGACCCGCAGTAGGTCCATACAATCGGTCCCGTGAGCGACGAACAGGCCATCGGGGCGGAAGCAGACGAGCAGCTCGAAGCCGAGCTGCTGGAGCGCCGCGAGGCCGCGCTCGCCAAGGTCGTCAAGTTCGGCGACCCGGTGCTGAAGAGCGTCGCCTCGCCGGTGACGACTTTCGGCCCCGAGCTGCGGGCGGAGGTGGAGCGGATGATCGCGATCATGCGCGACGGGATGGGGGTCGGCCTCGCCGCCACCCAGCTCGGCGTGCTGCGGCGCCTGCTGATCTTCCAGGCCGGGTCGGATGGAGAACCGACGGCGCTGGTCAACCCGGTGATCGAGTGGCTCTCCGAGGAGGGCTCGCTGGCCGAGGAGGGCTGTCTCAGCCTGCCGCGGGTGACGATGGACGTCGAGCGTCCGTTGCACGCGCGGATCAGCGGTCGCGACGCCGAGGGCGAGCCGATCGAGATCGAGGCCTCCGGCCTCGAGGCGCGGGTGCTCCAGCACGAGATCGACCACCTCGACGGGGTCCTGATCCTCGACCGCACCAGTCGTGAACAGCGCAAGGGCGCCCTGCGGGCGCTGCGCGGCGGCGGCAGCTACAGCCCGCCGCCAGAGCACGAAGCCGACGACGGCGACGAGCTCCGCGAGCCGCGCACCGACGCGTGAGCACCGTCTACCTCGGCACCTCCGAGTTCGCCGCCACAGTCCTGCGGACGCTGGCCGGTTCGGCGCACAAGCCCTCCCTGGTCGTGACGCCCCCCGACAGCCGCCAGGGACGCGGCCGCAAGCTCTCGCCGCCGCCGACCGCGGTGGCGGCAGGGGAGCTGGGGATCGAGCTGCTGCAGGCCGAGGACGTCAACGGGGAGGCGGTGAGGGGGCGGATCGCCGCCGCCAAGCCGAGCGCGGTCGTCGTCTGCGCCTTCGGCCAGCTGATCCGCGAGCCGCTGCTCTCCGAGCACCTGATCCTCAACGTGCACCCGTCGCTGCTGCCGCGCTGGCGCGGGGCGGCGCCGATCGAGCGGGCGATCATGGCCTGCGACCCGTGTACGGGCGTCTGTGTGATGAAGCTGGTCGCCGGGCTCGACGCCGGGCCGGTGGCCCTCACCGCCGGGGTGCCGATCGGGGCCGACACAGAGTTCGAGGCGCTCTCCTCGACCCTGGCGGGGATGGGAGGCGAGCTGCTGGTCCGCGCTCTCAACCTCGAGGCGGATGGCAAGCTCGAGTTCAGCGAGCAGAACGAGGCGGAGGTGACCTACGCCGAGAAGATCGACCCGGCCGAGCGCCGACTCGACCCGGCGCGACCCGCCACCGAGCTGGCCGCGGTCGTCCGCGCCCTGACCCCGCACATCGGCGCCTATCTGGAAACGGCAGGCGGCGAGCGGCTCGGTGTCCGCCGCGCCCGCGCCGTCGACGTCAGCGTCCAGACCGGCGCCCTCAGGTCCGAGTGGGGCGCGCTGCTGGTCGGCTGTTGCCGCGGCGCCCTCCGACTCGAGGTCGTGCAGCCGCCCGGCGGCAAGCCGATGCCCGTCGACGCCTACCTGCGCGGCCACCCGCTGCCGAAGTTGTGAGCGGGATGATCGCGCCAGCCCGCGAGCTCGCCTTCGCGACGGTCAGGGAGACCTTCGAGCAGGACGCCTTCACCGAGCGCGCCTTTCGCGCCGGCGCCGAGCGGCTCGAGCTCGACGGCCGTGAGCGCGCCCAGGCCCAGCGGCTCGCCTACGGCGCGGTCCAGCGCCGCGGCACCAGCGACGCCGCGATCGAACGCCTGGCCGGCCGCGCCACTCGCCTGCTCGACCCACCGGTGCTCGCGGCGCTGCGCCTCGGCCTCTACGAGCTGCTCTTCTCCGACGGCACGCCCGACCACGCCGCCGTCGACCAGGCGGTCGAGCTGGTCAAGGGAGCCGGCGCCGCCCATGCCGCCGGCTTCGTCAACGCGGTGCTGCGGCGGGCGACCCGCGAGCGCGCCGCGCTGACCGCGGCACTGCTGGAGGACGACTCGACTCCAGAGGCCGCCGCGATTGCGCACTCGGCGCCGCTCTGGCTGGCGCGGATGTGGTGGCGGGAGCTCGGCCCCGAGGCGGCGCGCTCACTGCTTGCCGCCTGCAACGAGCCGCCGGAGGTTGCGATGAGGGTCAGCGCCGGCGCCAGTCGCGACGCCGTACTGGCGAGCCTGCGTGGGGCTGAGGTCGATGCGAGCGCCTCGGGCGGGGCCTGGCCGCTTGGGACGGAGGAGACGATCGTCGTCGCCGGCCGCACCGGCGAGGCTGTCCCCGTCGCGGTCGCTGCCGGTGAGCTCACCCCGCAGAGCCGTGGCTCCGCCGCCGTGGTCGAGGTCCTCGACCCGCGGGAGGGCGAGCAGCTGCTCGATCTCTGTGCCGGCCCCGGCATCAAGACCGGCCAGATCGCGGCGCGGATGGGCGATCGCGGCGAGATCATCTCGATCGAGCTCGATCCCGCCCGGGCTGAGGAGATCGCCGCGCAGGCCCAGCGCCTCGGCCTGTGCAGCGTCACCGTGATCGAGGCGGACGCGGCGGCGATCGAGATGGCGGCCGGCTTCGACCGGGTCCTGCTCGACGCTCCCTGCTCGGATCTCGGCGCGCTCGCCTCGCGCCCGGACGCCCGCTGGCGCAAATCGCCGAAGACGATCGAGCGCCTGGTCGGGATCCAGGAGCAGGCGCTGCGCGGCGCCGCCCGGGTCCTGCGGCCCGGCGGCACGCTGGTCTACGCGACCTGCACGATCTCCCGCCGCGAGAACGAGGAGCGGGTGGCGGCGCTGCTTGCCGCCGCGGCGGCGGGGGAGGTGCCGGCGCTCGAGCTCGAGGACCTCGGCGCCCGCGCACCCGAGCTCGCCTCGCCCCTCGAGCCGCGCTGCCTGCAGCTGCGCCCCGACCGCGATCGCACCACCGGGTTCTTCATCGCCCGCCTGAGCAGGCATGATTAGGCAATGAGCGATTCCGGAGACGTCGGTGGGGCGAAAGGGACGACGCTGGGACGGGCCCCCTGCCCGAACTGCGGCGAGCCCTGGCTGCGGCCCACCCAGCTGCCCGGCCGCCTGCGTTGCGTCAACTGCCTCAGCCGCTTCGAACTCGTCTCCCAGTGCCCCAACTGCGGCGAACACCAGACGATCGCGCGGATGAGCCACACCGAGGACATGCAGTGCCAGGCCTGCGGCGCCTCGATGTTACGTTCGGCTTGAGCGCGTCCGAGTGCGCTCAGTAGGCTCACGGCCGTGAGCGAGCGAATGCGAGAGCTAATCGAGTCGCCCCGGGTCGCCCCGTCGATCCTCTCGGCCAACTTCGGGAAGCTGGGGGCACAGGTCGACGAGGTGATGGATGCTGGCGCGCGGGTGATCCACTTCGACGTCATGGACGGCCAATTCGTGCCCCCGATCACGATCGGGCCGCTTGTCCTCAGTGGCATCGCCGACCAGGTCCACGACGCCGGCGGGGCGGTCGACGTGCACCTGATGGTCGCGACGCCGGAGCGCCAGATCGAAGAGTTCGCCAAGGCCGGCGCCGACTCGATCACCTTCCACGAGGAGGCGACGCCGCACGCCAACCGCACCCTGCACGCGATCCGCGAGCTCGGCTGCCTGGCCGGGATCGCGATCAATCCCGGCACCTCGCCCATGGCGCTCACCGAGCTGCGCGACGACGCCGACATCGTCCTCTGCATGACGGTCAACCCGGGCTGGGGCGGGCAGTCCTTCATCGCCACCTCGCCGGCCAAGGTCGAGCGCCTGCGCTCACTCGCGGGCGAGGCCCGGGTCGAGGTCGACGGTGGGATCGACACCACCACCGCCGGCTCCGTCGCCGCTGCCGGCGCCTCCCTCTTCGTCGCCGGCTCCGCCGTCTTCGGCGCTGACGATCCCGCCGCCGCCTACACGGCGATCGTGGCGGCGGCCAGCGCTACCTGAATCACCCTCAGCGCCTCTGAGCTACATCTCCCAACCGCGGGCGATCAGGGCCCCGGTGACCTCCTGCCACCATGACCGCTCGACCGCGTCGACGCCGGCCCGCTCGGCGCGGCGCTCGCACCAGTCGGCGAG
>JBAQZI010000051.1:0-4847 GCA_049790835.1 Solirubrobacterales bacterium
GGGCTGGGGCGCCGGGCGGCTGAAGCGGTCCGGGTCGGCAAGCGGCAGCAGTCGCGCCACGCTGTCCAGCGTGTCCGCCTCGGCGCGACACTCCGCGCAGCCCTCCAGGTGCGCCTCGAGGCCGGCGCGCTCCCCGGCGCTCAGGTCCCCAAGCGCGTAAGCCCCCAGCAGGAGGCGCCAGTCGCGACAGCCCTCAGTCTTCATAGCCCATCTCCTCCAGCACGATCCGCAGCGCCCGCAGCCCGTAATAGACGCGGCTCTTCACGGTTCCCTCCGGCACGCCCAGCTCGGCGGCGACCTCGGTGTAGGGGCGGCCGCGGAAGTGGGTCTCGACGAGGACGTGGCGATGGTCCTCGCCGATCCGCCGCATCGCCTCCTCGATCTGCCAGGAGAGCAGCGCCTGCTCCAACGGCTCGACCGCGGGCTCGATCCCGCCCTCGGCGACGCGGGGTCGGGCGGCGCGGGCGCGGCCGAGGTCGATGACGACGTTGCGCAGGATCGCGAACAGCCAGGTCCGCAGCGAGCCGATCTCAGGGTCGAAGCGCTCGCCGGCGCGCCAGGCGCGGACGAAGGTCTCCTGCACCGCCTCTTCGGCCAGGCCGGAGTCGCCGAGCGAGCGCAGGGCGAACCCGTACAGCTCGCCGGAGTGCGCCGCGTAGGCCTCGCGGACGTCGCGCTCGCGTATCAATGCCCCGGACTGCATCCGCCTCCGTCTACGGGACGGACGCAGCCCGGGTTCAAGCTCTATCCCTCGAGTTTCCCGATCTTGAAGATCTTGGTCCCGCAATCGGGGCAGACACCCTGGATCGCCGGGCGACCGTTTTTCATGGTCACCTGCTTGGCGTCTTTGATCTCGACCTTCTTACGCTCTTTGACGCAGTAGCCCTCGGGCATGACGCGCCCTCCTTTCGCTGCCGCTTTGCGGCAAGGCTCGCGTTGCACGCGAGGTGGATTGAGGCGAATGTAACGCAGCTAGGGGACACAACGCGTGCGTATCGTGCGTTTCCGCACAAAACGGCGACGAGTGCGGTCAACTACCCTCCGGCCCGCACTTCAGCACTCACCAAGCGCTTCTAAGGAGAACCGAATGCCCGAAGCAGTCATCGTCGACACCATCCGCACGCCGATTGGCCGTGCCTTCAAGGGCTCGCTCGCCCAGCTGCGCCCGGAGGAGATGGGCGCCTTCGTCGTCGACCAGCTGCTCGAGCGCAACCCGGACGTGGACCCCGCCCTGGTCGAGGACGTGATCTGCGGGTGTGGCATGCCGCAGGGCCTCGAGGCCTTCAACGTCGGCCGCATCATCTCGCTGCTCTCGGAGAAGCTGCCCCAGACCGTCAACGGCGTCACCGTCTCCCGCTACTGCGCCTCCAGCCTCGACGCGATCCGCCACGCCGGCAACGCGATCAAGGCCGGCGAGGGCGACGTCTACATCGCCGCCGGGGTCGAGTGGGTGAGCCGCTTCAACGAGCGCACCGAGCCGGCCGGCGCCGACGACCGCAACCCCAACCTGATCGGCGAGAACGGCCAGCCCAACGCCTACATCGACATGGGCATCACCGCCGTCAACGTCGCCAACCACTACAAGGTCGGCCGCGAGGACATGGACAAGTTCGCCCAGCGCTCGCAGGAACTGGCGGTCAAGTCCCAGGAAGACGGCTTCTTCGACCGCGAGATCGTGCCGGTGACCCTGCCCGACGGCACGGAGGTCAGCAAGGACGACGGCCCCCGCGCCTCCTCGACGCTGGAGAAGCTCGCGACCCTGCCGGAGGCCTTCGGCGGCGGTGGCGTCACCGCCGGCAACTCCTGCCCGCTCAACGACGGCGCCGCCGCGGTGCTGATCATGAGCGACACCAAGGCCAAGGAGCTGGGCCTGACCCCGCGCGCCCGCATCGTCACGGCCGCCACCTGGGGCAACGAGCCCGAGTACATGGGCGTGGCCCCGATCGGCGCGATCAAGAAGGTCTTGGAGCGCAGCGGCATGACGATCGGCGACGTCGGCGCGGTCGAGCTCAACGAGGCCTTCGCCGCCCAGGTGATCCCGATCATGGACGAATGCGGGATCGAGGAATCGAAGCTCAACACCCACGGCGGCGCGATCGCTCTCGGCCACCCCTTCGGGATGACCGGCGCCCGCATCATGGGCACCCTGCTCAACGTGATGGAGACCGACAACCACCAGGTCGGCCTCGAGACCATGTGCGTCGCCGGAGGTCAGGGCGAGGCGATGATCGTGGAGAGAATGAACTAGGACTACAGGAGCACGATGCGATGCGACTCGAGACGCTGACTTACGAGAGCAGCGACCGGGTCGCGCGCATCACCCTGAACCGGCCGGACCGCGGCAACGGCATAACGCCTCGCATGCCGGCGGAGATCGCGGAGTGCGTGGAGCGGGCCAACCTCGACCCGGAGGTGCACGCGATCGCGCTCGCCGGCAACGGCAGTGGCTTTTGCGGCGGCTATGACCTGGTCGCCTCGGCCGAGGGCGACATGAGCGAGTTGGGTGGGGTCGAGGCGCCGCCGGGCTCGCCGCTGGACCCGGCGACGATCGGGGCCAACCATGCGCCGGAGTCGAACTGGGACCCGGTCACCGACTACCAGTTCATGGCCCGCAACGTGCGCGGCTTCATGAGCCTGTTCGACTCCGAGAAGCCGGTGCTCTGCAAGGTCCACGGCTACTGCGTCGCCGGCGGCACCGACATGGCGCTCTGCTCCGACCTCCTGATCGTCGCCGACGACGCCAAGATCGGCTACCCGCCGGCGCGGGTCTGGGGATCGCCGACGACGGCGATGTGGGCGATCCGGCTGGGGGCGATGCGGGCCAAGCGGCTGCTCCTCACCGGCGATTCGTTGACCGGCACCGAGGCGGCGGCGTGGGGGCTGGCGACCGAGGCGGCGCCCGCCGCCGAGCTCGACGAGCGCTTCGAGCGGCTGCTGGAGCGGGTGGCGCGGATGCCGATCAACCAGCTGGTGATGATGAAGCTGCTGGTCAACCAGACGGTCGAAAGCCAGGGGCTGCGGCAGACCCAGACGCTCGGTACCTTCTTCGACGGCATCGCCCGCCATACCGAGGAGGGCCACGCCTTCGTCCGCCGCGCCGCCGAGTCCGGCTTCCGCGAGGCGGTCAGGGAGCGCGACGAGCCGTTCGGCGACCACGGCCTCGACGGCTTCGGGGTCAGCTAGGGATGGCCCGGGCTGTCGACCTCTCCCTCGTCACCGTCGAGAACGCCCGCGAGTTCCTCGACGGCAGCTTCCCCGGCGACCTCGGGATCGAGCCGCTCGAAATCGAGGACACCCATGCGCGCGGCCGGATCGTCGTCGACGCGCGCCACCTGCACCCGGGCGGCTTCGTCCACGGCGGCGCCTGGACGGCGCTCGGCGACACCGTCGCCGCCTGGGCGACCTTCCGCAGCATTCCGCCCGGGCACGACTTCACGACGATCGAGCTGAAGCTCAACGTCTTCGGCTCGGGGCTGCCGGGAGATGAGATCGTCGCCGTGGCGACGCCGCTGCACATCGGCCGCACCACCGTCGTAATCGAGGTGCGGATCGAGCGAAAGAGAGATGCGCAAATCAAGCTGGCCGCGAATCTCATCGTCACTCAGTTTGTATTGCCGCCCGCCGGCTCCTGACCAAGCAGGTCAGGGACGCAGGGAGCGTGGCGAGCCTGGGCAGCGACCCCAGCGCTGCCCGCCTGCTCGAGCTGGCGCTGGGCGCCGGGGCGGCAAGGAAGCGGTGCGCTCAGACGGCCGCTTCCGGCTCCGCCGGCGGCGCTTCCAGCCGTTCGATCTGGGGCAGCTTCCAGAGCGCGCTGGCGATCGTCAGGCCGACGGCGGCCGAGATCAGGCCGAGGAACCACTCGGTCGCGGTCAGCAGCTCCATTTCGAAGAAATCGCGCAGCGGCGCGATCGCGAGGATGCCCGCGTAGAGGCCGGCGAGACCGACCACCAGGGCCAGCATGTAGCTCTGGATCGCGATGTGCTCGCGGCCGGGGCCGCGCTCCAGCAGCAGCACGAAGGCGAGCCCGAGCACGATCAGGGTCGTAGTCGCCGCGGTGCGCCCGGCCTCGAGGCTGCCGCCGAAGACGGTGTCGACGAGGAAGAAGGAGAGGATCGAGCCAAGCGCCGTCGCCACTCCAGCCGGTACCGCGAAGGCGGCCAGCGCCCGCAGCAGGCGGCCGCGGTAGAGCGGGCCGTCGGAGGGGGCGAGAGCGAGCACGAAGGAGGGGATGCCGATCGTCAGGAAGGCGGCCAGGGTGAGGTGGCGGGGCAGGAAGGGGAAGGCGAATCCGGGCACCGCGACCAACAGGATCAGGGTGGCGGCGTAGACGGTCTTGGTCAGGTAGAGGCGGCCGAGGCGGTGGATGTTGCGGGCGATCCGCCGCCCCTCGCCGATCGCCTCGGGCAGGCGCCGGAACTGGTCTTTGAGCAGGACGACGTCGGCGACGCCCTTGGTCACCTGCGCGCCGGAGCCCATCGCCACCGCCATCCGCGCCTGCTTCAGCGCCGGCACGTCGTTGACGCCGTCGCCGATCATCGCCACGTAGCGACCGGCGCCGACCAGCGCCGCGACCAGAGCCTTCTTCTGCTCCGGCTTGATCCGGCAGAAGATCGTGTTCGCCAGCGCCATCTCGGCCAGCTCGTCGGGATCGTCGGGCAGGTTCGACCCCTCGACGACCCCCGCGTCGCGCTCGACCCCGACCGCGTAGGCGACGGCGGTGACGGTGGCGCGGGCGTCGCCGGAGATCAGCTTCAGGTCGATTTCCTCCGCGCGCATGTAGGCGATCGTCTCGGCGGCATCGGGCCGCAGCGTCTCCTCCAGCACGACCAGGGCCAGCGGCGCCAGCC
>JBAQZI010000052.1:0-6563 GCA_049790835.1 Solirubrobacterales bacterium
GCTCAAGGGCGATGCCGGCGCCGCGGGTGCCAACGGCGCCAACGGCGCCGGCGTAACCACCAGCGCGGCGACCGTCGGCGAATGCTCGGCGGGCGGAACCAAATTCACGTCTGCCAGTGGAACCGAAAAAGTCTGCAACGGCAAAAACGGCACTCCAGGCCCCCCCGGTGCACCTGGAGCAGCTGGCTCCCCCGGCGCGCCCGGCCCCGAAGGCTCGCCTTGGACCGCGGGTGGCACGCTGCCGTCGGGAAAAACCGAGACCGGAAGCTGGAGCTTCGGAACGATCGCCGCCGGCGCGGTGCCGGGAGACGGCATTCTGCACCTGCCGATCTCCTTCACGCTCCCGCTGGCCGCCGAGCTCGACGAAGCTCACGTCCACTACATCAATCCCGCCGGTAAAGAAAAAGTATTCAACGAAGCAACCGAAGAAATCGAAGAAATCGTCTCACCGGCCTGTCCCGGCTCGGCGGCTAGCCCGGCAGCGAACCAAGGGCACCTCTGCATCTACACCGCTTATGCAGTGGGTGCGTGGCCAGCGGAATTTCCTGTGGTGATCACCAAAGCGGCGGCTACTGAAGCATTTGGTGGCGGCGCCAGCAAGGCGGGGGCCGACTTCATGGTCTTCCCAGTCGCCGCCGGGAACATCGGCCGCGGCACCTGGGCGGTAACCGCACCCTGAGGAGCGTTTCGTTGACGAGATCCAGCTGCCATCGGTCTGGGCGGGCGAGAGTCCGGACCGATGGCACACACACTTCTAATCCGTTCGTGCCCAGCCAAGAACCAGCGCTATGTCGACAAACCAAGCCATCACCTTTAGGCGAAACCGCAGCGAGGAGAGCCGCATGAGACGATCCACCAAGGACCGATCCCCCGGATCGTCACGTCGCCGCTACCGCATCGCCGCGCTTGGGATCGCCGTCCTCTCTCTTCTTGCCGTGCTCCCCGTTACCGCGTCGGCCGAAGTGCCACTTCCACTCTGGAAAAAGTGCCCTAACGGCTCCGGGGCAGGGCAGTGTGTCATTCCGCGGGGTATCGCGGTCAATCCTGATACTGGAAGCATTTACGTTGCCAACCAGCAGAATAGCCGGATCGAGGAGTTCAGCGCCTGGGGAGCTTTCGTCAAGGCCTGGGGCTGGGGGGTCGTCGACGGGGCCGCCGAGCTACAGATCTGTGGCCCCGAAGCGACTCCGCCCACCGCGACCTGCTTGAAGGGAATCGAGGGCAGCGGCGTCGGCCAGCTCGGCCCGATTCAGGGCATTGCCCTGGATGGGAACGGCGATATCTATGTCGGCGACTGGACTAACCGGCGCGTCCAGAAGTTCAGCCCCGACGGCGAGTTTCTGCTGATGTTCGGCGGCGGGGTGGACCAGGGCCCTAACCACCCCGGCAACCTCTGCACCGCCGCCTTCGTCGCCGCGGGCGATACCTGTGGCGCCGGCACGGGAGGGAATCCTGGCCCTGGAGAGGGACAGTTCGGTACCTGGGTACTGGGCAGTTTCATTGCGGTCAGCCCCGACGACACCGTCTACGTCGGCGATCAAGAACGCATTCAGGAGTTCAACCCAAACGGTACCTACAAAGGCAAGATCGAAAGCGCGGCCCTCGCCGGAGAGAAGGTGCAGTCGCTCGCGGTTGATCCGATCGGCAACGTCTATGTTTCCTTCGCGGGGCCTGCGTCCCACCTACAGCTCTCCGCACCAAACGTGCAGAAGCTGAGTCCGACCGGGACGCCGATCTGCACGATCGAAGCCAAGAACCCGACCGCGATCGCCACCGATCCGAGCGGAAACGTGTACGTGGTTGACTCGGCAGCCTTCCTCGAACAGAGCCGTCCGACCGCAATCCGGCAATTCGACTCCGCGTGTGCCGACAAGAACGAACCGTTCGGGGTGGGGGAGATCGCCAATTCGACCGGGATCGCGACCAGCAGCGCCTGCGGCGTGCAGGGCGTCAGCGTCTACGTCTCCAACTCGGACTTCTTCGACAGCTTCGTCCGCGCCTACGGCCAGCGCCCGGACCCGGCGATCTGCCCGCCGCCGAAAGCCGCTCCCGATATCGATGCCCAGTACGCGACCTCGGTCAGCGTCTCCGACGCGGTGCTGCGGGCCGAAATCAACCCCCACTTCTGGCTCGACACGACCTACTACGTCGAATATGGCAGCGCCAGCTGCGCGGCGAGCAGCTGCGCCAAGCAGCCGCTGCCCCCGGGCGCCGTCCTCAAAGGCGCCGGCAGCGATGAAGCGGTGAGGAGCGGCGCGGTGGTGCTCAGCGGGCTGCAACCCGGCACCACCTACCACTACCGCTTCGTCGCCCGGAGCGGCGGCAGCGATCACGAAGAGGTCCGCGGCCTCGGTGGCAAAGTCGGGGCTGACGGGGGCGAAAGCACCTTCACCACCTTCCCGGCGGTGCCGACGCCCAAAGTCGATTGCCCCAACCAGGCCTTCCGCACCGGCGCCTCGGCCCCCCTGCCCGATTGCCGCGCCTACGAGATGGTCTCCCCGGTCGACAAAAACAGCGGCGACATCGCCACCTTCGGCCGAGCCGTTCAGCCCCGCTTCCCGACTGCCCTGGAGCAGAGCTCGCTCGACGGCGAGAGGATCGCCTACTCCTCGGCGACCGCCTTCGGCGACGCCGTCAGCTCTCCCTGGACCTCCCAATACATCGCCAGCCGTCAGGCGGGTGTGGCCTGGTCCACGCACGGGATCTCGCCGCCCCGGGCAGGCAAGAGCCTGATCGGCAACGCCGCCGTCAAGTTCACCCTCGAGTACAAAGCCTTCTCGCCCGACCTCTGCGAAGCCTGGCTGCAGCACGACACCGAACCGATCCTCGCCTTCGGCGCGGTGGAAGGGTTCCCCAACCTCTACCGGCGCGAAAATTGCGGCGCCGTCGCGGAGAGCTATGAAGCGCTCAGCACTTCCTTCCCTCCGATCCAGCCTCCCAGTCAGTACCGAACCGAACTGCAGGGGGTCTCGGCCGACGGCGCCAAGAGCTTCTTCGTAGCCAACGATCAACTGACCGCCGACGCACCCAACGTTGGATTCAAGGTCCAGCTCTACGTGGCGGCCGGCGGCGCCGTGCGCTTCGTCTGCATCCTGCCGGACGGGAGCCCGAGCCCGAAAGCCTGCACGGCGGGGACGCTGAATGCGAACGCCCCGGCGGAAGGACGCGACAACACGGTGGCGGGGGCGGTCTCCGTCGACGGCTCGCGGGTCTATTGGACCGCCGCCAGCGACCAGTCGGGCCCCGGCGCCCTCTACCTGCGCGAGAACCCCGACCGCGAACAGAGCGCGCTGGAAAACGGCGACGAATGCAGCGAACCGGAACAGGCCTGCACGATCGCGGTCGCCGCCGCGAACGCGCGATTCTGGGCGGCGGCGAGCGACGGTTCAAAAGCGATCTACACGGTCGACAACGAACTGGTCGACAACGAGCTCTTTGAATTCGACGCCGAGGAAGGAGCCTCCTCGCTGATCGCCGAAGGCGCTCTGGGCGTGGTCGGGACGAGCAGGGACGCCTCGCGGATCTACTTCGCCTCAAACAGGAACCTGAGCGGGGAAGAACAGAACAGCAGAGGACAGAAAGCCCAGGAAGGGCAGCCCAACCTCTATCTCTATGAAGCGGGTGAAGAAGGAGGGGCGGGGACGACGACGTTCATCGCGACGCTGTCGGGGGATGACGTCAAAGCAACTTCTCCGCTGTCGATGGTCAATGCGGAACCAGGCTTCCGGGCGGTGCGGGTCAGCGCCGACGGCGAGCACCTGGCCTTCACCTCCTCGGCGGCGCCGACGGGCTATGACAACAGCGACGTCGCCAGTGCCAAGGCCGACGCCGAGGTCTACCTCTACGGCGCGGCGGGGGGACAGCTGGTCTGCATCTCGTGCAACCCGAGCGGGGCCCGGCCGGCGGGGCGGGAACTGGAAATCGATCGCGAACCGCGCCACGTCTGGGTCGCCTCCTCGATCCCCGGCTGGGAGACCCAGCTCTACGCGCCAAGGGTCCTCGCCGAGGACGGCTCGCATCTCTTCTTCGAGGCCGTCGATGCCCTCGTCCCCCGCGACACCAACGCCAAGCAGGACGTCTATCGGTGGGAGCGGGCCGCCAATGCCAAGGCCTGCGAAGAAGAGGGCGCCGAACTCTACGTCTCGAGCTCCGGCGGCTGCCTCAGCCTGATCTCCTCCGGCCAGAGCCCGGCCGACTCGGAGTTCGCCGACGCCAGCCCCGACGGGCACGACGTCTTCTTCCGCACCCTCTCCAGCCTGGTGCCCCAGGACCCGGGCCTGATCGACCTCTACGACGCCCGCGAAGGCGGCGGGCTCCCGGCCCCCCAGACCAGGGCTGTCTGCGAAGGGGAAGCCTGTCAGGGCCCACAGGCCCCCCCGAATGACCCAACTCCCGCCTCGGTGGCCTTCGAGGGCGCGGGCAACGTCAAGGAGGGCGGCCCCAAGCCCCGCTGCGCCAAGGGGAAGGCCCGGCGCAAGGGGCGCTGCGTGGCCAAACCCCACAAGCGAGCACACCACAAACGAGCCAACCACAAAAAACGAGCCAACCTCAAACGGAGGGCAGGACGATGAAGCGCCTCACCTCGACCATCTTCATCGCCGCCCTGGCGGCCCTCGCCCTCGCCACCCCCGCCGGTGCATCCTTCGGCTTTGAAGGTGCCGACGTCACTTTCACCGGCCCCGACGGCTCCCCGGCGCTGGAAGCCGGCTCCCATCCCTTCGCGATGACGACCGCGATCGACTTCAACGTCGATGAATCGGGCCAGCCCGAAGGCGCTCCCAAGAACCTGCAGGTCGACCTGCCGGCGGGGTTCGTCGCCGACGCGACGGCGGTTCGGCGCTGCTCCACCACCGACTTCCTGACCGTCTTCCCGACCCTTCACCCGCGCGAAAACCAGCCCCAGTGCCCCGACCCGACCGCGGTCGGGTTCATCGGCATCCGCAGCCCCGGCGAATCGACCTCCGCCGACTTCGCCGTCGTCTACAACCTCGCCCCGGGCCCCGGCGCAGTCTTGAAATTGGGCGCCCGGCTCGTCAAGTTCGGCGTCATCACGATCAACGGCGGGGTGCGCCCCGATGGCGAGCGAAACGCCTTCGCCTCGCTGCAGAACATCACCCAGCTCGAACCCGTCGCCGGCTCGGAGCTGACCCTCTGGGGCAACCCGGCCTCGCCGGCGCACGACGAACAGCGCGGAGCCTGCCTGTTCACCCCCGCACCCGACAAATGCCCGGCGAACGTCACCGTCGAGCCCTTGCTGACGCTGCCGACCCGTTGCAGCGGGCCGCTGCGCACGCTCTTCGCGATGAGCTCCTGGCAGGAACCCGGCGCCCTCGCCTTCGCTGAATCCAAAACCCACGACGACGCCGTTCCTCCCGGCCCGCTGGGCACGATCGACTGCGCCAACCTCGGTTTCAGCCCGACGATCGCCGCCAAGCCGACGACCCTCGCCGCCCAAAGCCCCGCTGGCCTTGACTTCGACCTCGACGTCAAGGACGAGGGCCTCACCTCCCCCACCGGTCTAGCCAACTCCCACATCCGCAAGGCCGTCGTCACCCTGCCCGAGGGCTTCACCACCAACCCGTCCCTGGCCGAAGGGCTGAACGTCTGCTCTGAAGCCGACCTCGAGCGCGAGTCGGCCTTCTCGGCCCCGGGGGCCGGCTGCCCCAACGCCTCGAAGATCGGCACCGTGGAAGTTGAAACGCCGCTACTCGACGAGAACGTCAACGGCGCCCTGTTCATCGCCAAGCCTTACGAGAACCCCTTCGGCACCCTCTTAGCCCTCTACATGGTGATCAAGAACCCGAACCTCGGGATCATCGTCACCCAGGCGCTGAAGGTCGAGACCGACCCGCTCACCGGCCGCATCACCACCACCGCCGACAACCTGCCCCAGCTGCCCTTCTCCCACTTTCGCCTGCACTTCCGCGAGGGCACCAGAAGCCCGCTGGCGACGCCGCCGGCCTGCGGCTCCCATGAGGTGAGAGCCCAGCTGACCCCGTGGTCGGGCGGGCAGCCGATCACCACCTCCTCGACCTTCCAGATCATCACCGGCCCGAACGCCGGCCCCTGCCCCTCGGGCGGCACCCCGCCCTTCCGCCCGGGCCTCAGCGCCGGCACCCTCAACAACGCCGCCGGGCGCTACTCGCCCTTCAACCTGCGCCTCACCCGCAACGACGGCGAACAGGAGTACACCCGCTTCTCGATCAAGCTGCCGCCGGGGATCACCGGCAAGCTGGCCGGCATCCCCTTCTGCCCCGACGCCGCGATCGCCGCCGCCAAAGCCCGGACCGGCCCCCACGGCGGCGCCGAAGAGCTCGCGGCCCCCAGCTGCCCGCTGGCAAGCGAGGTGGGAAGGACCCTGGTCGGCGCCGGCGTCGGCCCCTCCCTGGCCTACGCCCCCGGCAAGGTCTACCTAGCCGGCCCCTACAACGGCTCGGCCCTCTCGATCGCCGCGATCACCGCCGCCAAGGTCGGCCCCTTCGACCTCGGCACCGTGGTCATCCGCCAGGCCCTGAAGATCAACCCCGAGACCGCCGAAGTCTTCATCGACCCGACCGGCTCAG
>JBAQZI010000053.1:0-6141 GCA_049790835.1 Solirubrobacterales bacterium
CGACATATCGGCCCATCGGCCATAGGATCGGCCCGTGGTGGATGACGAGATTGCGTTTGGGGGGGCGGTGCGGCAGGCGGAGATGGTGCGGGCGGGGGAGGTCTCGCCGACCGAGCTCGTGCGGCTGCACCTGGAGCGGATCGAGCGGCTCGATCCGCGGCTGAGCTCCTTCCGCGTGGTCCTGGCCGAGCGGGCGCTGCTGGAAGCCGAGCAGGCCGAAGCGCGGCGCAAGGGCGGCGACGAGCGGCCGCTGCTGGGTGTGCCGATCGCTCTCAAGGACACCACCGACCTGGCCGGGGAGCAGACCACCCTCGGCACCGACGGCTTTCCCGACCCGGCCGCCGCCGACTCGGAGATGGTGCGGCGGCTGCGCGAGGCCGGCGCGATCGTGGTCGGCAAGACGCTGTTGCCGGAGCTGGCGATCTGCGGCTTCACCGAGTCGGCGACCTTCGGCGTCACCCGTAACCCCTGGGACCCGCAGCGGACGCCCGGAGGCTCCAGCGGCGGCAGTGCCGCCGCCGTCGCGGCCGGCCTCGTTCCGATCGCCTCGGCCTCCGACGGCGCCGGCTCGATCCGCATCCCCGCCGCCTGCTGCGGGCTGTTCGGCCTGAAGCCCCAGCGCGGCCGGATCTCACTGGCGCCCCACCGCGAGCACTGGAACGGGCTCTCGGTCGACGGCTGTGTCAGTCGCACCGTGGCGGACACCGCCCTCTGGCTCGATGTGACCAGCGGCGGCTCCGAGGAGCCGGGCGCCCCGGCCTCGCCCGAGCGCCCCTTCGCCGAGTCGGCGAAGGCCCCGCCAGGCAGGCTGCGGATCGCATACTCCACGCTGGCGCCACGGGCCGCGGCCCCGCCGACCGTCTCCGCCGTCGCCAAAGGCGCGGTCGCCGAGACCGCTGACCTGCTGCGCTCGCTTGGCCACGAGACCGCCCAGCAGGATCCCGAGTGGGGCATGATCGGCAACCACTCGGTGCCGCGCTACCTGCGTGGCGCCGCTGAAGACTTCGCCAACGTCCCGCATCCCGAGCGGCTCGAACGCCGCACCCGCGGCTTCGCCCGCCTCGGCCGCCTGATTCCGGACAAGGTCTTCGCGCAGGCTCGGCGCGGCGCCGAGGCCGACGCCGCCCGCGTCAACGCCCTCTTCGACAGCCACGACGTGCTGATGACCCCGGTGATGGGCGGCACGGCGCTGCCGGTGCGCCGCTGGGAGGGACACGGCGCCCTCTGGACCGTCCTCGGCATGAGCCGCTTCTATCCCTACTGCATCCCCTGGAACCACCTCGGCAACCCGTCGATGGCCGTGCCGGCCGGCTTCGCCGCCGACGGCATGCCGCTCTCGGTGCAGATCGTCGGCCGCCCCGGCGACGAGGCGACCCTGCTCTCGCTCGCCGCCCAGCTCGAGGCCGAGCGCCCCTGGGCCGACAAGCGCCCGCCGATCTCCTGAGCGCCCCGGTTCCGCGGTTCCTTATCGACGTACTTCGTGGCTAAGGAACCGCGGAACGGAGGAAGGAGCCGAGCCGGCGCTCATAGAGGCCGGGATCGACGTTCCACTCCTCCGTATGACCGGCCTCCGGCACCCGGAAGTAGGTGACCCAGCGCGGCAGCTCCTCGGCGAAGTCATCGCTGGTCGAGATCGGCACGACCTCGTCCTCGGTGCCGTGGAAGAGCAGGATCGGGAGCTGGAAGTCGTCAGGGTGCTGAACGGCGTCAAGACTCCCCCAGTCGGCGTCGATGCGGGCGCCGATCGCCCACTCGACCGGGAGCGAGGCGAACGAAGGGAGGCCCATCTCGGTGGCGTTGAAGGAGAGGATCGACTGCCAGTCGAGGGCCGGGGCGTCGAGCACGAGGCCGGCGACGCGGGGGGCGAGGGGAGAGCGCTGCATGAACTGGGTGACGATCGCGCCGCCCATCGAGTAGCCGACCAGGAGCAAGCGCCTGGCGCCGTGGGCGAGCGCGTAGCGCGCGGCGGCGCCGAGGTCGCGCCACTCGGTCAGGCCCATGTGGTGGAGGCCGTCCGGGCCGGGCGGGGCGCCGAGGTCCTCGCGGTAGGTGATCAGCAGCGTCGGCAGGCCGGCGCGATGGAGCGCCGGGACCGCGCGCAGGCCCGTCTGCGGGGTGCTGTTGATGCCGTGGACGACGATCGCCCAGGTGTGCGCCGAGCCGGGGACCAGCCAGGCCGGCATCGGCCCGAGCTCGCCGCGGACCGCGACGGTTGAGGACGGCAGGCCGAAGGCCTGGGTCGGGTCGCCGGCATAGACGTTTGGATCGATGGCGACCTCCATCCCCGGCGCCAGGTAGCCGTCGACGCTGCGCAGCCGTCGCGTCACCGTCTCATCGTCCTCACTGAGGACGGCGCCGGCGATCGCGCGCCCGCCCAGCCACTCGAGCCCGTAAACGCCCGGGCGCCGGGCCCGCTCGGAGCGCTCGAGCACGACGCGGCCGGGGGGCAGGGCCTCGACGGTCGTCTCGGCGGGCCAGGCCGAGTGGTCCGGGACCAGCACCGCCGAGGAGTAGTGCCAGCCAGCCGCCGCGACCGCGGCCGCGAGGGCGACGAGGGCGACCGCGGCGAGGATCGCCCAGCGCTGGCGTGACATCGGCCGCCTCTAGCCGGGGAAGACCTTGCGCATCCGCGCCAGCTCGCGGATCGAGCCGCGCGGGCGGATGCGGCGCTGCAGGACCATCTTCAGCTGGTTGGCGTCCGGTTTGCCGGAGGCGACCCAGTCGGCCCAGCTGGTCTCGATCGTCAGGTTCGGGCTTGGGGCCACGCCCGGCTCCGCCCGGGTCGAGCCGTTGTCGATCGTCAGGTGCCAGGGGTCGGCGTCGCTGAAGCGCCACTGGTAGACCAGCGGCGACCCGTTCGCCGCCTGCGGGTCGGCGACGCGGCTGATCACGTCGAAGTACAGCCGCTGCATCTCCGGCGAAGCGTCTGGCGCAGGCCCGTCGGGCGGGCCGAGGATGCCGGCCATCATCAGCTTCACCTGGTTCTCGGCGATGTCGCGCTCGGAGGCGTCGGGGTCGAAGGGGAAGACGCCGGGGGGCATCTCCTCGGTCGGGTAGCCGATCGTGCGCCAGCGCTGGCGGATCAGTTTGAGGCCGAAGGCGTAGATGTCCTCGAGGCTGAACCCGTAGCACTCGGTGTACTCGCGGTCGAGGTTCGGCGGCGAGAAGACCGCGGGGCCGTAGGGCAGGACTTCGCGCAGCAGGTCGGTCACGGCAGCCCGGTTCTCAGCCGAGCCGGGTGCGTCCTCGGCCAGCAGCTCGGAGAGGACTTTGACGCCGAAGCCGATGTGGCGCTGCTCGTCGCGGGAGACGTTGACCATCCCGGAGCTGAAGCCCGGCATCGACTCTTCGCTGGAGAAGAAGTCCTCGATGAAGTGCTGGCCGGGCTGGGCGAGGCTGCCCTCGACGATCAGGTGGTAGAGCGTGATCGCCTGCGCGTACTTGGGCAGCGAGCGGTCCTTGCGCAGTTCCTCGGCCATCACGTCGAGGCGGTCGAAGATGCCGCGGTAGCCCCAGTTGAGCTGGGGCAGGGTGGAGGCGAGGGTGGACTGGATCGAGTCGCCGCCGACCCCGATCACCTCCTTGAAGAAGCGGTGGAAGAAGATCGAGTGGCGGACCTCGTCGACCTGCTGGGTGGCGAGGAAGTAGGACTGCTCCTCGGTCGGGGCGGCGGTGATGTACGGGGCGAGGGTGTCGGCGACCCGGTCCTCGCCGTAGAAGAACATCGAGTAGATCCACATCGCCGAGCGCCGCTGGATGTCGCTGAGCGACTCCCAGCCCTTGCGGTCCTGGGAGAAGTCGATGTCGTAGGCGCTCCAGTTGCCCCCCTCCCAGCGCTGGTAGAGGTCCTCGTAGGTGACGTTGGCCATCAGGCTCTGGGAAGCGACGCTCATCTCTGCTCCTTTTGGTGTTGCATGCCCCGGTGAAGGGAGCGTAGCGCGAATCCTGGCTGGCTGGCCAAGCGCGGCCGGGCGCTCGCTCAGGCGTCGTCGGGCGGCTCGATCTGGCGCTTGAGGATCTTGCCGGTGGGACCTTTGGGCAGCTCGTCGAGGAACCAGACCAGGCGCGGGTACTTGTAGGCGGCGATGCGCTCCTTGACGTAGGCGCTGACCTCCTCGGGGTCGATCTGCTCGCCCTCGTGGAGCACGATCGCGGCGCCGATCTCCTCTCCCCACTCGTCGTGGGGGACGCCGATCACCGCCGCTTCGCGGATCTGCGGGTGCTCGTAGAGCACTTCCTCGACCTCGCGCGGGTAGACGTTGTAGCCACCGCGGATGATCAGGTCCTTCTTGCGGTCGACGATGTAGAAGTAGCCCTCCTCGTCGACCCGGGCCATGTCGCCGGAGTGGAACCAGCCGCCGCGCATCGCCTCCTCGGTGGCGTCGGGGCGCTGCCAGTAGCCCTTCATGATGTTGTGGCCGCGGATCACGATCTCGCCGACCTCGCCCTGGGCCACCTCGTTGTCGTCCTCGTCGACGACCCGCATCTCCACGCCTTTGATCGGGGTGCCGATCGAGCCGGGCTTGCGCTCGCGGTCGGGATGGTTGGAGGAGGAGACCGGGGAGGTCTCCGAGAGGCCGTAGCCCTCGAGCACGATCGCGTCGAATGCCTGCTCGAAGCCGCGCAGCACCTCGACCGGCATCGAGGCGCCGCCGGTGACGCAGCTGCGCAGGGTCGAGGTGTCGAAGCTCTCGCGCTCGGGGTGGTGCAGCAACGCCCCGTACATCGTCGGCACGCCCTGGAAGTGGGTGACGTGGTCGCGCTGGATCGTCGCCAGCGCCTCGCCGGGGTCGAATTTGGGCAGCAGGGTCAGGCAGGCGCCCATCCGCAGCGAGCCGTTCATGCTCACCGTCTGGCCGAAGGAGTGGAAGAGGGGGAGGGAGCCGAGGACGACGTCGCCCTCGCGCACCTCGGTCATCGTCTCGCCGGAGATCTCGGCGTTGGTGAGGAGGTTGCGGTGGGTCAGCTCGGCGCCCTTGGGCTTGCCGGTGGTGCCGGAGGTGTAGAGGATCACCGCGGTGTCCTGCTCATCGGTATCGGCCAGGTCGGGGCTGGGCTCGTGCTCGGCCAGCAGCGCCGCGAAGCTCGCCGGCTCGACCTCGATCAGCTCGACGCCGGCGTCGGCGGCGCCCCCCTCGGCCTCGGCGGCGAACCCGTGCCAGGCGAGCAGCAGCTTCGCCCCGGAGTCCTTCAGGTAGAAGGCGATCTCACGCCGCTTCAGCAGCACGTTCATCGGCACGACGACGGCGCCGGCCCGCAGCACGCCGTAGTAGGAGATCGGGAACTGCGGGACGTTGGGCAGCATCACTCCGACCCGGTCGCCCGGCTGAAGGCCCTGCTCGGTCAGCAGGGTCGCCATGCGGGCGCTGAGATCGTCGAGGCCGGCGTAGCTCAGCTCGGCCTCGCCGAGGCGGACCGCGGGGCTCTCGGGCACCCGGGCGGCGCTCTCGGTCACGATCGATGCCAGGTTCAGTCCCATTTCAACCTCCCGTTCGAGTCCCCGGACCCTGCTCTCCGCGCAGCAGTCTAAGTGACTATCCGGAACCCCCCACGCACGCCTCGCGGCACCGGACACACTTCGCGGGGCGTCGTCCTCGGTCGGCCAAATGGCGCTGCCATTAGGCCTCCCTGCGTCCTACTCCCGCTCGGTCCGGCACTCGCCAGTCGCACGCGCGAGTTTCCGGATACCTCCTTTTGGATAGGGGACTTGATCTGGTTACACCCGCGCACTGTTGACAGAAATCGCATGCTCCTGCGAACGCCGTCGCGGATCATGTGCTCCCACCAACGCTCGTCCGGTTCCGGCCGTGGATCGGACCAGCGGCTTAGGATGCCTGCCCCGATGGGAGTCTCGGCCGACCCAAGGCTCCTCGAACGCGACGAGGAGTTGGGCGCGATCAGCGCGCATCTGCAAGGCGCCCGCGCGGGCGACGGCTCGCTGCTCGTGATCGAGGGACCGGCCGGGATCGGCAAGACGGCGCTCGTCGGCGCCGCCGCGGAGATGGCGCGGGCAGAGGGTATGACGGTGCTGCGGGCGCGCGGCGGCGTGCTCGAGCAGGAGCTCTCCTACGGCGTCGCCCGCCAGCTGGTCGAGGGACCGGTGCTGCGCGCCGATCCCGAGCGGCGGGCGCAGCTCCTCGC
>JBAQZI010000054.1:0-8415 GCA_049790835.1 Solirubrobacterales bacterium
GATATCGTCGCTCGGCATGTCGGAGGAGCAACCTGATGCTTGAGCGGATCGAGGAGATCAGGGGCGAGGCCGCGACGGCGATCGCAGCCGCCGACTCGAGCGCCGGGCTTGAGCAGCTGCGGGTCCGCTACCTCGGCCGCAAAGCCGAGCTGACGACGATCCTGCGCGGCATCGCCGATCTGCCCGCGGAGGAACGCGGCAAGGTCGGAGGCAGCGCCAACAAGGCCCGCAAGGAGCTCGAGGCGCTGCTCGAGGCGAGCGCCGCGCGGCTCGACGCCAGCGAGCTGGAGTCGAAGCTGGTCGGCGACCGGATCGACGTCACCCTGCCGGGGGCGCCGCCACGGCCGGTCGGCCACACCCACCTGATCGCCCGCACCACGCGGCTGATCGAGGACGTCATGGTCGGGCTCGGCTACCGGGTGATGGAGGGGCCGGAGATCGAGCACGACTACTACAACTTCACGGCCCTCAACCACCCACCCGGGCACCCGGCGCGGATGCTCCAGGACACCTTCTACGTGCAGTCGCATCCCGATGTGCTGCTGCGCACCCACACCTCGCCCGTCCAGGTGCGCTCGATGGAGGCGCAGGCGCCGCCGATCTTCATCGTCGTCCCCGGCAAGGTCTACCGGCGCGACTCCGACGCCACCCACAGCCCGATGTTCCACCAGATGGAGGGCCTGGCGATCGCCGAGGGACTGACCCTGGCCGACCTCAAGGGGACGCTGCTGGCGCTATGTAGGGCGATCTTCGACGACGAGCGCGAGGTCCGGCTGCGGCCCCATTTCTTCCCCTTCACCGAGCCCAGCGTCGAGGTCGACGTCTCCTGCTTCCAGTGCGGCGGCACCGGCACGCTGCCCGCGGGCGAGCGCTGCAACCTCTGCAAGGGGCAGGGCTGGATCGAGATCCTCGGTGCCGGCATGGTCGACCCCAACGTGCTCGGCTTCGTCGAGCAGCACGGCTACGACGCCGAGCGGGTCCAGGGCTTCGCCTTCGGCCTCGGGATCGAGCGGGTGGCGATGCTGCGCCACGCGGTGCCGGACCTGCGGCGCTTCTTCGACAACGACGTGCGGCTGCTGGAGCAGTTCGGATGAAGGGCAACTGATGAGAATCCCGTACTCATGGCTGCGCGAGTACTGCGACCCCGGGGTCGAGGTCGCGGAGATCGCCGAACGGCTGGTGATGACCGGGACCGAGGTCGAGCGGATCGGCGTCGTCGGCCCGCCGTCGCCGGAGGGCTTCGTGGTCGGCAAGGTGCTGAGCGCCGAGCAGCACCCGAACGCCGACCGGCTGCGGGTCTGCCGGGTCGACACCGGCGACGGCGAGCACACGATCGTCTGCGGCGCCCCCAACGTCGCCGCCGGCCAGACCGTCGCCGTGGCCCAGCCGGGAGCGCGGATGCCGGGCGGCGAGAAGCTGCGCAAGGCGAAGCTGCGGGGGGTCGCCTCGGAAGGGATGATCCTCTCGGTCACCGAGCTGGAAGTCGGCGCCGACGCCGACGGGATCATGGTCCTCGAGGACGAGCCGGCGCCGGGCACGCCACTGGTCGAGGTGCTGCGGCTGGCCGAGCCGGTGCTGGAGCTGGAGGTGACGCCGAACCGCTCCGACTGCTTCGGGATCTGGGGCGTCGCCCGCGAGGTCCACGCGATCTCGGCGGCGCCGCTGGCGCCCGAGCCCTGGAGCGAGGACGCCGCCGCCGAGGGCGAGGGAGAGGTCAACGACTTTGCCGCGGTCGCGGTCGAGGTGCCGGAGCTCTGCTCACGCTTCACCGCCCGCGTCTTCACCGGCGTCACCGTCGGCCCCTCGCCGCTTTGGCTGCAGGCGCGCCTGACCGCGGCCGGCCAGCGGCCGATCAACAACGTCGTCGACATCACCAACTACGTGATGCTGCTGACCGCGCAGCCCCTGCACGCCTTCGACCTCGACAAGGTCCCGGGCGGGGCGCTGACCGTGCGCGCGGCGCGGGACGGGGAGAAGATGACGACCCTCGACGACGTCGAGCGCACGCTCGACGCGGAGACGGTGGTCGTCTGCGACAGCAACGGGCCCAGCGGGATCGCCGGGATCATGGGCGGCCAGGTCTCCGAGGTCTCCGCCGCGACCACGCGGGTCCTGCTCGAGGTCGCCAACTGGAACGGCACCAACATCCTTCGCACCTCGCGCCTGCTGGGGCTGCGCTCGGAGGCCTCCTCGCGTTTCGAGAAGCAGCTGCACCCGGAGCTCTGCCTGCGGGCGCAGCGAGTCGCATCGCGGTTGCTGGTCGAGCTCTGCGGCGCCAAGCTGGTGCCGGGGACGATCGACGTCGCCGCCGATATCCCGGCGGCACCACGGATCACGCTGCGGTCGGCGCGGGTCGAGGGCCTGCTGGGGATGCGGATCGAGCAGGCCGACCAGGTCGCCTATCTGGAGCGGCTTGGCTTCGGCGTCGAGGCCGACGGCGAGGACCTCCAGGTCACGGTCCCGCCTGAGCGCCACTACGACGTCATCCGCGAGGTCGACCTGATCGAGGAGGTTGGCCGGGTCCATGGCTTCGAGGAGCACCTGCCGACGACGCTGCCGGCGGTCGCCGAGAAGGTCGGCGGCCTCAGCCGCGAGCAGCAGCTGCGGCGGCGGGCCGAGGACGGGCTGCGCGATCTCGGCTTCGACCAGGTCGTCGGCTGGAGCTTCACTGACCCCGGCGAGAACGAGCGGCTGCGGATCCCCGCGGGCGACCCGCGCGCCGAGGCGGTCCTCCTCGCCAACCCGCTCTCCGAGGACCAGTCGGCGATGCGGACGACCCTGCTCGGCTCCCTGCTCGACGTCGCCGCCCGCAACCTCGCCCGCGACGCCAACACCGTCTCCCTCTTCGAGTCCGGCCAGATCTACCTGAACAGCCCGCCGATGGGCCGAAATGTCGAGCCTGAGGCGACAAATCGGCCCATCGACCCGCTTGCGGGGGCGTTTGTGGGGGAGCAGGGTGCGCCGTTCTCGGAGCCGCAGCGGCTTGGGGCGCTCGCGGTGGGGGCGTTGGTGGAGCAGTCTTGGCGCGGCGGCGGTGAGCCGGCAGACTTCTTCGCGCTCAAGGGGGCGCTGGAGGCGCTTGCCGGCCAACTGGGCGTGGAGCTGAATTTCGTGGCGGCGGAGGAGCCGTTCCTGCACCCGGGGCGCTCGGCCGCGGTCGAGATCGGCGGCGAGGCGGTCGGCTGGATCGGCGAGGTCCACCCGCTGGTCTGTCGCGAGTGGGATCTGGAGGCGGCGGTCGGCTTCGAAATCGAGGCCGGCGCCCTGATCGGCGCCGCCACGGTGGGGGTCGAGACCTACGAGGACGTCACCACCTTCCCCGCCGCCCACCAGGACTTGGCGGTCGTCGTCCCGGTCGAGGTGAGCGCGACCGCGGTCCGCGACGCGATCCTCGCGGGCGGGGGTGAGCTGCTGCGCTCGGCCCGCGTCTTCGATCTCTACGAGGGCGAGCAGGTCGGGGAGGGACACAAGAGCCTGGCCCTGCGGCTCGAGTTCCGCGCCGCCGACCGCACCCTCACCGACGAGGAGATCGCGCCGCTGCGGGAGGCGATCAAGGCGAAGCTGGCTGAGATCGGGGGGACCCTGCGTGAATGACGTCGGCGCACAACCGCTGAGCGGCGAGCCCGCGGCGCGGGTGCTGGTCGCCGGCGCCTCCGGCTTCACCGGCGCTCTGGCGGCGCAGATCGTCTGGCGCCACCCGCGGCTCGAGCTTGCCGCGGTGACCTCGCGCAGCGATGCCGGCAAGCGGCTCGACGGCCTCTATCCGCGCTACCGGGTGCCGCTGCAGCTGACCGAGCTCGACCCCGACCGGGTCGAGGGGATCGACGCCGCGATCGTCGCCTACCCGCACGGCGCCGCCGCGCCGACCGTCGCCGCCCTGCGCGCCCAGGGCATCCTCGTCGTCGACCTCTCGGCCGACTTCCGGCTCCGCGACATGGCTACCTACCGGCGCTGGTACGGCGAGCACGGTGCCCCCGACCTGTTCGGGACCGGCGTCTACGGATTGACCGAGCTGTACCGCGAGCAGTTGCGCGGCGCGAAGCTGGTGGCGACCCCCGGCTGCTACCCGACCGCGAGCGTGCTGGCGCTGGCGCCGCTGGCGGAGAAGGGACTGATCGCGGACGTCGTCGTCAACGCGATGCAGGGCACCTCCGGCTACGGGCGCAGCAGCGACGACGACGTCCACTTCACGGCGATGACCGAGAATGCCTTCCCCTACAGGACCGAGGGCCATCGCCACCGGCCCGAGATCGAACAGGAGCTGGCGGCGCTTGGCAGCCCCGCGCCCGTGACCTTCGTCCCGCACCTGCTGCCCCTCGACCAGGGGGAGCTGGCGACCTGCTTCGCCCAGACCACGGAGCCGATCGCCAAGGACGAGGTGCAGGCGCTCTACCGCGAGCGCTACGCCGGCGAGCCCTTCGTCAAGGTCCTCGACGGCCCGCCCAACCTGCGGGCAGTGCGGGACAGCAACGAGTGCCACGTCTACGTGACCGTGGCCGAGCACGGCCGCGTCGTCGCCTTCGGCGCGATCGACAACATCTGGAAGGGCGCCTCCAGCCAGGGGGTTCAGAACCTCAACCTGATGCTGGGCCTCGACGAGACCGCGGGGCTGCTGTGAGCACCCCACCGGCGGACGCGAAGCGGGGCCCGCTGGCCGACCACTTCTTCAGGTCGCGCTGGGTCGAGCCGCTGAGCGGGGTGGAGGAGCTCGATCCCGCCCAGCTCGCGCCCGGGTTCCGCGCCGGCGGCGCCCACTGCGGGCTCAAGGGCGGTGGCAAGACCGACGTCGGACTGATCGTCTGCGACGAGGAGGCGGTCGGCTCGGCGCTGCTGCTGACCCGCAACGCTTCGGCCGCGGCGCCGATCCGGGTCTGCCGGGAGGTCACCGCGCGCGATCGGATCCGCGCCGCCGTCGTCAACTCGGGCAATGCCAACGCCGAGACCGGCGCCCAGGGCTACGCCGACGCGCTGGGGATGTGCGAGCGGGCGGCAACAGCGCTCGGCATCGCCACCGAGAGCGTCGCCGTCGCCGAGACCGGCACGATCGGCGTGCCGCTGCCGATCGAGGCGGTGCTGCCCGGGATCGACGAGGCCGCCGCGGGTCTCTCCGCGGACGGCGGTGACACCTTCTCCGACGCGATCACCACCACCGACCGCTGGCCGAAGCGCTGCACGCTGCGGGTCGACGGCGTCACCCTCTCCGCCCAGGCCAAGGGCGCCGGGATGATCGAGCCGAAGATGGCGACGATGCTCTGCTTCGTCCAGACCGACGCCGTCGTCGAGGATCCCCACGCGGCGCTGCTCGCCGCCACCGACGCCAGCTTCAACCGGATCACCGTCGACGGTCAGATGAGCACCAACGACTGTGTCCTCTTGCAGGCCACTGGAGCCAGCGGCAAGCCGCTGCCGGCGGGGCTGCTGGAGGCGGTGCTGACGCAGCTGGCGATCGAGATCGTCCGCGACGGCGAGGGCGCCGTCCGGGTTGCCCGCATCGAGGTCAGCGAAGCCGCCTCGGCCAGCGAGGCCGAGCGGGTCGCCCGCGCGATCGCCAACTCGCCGCTGGTCAAGACGGCCCTGTTCGGCCGCGACCCCAACTGGGGCCGGATCGCCCAGGCCGCCGGGGCGGCGCTGGTCGGCGAGGAGCTGGAGGAGATCGGCGCCGACTCGATCGACGCCGCCGAGCTGGGGGCCGAGACCGCAGAGGCCGAGATCGGCCTGCGGTTGGGCCGCGGCGAGCACCGCGCCCACGTCTGGTTCTCGGACCTCGGCTACGAGTACATCCGCATCAATGCCGAGTACACGACGTGAGGAGACCATGAGCCAACCGTCCGATCCGAACGTCGCAGTCCTCCTCGAGGCGCTGCCCTACATCCGCGAGTTCCACGGCCGCACGGTGGTGATCAAGTACGGCGGCGCGGCAATGCTCGACGAGGGCCTGCGCCAGGACTTCGCCGCCGACGTCGTCCTGCTCAAGTACGTCGGCCTCAACCCGGTGATCGTCCACGGCGGCGGCCCCGAGATCACCCGCTACATGGACCGGCTCGGGCTCGAGGTCAAGTTCCACGAGGGCCTGCGAGTCTCCGACGCGGAGACGGTCGAGGTGGCGAAGATGGTCCTGGTCGGCAAGCTCAACTCGGAAATCGTCCAGCGGCTCAACCGCGCCGGGCAGCCCGCGGTCGGCCTCGCCGGCGAGGACGGGACGCTGTTCGAGGTCTCGCCCGCCGCCAACGCCGAGCAGGTCGGCTTCGTCGGCTCGGTCGAGCGGGTCGACGTCGACGTCCTCAACCACATCGCCGCCGACTACATCCCCGTGATCGCCTCCTCGGCCTCCGATCGCGAGGGTCAGTCCTACAACGTCAACGCCGACGAGGCGGCCGGCAAGGTCGCCGCCGCGCTCGGCGCCCACAAGGCGATCTTCCTCACCGACGTCGAGGGCTGGCTGGCCGACGCCGGCGAGGAGGGCTCGCTGATCTCGCGCGCCACGGTCGGGGAGGTCGAAGCGCGGCTCGGCGAGATCGACGGCGGGATGCGGCCGAAGCTGCAGGCCTGCGTCGACGCGATCCGCGGCGGCGCCCAGTCGGCCCACATCATCGACGGCCGCAAGCCCCACAGCCTGCTGCTGGAGCTGTTCACCGACGCCGGCATCGGCACGATGGTGACGCCGTGAGCCTGGCGCCTGCAAACCGGCGCCTGGCGGCGTCCTCGGTCGGCCTCCTCGGGTCACGCACCACAAAGTGCGCTGCCCTCGTCGGCCTCCCTGCGTCCTTGCCAGGCTTGGTTTTCGGCGCCAGGAAGTGGGAGGCCTCATGAGCCTGGCCGAGGTGCGCTCGCTGGAGGAGCGCTACCTGATGCGGACCTACAAACGGGGCGCGGTCGACTTCGTCCGCGGCGAAGGGGCGCTGCTCTGGGACGCCGACGGCAAGGAGTACCTCGACTTCCTCGCCGGGATCTCGGTCTGCTCGCTCGGTCACTGCCACCCGGCCGTGGTCGCCGCGGTCCAGGAGCAGTCGCAGCGGCTGATGCACGTCTCCAACCTCTTCTACACCGAGCCGATGGCGCGCCTGGCCGAGCGGCTCTCGGAGTCGAGCCTGGGCGGCCGCGTCTTCTTCGCCAACTCCGGCACCGAGGCCAACGAGTGCGCGATCAAGGTCGCCCGCAAGCACGCCCATGGCCGCGGCATCGCCGCGCCGGAGATCGTCAGCTTCGAGGGCGACTTCCACGGCCGCAGCTACGGCGCCCTGGCGGCGACCCCGAACCTTGCCCGCAACGAGGCGCTCGGGCCGATGCTGCCCGGCTTCCGCGCCGTCCCCCGCAACGACGCCGCCGCCCTGCGCGAGGCGGTCGGCGCCAGCACCGCGGCGGTTCTGATCGAGCCGATCCAGGGCGAGGCCGGCATCCGGCCGATCTCCGACGAGGCCCTGCTCGCCGCCCGCGAGGCCTGTGACGAGGCCGGCGCGCTGCTGATCCTCGACGAGATCCAGACCGGGATGGGGAGGACCGGCTCGCTCTGGGCCTACCAGCAGACCCCGGTCCGGCCCGACCTGATCACCAGCGCCAAGGCGCTCGGCGGCGGCATGCCGATCGGCGCCTGCATCACCGGCCCCGCCGCGGCCGACGTGCTCGAGCCCGGCGACCACGGCTCGACCTTCGCCGGCGGACCGGTCGCCACCGCGGCGGCGCTGGCGGTCCTCGACGTCGTCGACGACCCGGCGCTGCTGCGGCGGGTGCGCGAGTTGGGCGCCGAGCTGCGAGAGGGACTCGCGGCCCTCGCGGGCGTCGCCGAGACGCGCGGCCGCGGCCTCATGGTCGGCGTCGGCCTCGAGGAGGGGTTCGACGCCGCGGCGATCGGCGCCGACCTGCTGCAGCGCGGGCTCGTCGTCAACGTCCCGGCGCCGTCGACGCTGCGGCTGCTGCCGCCGCTGCTGGTCGAGCCCGCCCAGCTCGAGCGGGCGGTTGAGCTGATCGGCGAGTCGCTGGCAAGCGCGAGCTTGCAATGACCCGCGCATATCGCGGCTAATCGCGGACTCGTCCTGGATCGACCATCTAGGGTTGTCCTCTCGTGAGAGGAAAGGACCGATCCACGCCGCCAAAGGCGCTCGACGGCGGCACGGCGGAGCGGCTGGCCGCGATCGTCGAGGCGGCCGAGCGCGCCGCCGTGACAGTCATCGACGATGCCGAAAAGCAGGCTCGCCGTCGGCTCGAGGATGCCCAGTCCGAGGCCGACCGGCTTGTCGCCGACCGACTCGCCTCGCTTGCCGACCTGACCGACTCGCTGATCGCCCAGGCCGAGGCCGTGCGCGACCAGTCCGAGCGCTGGCTCTCCGCGCTGGAGGACGCCAGGCGCAGGCTCGGGCCCGCGGAGGCGCCCGCGCAGGCCGAGCTCGGGCAGGCCGATGTGCCGGCCCGGCCCTCGCA
>JBAQZI010000055.1:0-1629 GCA_049790835.1 Solirubrobacterales bacterium
GCTGATCGGCCGTTTCCCGGCCGCGTTACCCGCTGGCGGCATAGGTGTCCGTTTCGCATGCCGCGAGTCGGCCAAATACCCGGCCTGTGGGTCTCCAGGTCCCATTTGTCCGGTTCAACCGGCCAAACCGCCGGTTGCTACCCACCGGCGGCATATCTGACCCGTTCGACCGCTGCGACCGTGCCAGCTACCCACCGGCGGCATATCTGACCCGTTCGACCGCTGCGACCGTGCCAGCTACCTGGGAGCGGCATATCTGACCGACTGCCGCCGGGGTGGCGCGGGACCTGCATCGGTTGGGGGCGGGCGCATACTTTTCGCCCAACCGCAAAAGGAGCACCGTTTCATGTCCGTTGCCAAGGTGACCGAGCTTTCCTGCACCTCGAAAGACAGCTTTGAGGATGCCGTCCGCCAGGGTATCGATCGCGCCAACAAGACCCTGCGCGGCGTTCGCAGCGCATGGGTCAAGGAGCAGCGCGTCAACGTCGGCCCCGACGGCAGCGTTGAGTTCCAGGCCAACATCCTGGTGACCTTCATCCTCGAGGACTGATCCTCCGAGATACCGATACGGCCGGCGCATGTGCGCCGGCCGTTCGTCGTCTGGGGAAGGGGAGACGCCTACTCGGCGAGGCTGATGCGCCCCTGGTTGCGCACGAAGCGCGATCGGTAGGTCGGGTTGCTCACGCGCTGGCTGACGGTCGCGGCATCGAGAGCCTTCCCGCTGCGCGGCGGTGCGTATCGGCCGCGCTCGGTGATGGCGCCGGCCAGCTCAGCTGCAGTCATCGGCCCGCGCTCCGAAAGGATGGCGATCATCTCGTCGTGGAGCGCGACGCGCTCGACCGACGGTGCGGCCGAGATGACGTTCGGGGCCGTCTCTCCCGCCGTTTCGGCCTCGGGCTCATTCGTTGGCGGAGCTGTCTTGGGCGCCTTCGCGGGGGGAGCTGGCTCAGCCTTCGTCTCAGCGTTTCCAGTTGCCTTCTCGAGGGCGGCGAGACGGGCGCTGAGCTCATCGAGCCGGCTCATGACGCTCGGTCCGGGTGTGGCAGCCTCTGCGCCGACCCGCGAGCCGTCGATGCGCTCCTCGACCCACTGGCGCACGAGGTCGCCGGGACGTACGCCGGCCTCGCCGGCGAGGTGCTTGAGCGCATTTACCCGGCGCGGATCGAGCCGGATCGACATCGCTCCCTCGTCAGGGGGTCCGTCGAAGCGTGGACGGGGCGTGAATGGCCGGTCGCCGCCACCTGGCTGCGGGGGCCGATCACCGCCACGGGGCTGGTAGGGGCGGTCGCCACCGCGCGGCTGGTAGGGCCGGTCGCCGCCGCGCGGCTGGTACGGACGGTCGCCGCCACGGGGCTGGTATGGGCGGTCGCCGGCAGCGCGATCCCGTGGTTGCCAGTCGCCACCAGCGGGGCGGCCATGTGGACGTTCGGATCGGTCGCGATCGGGTCGGTCGGGTCGGCGGTCGGGACCGCGCTTATTGAAGCTCATTGCTTTAAAGAATACGCGCAATGTTGAAAACGCGCCAGCGCCGGATTAAAACGAGCCGGAACCCCCACCACCGCCACCGCCACCTCCACCACTGAATCCGCCGCCTCCGCCGCTCGATGAGCTGGACGCAGGCGTCGAGCC
>JBAQZI010000056.1:0-3022 GCA_049790835.1 Solirubrobacterales bacterium
AAGTCCAGCCCGCTCTCGCTGCGGCGCACCAGCGCCAACGCCGGCGGGGTGGCCCTGAAGGTCGCCACCAACGGCCCCGGCAGGCTGCGGGCCCAGGGCAAGGGCCTGAAGCCGGCGAGCCGCACCGTCAAGGCGGCGGCCACCTACACCCTGAAGCTGAGCCTGCGCGCCGGGGCGCGACGGACCCTGGCGGAGAGGGGCAAGTTGAGAGTGAGAGTACGGGTGAGGTTCGAGCCCGACCAAGGCAAGACCACCAGCAAGACCGTGAAGCTGACCGTCAAGACGAACAGGAAGGGCAACTGATGCGCCGCCTCCGCAACCGACTCGGCCTGCTCACCGCCACCGCCGCCATCGCGCTGGCCGGCCAGGCCTCGATCGCCCAGGCCGAATTCGGCGTCTCGCCGGCGAACTTCAAAACCGAACTGAGCGGCGCTCAGGCGGGCCTGGCGGGCGCGCCGGCCGACTACCGCCTTGCCTACAAGCTCACCACCCCCAACGAAGCCGACCCCAAATCGCCGCCGGAAGGCGCTCCCAAGCAGGTCGAAGTCGAACTTCCCCCCGGCCTGATCGCCAACCCGACGAAGACCGAGCCGTGCGAAATCGCATCGATCACGGCGGCCCCGCGCTGCCCGGCCGAGCGCGCGGTCGGGTTCGTGAAATACCGGCTCTTCCAGCCGCAGAACGGCAACTACATGCCGGAATTCTACGCGCGGATATTCCGCGTCCGGACCCAGGGCGACGAGGCGGCGGCCTTCGCCTTCTCGGTCTTCAACAGCTACCCGGTGCGGATCGTCGCCAGCGTCGATCCCGCCAACGGCTACCGGATCCGCAGCACCGCCAGCAACATCAACGAGGGGCTGCCGCTGGGCTCGGCGAGCCTGACCTTCTGGGGCATCCCCCAGGAGCACACCGGGCCCGGCTCCTTCTTCGAAATCGGCAACGGCAGCTTCGGCGGCCCGCAGTCGCTGACGGAGCCCCGCAACCGCTTCTTCAGCACCCCGACCAACTGCGAACGCAGCGCGCTGGAGACGAGCATGACCCTGACCTCGTGGCAGACCAAGCTGCCGATCGCGCCGGTCACCTCGAGCGTTCCCGGCGTCACCGACTGCGACCTGCTGTCCTTCGACCCGACGATCGCCGTCACCCCCGAGAACCACCGGGCCGGCGCCCCCTCCGGCTACGAGGTCGAGCTCTCGGTGCCCCAGAACGAAGACCCGTTCGGCAAGCTGACCCCGAACCTCAGGGACGCGGTCGTGCACCTGCCGGCCGGGCTGGCGATCAGCCCGCCCCAGGCCAACGGCCTCGACGCCTGCGCCGATCAGCAGCTCGGCCTCCACAACGCCGCCCCGGCGGCCTGCCCGGACGCGTCGAAGATCGGCAGCCTGCAGATCGACACGCCGCTGCTGGAAGCGCCGATCCCCGGCTCCGTCTACATCGGCTCCCAGCTCTCGAGCAATCCGGAATCCGGTGAGATGTACCGGATCTTCCTCGTCGCCGACGGCCCCGGCACGCTGATCAAGCTGAGCGGCGCGATCCGCGCCGACGCCCGGACCGGCCAGCTGACCGCGACCTTCGACGACAACCCCGAGCTGCCATTCTCGAAGTTCACCCTCAACCTCAAGGGCGGCCAGCGGGCCTCGCTGGTCAACCCGACCAGCTGTGGCACCTACACGACCACCACCTCGCTCTCCTCCTGGGCGGGCCAGATTCGCTCGCCCCAGAGCTCCTTCGCGATCGACCAGGGTTGCGATCGCTCCGCCTTCACGCCGGGCTTTGAAGCCGGCGTCCCCGACCCGGCGGCGGGCGCCTACTCGCCCTTCAGCCTGCGGGTGACCCGCCCCGAAGGCCAGCAGAACGTCTCCCGCATCGAGGCCATCCTGCCCGAGGGCATGCTGGCGAAGCTGGCCGGGGTGGCGCTCTGCCCCGACGCCGCCGCGGCCACCGGCAACTGCCCGGCCGCCTCGCGGGTCGGCACCACCACGGTGGGGGCCGGTGAAGGCGCCAGCCCGATCTACGTCCCCCAGCCGGGCAAGGCCCCGACCGGCCTCTACCTCGCCGGCCCATATAAAGGAGCCCCCTACAGCCTCCTCGCCAAGGTCCCGGCCCAGGCCGGTCCCTTCGACCTCGGCACCGTCGTCGTCCGCAACGCCCTCGAGGTCGACCCCGAGAGCGCCCAGGTGACGGCGAAGTCCGACCCGCTGCCGCAGATTCTCGGCGGCGTCCCGATCGCCTACCGCGACATCCGGGTCGAAGTCGACCGCCCGGGCTTCACGGTCAACCCGACCTCGTGCAACCCGATGAGCGTCGAGGGCACCGTCCTCTCCGCCCAGGGCGCGGCCGCCAGGCTCGCCAACGGCTTCCAGACGGTCAACTGCGAACGCCTCGGCTTCACCCCCAAGCTCTCCCTGAGGCTCAAGGGCGGCACCAAGCGCGGCCAGTACCCGAAGCTTCGCGCCGAACTGAGGGCGAAGCCGGGCCAGGCCAACATCGGCCGGGTCTCCGTCGCCCTGCCGCACTCGGAGTTCCTCGCCCAGGAGCACATCAAGACGATCTGCACCAGGGTCCAGTTCGCCGCCGACGCCTGCCCGGCGGGCTCGATCTACGGCTACGCGAAGGCGTGGACGCCGCTGCTCGACCAGCCCCTGCAGGGCCCGGTCTACCTGCGCAGCTCCTCCAACCCGCTGCCCGACATGGTCGCGGCGCTGCACGGCCAGATCGACATCGACCTGGCCGGCCGCATCGACTCGATCGACGGCGGCATCCGCGCCACCTTCGATGCCGTCCCCGACGCCGCCGTCTCCAGGTTCGTCCTCAACATGAAGGGCGGCAAGAAGAGCCTGCTGGTCAACTCGCGGAATCTCTGCAGGTCGGTCAACCGGGCCAAGGTCCTGTTCGACGGCCAGAACGGCAGGTCTGCCGACCTGAGCCCGGCGCTGAAGAGCTCCTGCGGTAAGAAGAGCAAGAAGAGCAAGAAGCGGAGTAAGTAGTGCGGCGGGTGCGCTGGGCGCCTTGCGCTCAGCGC
>JBAQZI010000057.1:0-7133 GCA_049790835.1 Solirubrobacterales bacterium
GGCCTCGTCAGCGGGCTGAAGGTGTGGGCGGCGACGCCGCCGAAGAGCGCCCGCGCGCCCGCGGTCTGCCAGCGGCGGGTGAGGAGCGTGGCCGGGGCCACGGCGTTGAGCCCGAAGCGGGTGAGCAGGATCGGATGCTTCGGCAGGTGCAGAAGCGGGCGCATGATTTCCTCGTTGACGGCGTCGAAGTTGGCGACGGTGCCACCGAACAGCCGCCGCCAGGCGGGCCCGTCGGCGCCGAGCCCGGCGACCGTCCGCTCGAGCGAGCGCACCATCGTCGCGGCGCTGCCGTCGTCGAGCGGGTGGGCGAGGTCGATCTCCGGCCAGCGCCACTCGAGGCCGTGCGCCTCCAGGTCCAGCGAGCGGAAGAAGGGCGAGGTGACGCCACTGGGGTGGAAGGCCGAGCAGACGTCGTGCAGCACTCCCGGCACGGTCAGCTCGGCGCTGCGGGTGCCGCCGCCGATCGTCGCCTCCGCCTCCAGCACCGTCACCTCGACCCCGGCCCGGGCCAGCGCCACGGCGCAGGCCAGTCCGTTGGGGCCGGAGCCGACGACCGTCGCGGTGCTCATGCGGGCGTCGCGGCCGCGGTGGCCGGCTCGGCGGGCTCGACCCTGTGCTCGACCGCCACCGGGAACTCCCAGCTCTCTTCCAGCCAGGGCTGGCGCTCGACCATGTCGGCGACGGCGACCGATCCCTCCTCGACCAGCCCCGTCGCCGCGTCGTAGATCGCGTAGCGCTGGCGACCGCTGCCGACCGCTTCGGACTCGAGCGCGATCACCCGCACCTCGCCCGGCGCGAACCCGCAGCGCTCCTGCACTGCCTCGAGCAGCTGGCGGCCGTGGAAGTGGCCGTCGCCGAAGTTCCAGCCGTTGACGACGTTGGAGATCAGCTCTCCCTCGCGGGCGTCGTAGGCCTCGACGTCGTCGACGGCGTGGGGCAGCAGGCCGTTGAGCGCCCGCCCGTGCGAGTGCATCGAGCGGAAGGCCAGGCCCTTGTTGAGCAGGAAGTCGGCGGTCTCCGGGTCGTAGATCTCGCCCACCTGCTTGCCGACCACGTGCGCCGGCTTGGTCATCTGCTCGTCGAGCCTGTCTTCAGCGCCGCTGCCCTTGCGGAACAGCCACTGCGTCGTTGCCCAGTTGCCGGCGTAGTAACGCATCGAGGGCAGGAAGGAGATCTTGTCGGGACGGAAGTTTCCCAGCACCGGCAGGCCGAGGCAGGCGATCGCGATCGCCGCGATCAACAGTGGGTCGTCGAGCGAGGAGAGCGGCACGTCGCCGTAGTGGCCGAAGAGGAAGAACGTGCCGAAGATCATGAAGACGTTCCACTCCAGCGGCACCGCCAGGGGGAACATCGAGGTGATGTTGAGGTGGAAGAGGACCATGCCGACGATCGCGATCGTGCGCACCGTGTTGTTGTTCGCGGTGAGTAGGAGCAGCGGCCAGCCGAACTCCTGCACGGTGCCGAAGTGGGCGATACCGGCAGACAGCTTCGAGGGCCGCATGTCCTCCGGGTAGTCGCGCCAGAGCTTTCGCTTCAGCGCCTTCGAGCCGACCAGCGGCGCGTTGCTGATCATCACCGAGACGACGAAGGGGAAGTGGCGGTTCAGCTTCGAGGAAGCGGCGCCCCACCAGATGAAGATGAAGATGAACTGCCAGGCGACGATCCACTGGCTCTCCGCGAAGAGGCCGACCGCGAGCATCGTCGCGTAGATCTCCGGCCGGGCGCCGAGGAAGGAGACCTTGTCGCGCAGGCCCAGCAGCGCCAGCAGGCCGAGCAGCACGCCAATTCCGGCCGGAGCCAGATGTCGGGCCGGAATCGGGCCGGGGAAGCCGAAGTCGATGAAGTAGAAGGGCTGGGTGCCGGGGGAGAAGAGCAGGTAAAGCCCCGTGGCGAGTACCCCTATATAGAGAGCGACGTCGAGCCAGGTCCGCCTCGTGCCGCGGGTCAGCGGCACCTTGTCCGGCCACGGCGGCAGCCGCACCGTCCCCGGCCGCAGCCAGTAGAGCGGGCCGCCGATCGGCGGCACGAAGCGGAAGCTGAGCGGCATCGAGCCCGCCCCCAGCCCGAGGATCTCCCACAGCAACGTCCAGACGGCGAACTTCTGGAAGACGATCGGCTCGGTCCACCAGTCGCCGAAGTCGCCGATGCCCCCGAGCCCCGGCGTCGTCGAGATCGCCAGCAGCGCCCCGCCCGCGTAGACGACCAGCTTCAGCGCGTAGAGCAGGTAGACGAACGATGGCGACCCGAACCCGTTCTCCCCCCAGTCCTGCACCAGCGGCTTGATCCGCGCCAGGTGCGGCTTGCGCTTCCACTCCTCGAGCTCGAACGGCGGCGGAGCTGGCGAGAGGAAGCTCATCCCCGCATGCTCTCACCAGGGTCGGGGGGCGGCAAGTTTGCCTTTGTTCGCGCTGATGAGGCCGAGATGGCACATGTGCGCCTTGTTCCGTCACGCTCGGTAGGTGAGGATCCGAGGATGACCCAGAGGACGGCGGATATACCCAGGTATACTGGGATCTATGGCGAAAGTGATGGTCTCAATGCCTGACGAGCTGCTGGCCGAGGTCGATGCGGAGGCACGGCGACTTGGCAGCAGTCGCAGCGCTGTTTTGAGAGGCTTCGCCGACGCGGCGATCCGCCGCCGACGTGCCGATCGAGCCGCTGCGATCCAAGAGCTGCTGCGTGAAGCTACCGCTGGCCACGGGGGCAATGTCGCCGAGCTGGTGAAGGCGACGAGGCCCGGGCCATGAGCACGCTTTTGCTCGACGCGAGCGTTGTGCTTGCAGCCTTCGATCCGGACGACGCCCACCATGCTCCCGCCACCGCGTTGCTGGGCGCCTCCGCCACTCTCGCCACCCTGGATCTCGCTCGTTATGAGGTGGCGAACGTTGCCGTTCGCGCATGGAGGAAACCCAGCGTCGTTGCGCCTCTGCTCGCCGTACTGGAGCGGATTGCTGACGATGGTGGTGTCATCTTCTCCACGGGGGCACTCATGACTCGGGCCGCTGAGCTGGCCGAGCGCCACTCCATCTCCGTCTATGACGCTGCCTATGTTGCCGCGGTCGGAGAGGGTGATCGGAGTCTCGTGAGTTGTGACGAGCGCGACTTGGTCTCGAAGGGCCTTGCGGCACTGCCGGGCGCCCACTAAAAGCACACACAGGGTTCCTGACCTCGGTAAATTCACCCTCGTGAAGGCCGTCATGGCGCTCGTTCTCGCTGTCATCCTTGGCACCGGTGGTGCTCCGGCGGCGGAGACCCGGGTCGCCGAGGCTTCCGCCTTCCACGGCCGCGCCGAGCCGATCGACACCACCACGCGGAAGCGGATGAGCGGCATCTCCTGGCACCGCGGCTGTCCGGTCGGCTTCGTTGAGCTGCGGTTGCTCACCCTCACCCACTGGGGCTTCGACGGCGGGGTCCACCGGGGAAGGCTGGTCGTCCACCGCGACCAGGCCAAGGCGATGCTCGGCGCGATGCGCACTCTGTTCCGCCTCCGCTACCCAATCCGCCAGATGCGCCTCGTCGACGCCTACGGCGGCGACGATCGGCGCAGCATGGCCGCCGACAACACCTCCGCCTTCAACTGCCGCTTCGTCGCCGGCAGCGGCGGGGTCTGGTCGGAGCACGCCTACGGGCGCGCGCTCGACCTCAACCCGCTGGAGAACCCGTACGTGACCGAGTCGGGGTACGTCTCGCCGCCGGCCGGCGCCCCCTACGCCGATCGCTCGCAGCGGGCGAAGGGCTTGATCCACCGTCGCGGCCCGGTCGTCGCGGCGTTCGCGGCCGCCGGCTGGGAGTGGGGCGGCAACTGGCCCTGGCCCAAGGACTACCAGCACTTCTCGGCAACCGGCAACTGACTCGAACTGCATCAAGTTTTCATCCTTCAAGGGTAAGAACTTGATGCAGTTCTGGGTCGGGCGGACGATCTAGGCGCCGAGCGAGATCACGTGCGCAGTGCGCGGATCGACCCGGCCCTCGAGCACCTCGAGGTAGGCGCCGCGGGCTCCCTCGAGACCCTCGCCGGGGATCGTCCGCAGCCATCCGCCCGTCCACTCGCAGAAGGGGTGCCAGGCGTCGGCGACGCGCTGCTCGAGGCCCGCGCGTCCCCAATCCTTGGCGCGCTTGCCGACCCGGGTCGGGGCGAAGAAGAAGCTCGGCTGTGGGCCGGGCAGCTCGCCTCCGCCTCCGCCGAAGTCCTCCCAGTGCGTGACCCCGACCGCCATGCTGTGGGCCAGCTCGTCCCCGTAGTGAAAGTGGACCGCCTGGCGCACGGCGGCGTCGCCGGAGAAGTCGACGTAGGTGGCGGGGCCGCGCTGGAGCGAGTCGATCGCGTCGTAGGCGACGGTGCGGTCGTAGATCCCCAGCTCGGCGACGAGCTCTGCGTTGCCCGCAGAGGTGAGGCCGACCAGCTCGACCCCCTGGCGCCGCGCCAGCAGGAAGGCGGCGGCGATCGCCGTCTTGCTGGAGGCGCTCGACATCACGATCGGCCCGCGCCCGGTTAGCTCCTCGTCGGCGAGCTGGTCGTCGACGAGGAAGGAGGTGAAGAAGAGCGGCCGCAGCAGCATCTGCATGTCCTCGGTGTCGGTCCGGTAGAAGAGGTCGCCGTCGCTCGCCAGGTAGCGGTGGTAGGCCGAGGGCAGCGCCGCGCGGTGCGGGGAGCCGTCGACGAAGCCGCTGGCGTCGGCGTCGACCGGGGTCACCACCAGGTGCGAGGACGGCGGCAGGTACCCGTACAGCCGCGTCCCCTCCGCGACGCTGCTGGCCTCGCTGCGCTCGACCGTGGCGAACCCCCAGACCGGCACCCGTCCCCAGCCATCGGCGGCGGGGAAGAAGTCCCAGTAGGACATCGCCTCGCCCATCACCGCGTAGGTGACGTTGTTGGCGGTCATGCCGAAGCTCTCGACCCGCAGCAGCGCCTGCCCGGCCGCGACCGCAGGCGCCGCGGAAGCGGCGACGCGACACTCGCGCAAATCGTCTTTCTTGACCAGGAAGTCGCCCACCGTCCCTGGATGGTCGCACGAAGGAGCCGGCTCTACTGCGGATCCACCGCCCAACGGTCGAGCCCGCGGGTGGCCTGCAGGACCGCGGCGACCTGCTCGTCGCCGGCGACCTTGGAGGCGTAGAGGCGGGCGACGTCGCCCTGAACGTGCCGGGTGCCGGTGACTGCGACGCTGTCGCAGGTCGCCAGCACCTGCGCGTGATAGCTGACGACGCTGACGCTGGCATGGGGCAGGGCCACCGCCACGATCTCACTGGGGCTGCGGGGCTCGCTGCTCTCGTTCAGCACTCGCAGGATCTGCCGGCGTACCGGATGCCCGAGGGCATCCCGTGTCGAGGGGGCGAGCTGGGTGGCAAGTCGGGTCGGCAGCTTCTCGGCCTGAGGGGCGGGTTCGGGCTCCATGAATCTCCTTCTTTCCATCTGGGGGCGGCAATTCGAGTTTGCTCCTACCTAGGCAACGGTGGAGAAGCCCTAAGCGATCAATCATAGTTGCCGCTAAGGCCGTATTTAGCTAGCCCAAAGCCGCTGACTGGCGTAAGCGAAACGGCTCGACGCCCCAAATTGGGACGTCGAGCCAAGAGGCGCAAGCCGGCGGCGTTCGTTTCGAGCTCGCCGCCGAGAAACGGTTCGATCGGGCCGGGACGGGTAGCTGTGCCTGCGGCGGGACAAGGGAGCACGAAGGAGGAACCATGGATAGAGCGGACAGAGGCTCAGGGCTCGGCATCTCGTTGGGCGGGATCATCGTCATCGTCGGCATCGTCCTGATGTTCGTCGTCAGTTTCTGGCTCGGGCTGATCGTCACCCTGATCGGGCTCATCGCCTTCGGCGGCTTCGCCCGCGGCAAGTGGTACTGATCCTGCTGCCTATTTCAGCTCCTGCTCGCGCTCGCTCGCCCGGCGCTCGTTGAGGTCGGCTTCCGCCGCGGCGCGTTTGGCGCGCTCCTCGGCCAGCTCGGCCTCGGTGCGGGCGTCGCGGGCCTGCTCACGATGGTGGTCGACGTCGTCGTGCTTGGCCTCGACCTGTGCCGCGGCGATCTGCTGGGTTTGCTTACGCCGGTTGGCGGCGGCGACGAGCAGGGCGACGACGATCAGCACCACTACGACGATGATCACGATCAATACGGTGGACATGGTTCCTCCCTGGTAAGGCGGTTGTCTGGGGTCGTCGCGGTCTTCGACCGCGACTTCGCGCCTGGCCCGCCTTGATCACATTCCCTGCTGGGCGAACCCAAAACCAAGCCAGTCAGGCCGGAGGCCGATTCCCCGGTCCGCGATTGGGCCTGACAGGCGTGCCGTGGCGCCCGTTCAGAGATGAAGCGGTTCTCCCCCTACCCTTTGAAGGGATGGCATTCGATGTGGGCAGCTGCAGATGAGCGAAGTGGCGACCCCCGCCGCCGGCCGCTCTGGCGCGGGGCTCGGTCGCGTCCTCTCCGACGGTCACCTGGCGCGGCGCGCGGTCAGGGGCGACGAGCATGCCTTCGCGGCGATCTTCGCCCGCTACCACCAGCGGCTGTACCGCTACTGCCTGGCGATCGTCGGCAGTCCGCAGGACGCCCAGGACGCCCTGCAGAACACGATGGTCAAGGTGCTGCGGGCGCTGCCGGGGGAGGAGCGGAAGATCGAGCTGAAGCCGTGGCTCTACCGGATCGCCCACAACGAGTCGATCGAGCTGCTGCGCCGTCGCCGCGAGACGCGCGAGCTCGATGCCGAGCTGCCGGCACCGGGATCGGGGCTGGCCGAGGAGGCGGCTTCGCGGGAACGGCTGCGGCGACTGATCTCCGACCTCGACGAGCTGCCGGATCGCCAGCGCGGGGCCCTGGTCATGCGCGAGCTCTCGGGCCTCGACTACGACGCGATCGGGACCGCGCTCGGCACCTCGGGCGCCGTCGCCCGTCAGACCCTCTACGAGGCGCGGCTGAGCCTGCGGCAGATGGATGAGGGCCGGGACATGAACTGCGAGACGGTGGCCAAAGCGCTCTCCGACGGCGACGGCCGGGTTACTCGTCGCCGCGATCTCCGTGCCCACCTGCGCAGCTGTCCCAGCTGCCGCCGCTTCGGCGAGGAAATCAGCGGGCGCGAGCGCGACTTCGCGGTGTTGGCGCCGCTGCCGGCGGTCGCCGCCGCGGGTCTGCTGCAGGGCC
>JBAQZI010000058.1:0-9159 GCA_049790835.1 Solirubrobacterales bacterium
GACGGGGGAGTGGCGAGGGCGGGTGCTGACCCTGGCGATGCGGGCGCTGCGCGCGCTGGCCCAGGGCTCGCTGGCGACCACCCTGGACGGCGAGGTGGCCGCTGAAATCGCCGTGATCGTGCCGGCCGAGGACGACGAGCGGCTCGCCCGCGCCGCCGCCGGCCTCGCCCGCGAGCTCGACGACAGCCTCTCCGGCTTCCACATGACGACGGGGCGCAGCCGCCGCTGCGCCGACCCGGTCGACCTCTACCGGGCCGGCAGCGAGGCGCGGCTGGCGGTCAACGTCGGCGAAGCCGAGGGCCACTCCCTGCTCGCCTTCGAGGACACCGGCGCCTATCGCCTGCTGCTGCCGGCGATGAGCGAGGACCCGGGCGAGCTGGAACGCTTCTACGCGGAGACGGTCGAGCCGCTCTCCCGCTACGACGAGCAGTACGAGACCGAGCTGGTGGCGACGGTCGAGGCCTACCTCGACAACGACGGCAATGTCGCCGCCACCGCCAAGCAGCTCTTCACCCACCGCCACACCGTGCGCTACCGTCTGGAGCGAGTGAAGGAGCTCTGCGGCCATGACGTATCCGCCACCGAGGGTCGCGAGAAGCTCGGCCTCGGCCTGAAGGCGATGCGCGTTCTTGGCATCGCCTCCCCGCGTGGCCCCGCCCTGGAGCCCGGTGCCAAGGGCGGCAAAGTGACTCGAAGCCCGGCGGACGAGTAAAACTCCATCGCCCCTTGGGGAGTCGGCCAATGGTAGGCCTCTGGCTTTTGGCGCCAGCTATCCCGGTTCGAGTCCGGGCTCCCCAGCTCAAATCGCGCCCAGCCGTCCGTGTCGGCGCCTAGGGTCTCCGACATGGAGATCGGAGGAGCCTCGATGGACCCGGAGGTCCGCGCCGGCCTGGCGCGCAGCTGGAAGGCGCTGATGGCCGTCGGCGTGCTGGCGATCTTGATCGGCTGCATCGCGATCCTCGTTCCCGCCGTGGCCTCGGTCGGAACCGCGATCTTCATCGGCTGGATCCTCCTCATCGCCGGTGCCTTCCTGGTTGCCGCCGCCTTCTCGGCGCACTCGATCGGGACCGTCGTGCTGCGCCTGATCTGGGCGGTTCTGACCGTGATCGTCGGCGTCTGGCTGATCGTCGAGCCCCACAACGGCACCCTCACCCTGACCCTGGTGCTCGGCATCTACTTCCTCTTCATGGGCCTGACCCGCACGGTCATCGCCTTCATGGCCCGCGGTCAGCAGAATGCCGGCCTGGTCGGCCTCAGCGGCGTCTGCGGCCTGGTCATCGGCATCCTCGTCCTGGTCGAGTTCCCGAGCTCCGCTGATTGGGCGATTGGGTTGCTGGTCGGAATCGACCTGATCTTCGCCGGTTGGACGCTCACCTCGGTCGCTCTCGTGGGCAAAGACCTTTCACGCCGCGCCTGATCCGGCGGCGCCGGTCCGCCACCAATACGATCCGGGGGTGAGTTCGCCCCTGGTTCTCGTCATGGCGGCGGGGAAAGGAACGCGCATGCGTTCCTCCACGCCGAAGATGCTGCACCCCGTTTGTGGGCGGGCGATGGTCGCCTGGCCAATCCTGGCCGCTCGCGAGGCGGGGGCGGGGCGGGTCGCCGCGATCGTCTCTCCCGGGATGGACCTGTCGGCCGGACTGCCCGAGGATGTCGAGACGGTCGAGCAGCCGCGGGCCGACGGCACCGGCGGCGCGATCCGCGCCGCCTTGCCCTTGATCGAGGCCAGCGAGACCGTGCTCGTCCTCTCCGGCGACGTGCCGCTGCTCTCGGCGGCGACGATCGCCGGCCTGCTCGAAGCCCACGCCGCCTCGCCGGCGGCGGCGACGATGCTGACGATCGAGCTCGAGGACCCCGCCTCCTACGGCCGCGTCGTCCGCGCCGCGTCCGGCGAGGTCGAGCGCGTGGTCGAGGCCAAAGCGGCCGGCGACGCCGGTCCCGAGCAGCTGGCGATCCGCGAGATCAACGCCGGCACCTACGCCTTCGACGCCGCGCCGCTGGCCGCGGCCCTCGCCGGCCTCAGCAACGACAACGCCCAGGGCGAGTACTACCTGCCCGACGTCTTCCCGGCCCTGCGCGAGGCCGGCCACACGGTCGCCGCCCACCGCGCCGCCGACCCAGCGGTGACGATGGGCGTCAACAACCGGGTCGACCTCGCGGCGGTCGAGGACGAGGCCCGTCGTCGCCTGCTCGAGGCCCACATGCTGGCCGGGGTCAGCGTCGTCGACCCGGGCTCGACCTGGATCGACGCCGGCGTCGAGATCGCCGCCGACGCCCGCATCGAGCCCGGCACCAGCCTGCGCGGCGAGACCCAGGTCGGCGCCCACGCCGTGGTCGGCCCGCTGACCACGTTGGTCGACAGCGCCGTCGGCGTCGAGTCCGAGGTCATCCACTCCTACCTGGTCGAGTGCGAGGTTCGCGACGGCTGCTCGGTCGGCCCCTTCGCCTATCTGCGGCCGGGCGCCCTGCTCGACGCCGGCGCCAAGGCCGGGACCTTCGTCGAGATCAAGAACTCACACATCGGCAAGGGCTCGAAGGTCCCGCACCTCGCCTACGTCGGCGACGCCGACGTCGGCCCGGGCAGCAACCTCGGCGCCGGCACGATCACCGCTAATTACGACGGATTCAGCAAGAACCGCACGACGATCGGCCGCGATGTGCGGATCGGCGTCGACACGATGCTGATCGCCCCGGTAGAAGTCGGGGACTCCGCCTACACTGGCGCCGGCGCGGTGATCAGGGACGACGTTCCGGAAGGGGCATTGGCCGTGAGCGAGAACGCGCAACGGAACATCGACGGATACGCGGCCGCCAAGGCCGCCAAGATGCGAGAGGAACAGAACCGGTGAGCACGATCGAAGAGCGTCCCAGCGTGTCCAGCGCGATCCCCCACGACTACTCGAAGCGGATGATGGTCTTCGGCGGCCGCAGCTCGATGGACCTGGCCGCCAAAGTCGCCGGCAAGCTCGACATCGACCTCGGCCAGGTGACCCTGAAGACCTTCGCCAACGGCGAGGTCTACTGCCGCTACGAGGAGTCGATCCGCGGCGCCGACGTCTTCATCGTGCAGTCGACCTGCGCCAACGAGCAGAGCGACATGACCCCGAACGACTCGCTGATCGAGCTGCTGACGATGATCGACGCGGCGCAGGGCGCCTCCGCCCATCGGATCATCGCCGTCATGCCCTGGTACGGCTACGCCCGCCAGGACAAGAAGTCGGCGCCGCGCGAGCCGATCACCGCCCGCATCGTCGCCAAATGCCTGGAGGGGGTCGGGGTCGACCGGGTCCTGACCATGGACCTCCACGCCGGCCAGGTTCAGGGCTTCTTCCACGTCCCGGTCGACCACATGACGGCGATGCCGATGCTGACCCAGTGGTTCGTCGACCAGAAGCTGACAGAGGAGCTGGTGATCGTCTCCCCGGATGCCGGCCGGGTCAAGACCGCGCGCAACTTCGCCCGCCGCGTCGGCACCCACTGGGCGGTGATGGAGAAGGAGCGCCCGGCTCAGCAGGTGGCCGAGATCGGTTACGTGGTCGGCGACGTCAAGGACCGCACCGCGGTTCTCGTCGACGACATGATCGACACCGCCGGCACCCTCTGCGCCGCCGCCCAGACCGTGCTCGACGAGGGCGCCGCCAAGGTGATCGCCTGCGCCACCCACGGCGTCTTCTCCGGCCCCGCCTACGAGCGGCTCGCCTACGAGAACTCCGGGATCGAGCGGATCGTCGTCTCCGACACGCTGCCGCTGCGCCCCGGTGCTCCCGACAACATCACCGTGCTCTCCACGGCCGGCACCTTCGCCGACTCGATCCGGCGCATCTTCACCGACGACTCGGTTTCCGAGATCTTCGCCGGCGAGAACCAGCTCTTCTAGAACCCTGGCTGTCGAGGCACCCAACCGGTTGCGCCTGGTCGGCCACAAGGGGGCCGACGCGATCGTCCCCGGCAACACCCTGGAAAGCTTCGCCGCCGCGGTCGAGGCCGGGGTCGACACGATCGAGCTCGACGTGCTCTGGCTGCGGGACGCGCATCTGCCGCTGGAGCAGCGGGCGCCGCTGGTCATAGCGCATGACTGGAGCGATGCCGCACGCCGCACGCCGCTGACCTTGACCGAGGCCCTCGACGCCTTCCTCGCGCCGCCCCTGGACGAGGTCGAGCTCGACCTCGACATCAAGCTGCCCGGCCGCGAGGAGGAGCTAGTCGACGCCCTGCGCGAGCGCGGGCTGAGCGAGCGGGCGATGATCTCGACGATGGAGCTCTACTCGCTCGGCCGCATCCTCGAGCTGGCGCCGGAGCTGCGGCGTGGCTGGACCTATCCCAAAGTGACCAAAGACTGGGCCTCGAAGCGCTGGGCCCGGCCGGCGATGCTGGCGGCGCTGCGGGGGATGCGCTACCGCCTACCTGGCCTCGCGGCCCAGCAGCTGCCGAAGCTGGAGGTGGAGGCGATGTGGGTCTACCACCCGCTCGTCAGCGCCCGCCTGGCCCGCATCTGCAAGCTCGCCGGCGTCGAGCTGATCGCCTGGACCGTGGACGACGAGAAGCGGATGCGCGACCTGATCGCGATGGGCGTCAGCGGCATCTGCTCCAACGACCCGCGCCTCTTCGCGCGTATCCAGAGTTGAGGCCCCTATAGGGGCCCAAAAACGGTAAGCGCGGTCAGTCGGCGACGTCGCGCTCGCAGATCAGCAGGGTCCCGATCGCGGCCAGGGCCCGCCGCCCAGGCGGCGAGGACGAGACCGCCGCTGCCGGCGCCGTTGGGGCCGAGGAAGTCGGTGACGCGGCCGGCCTCGACGGCGAAGGAGAGGTCGTCGACGGCGACGGTCTGGCCGTAGCGCTTGGTCAGGTTTCGGACTTCGAGTTGCGGCAGGCTATTTGGAAGGGCGATCAGACGGTGCCGGGGGTAGCCGTCGGCGGGGCGTTGCGCTTGCCCTTCTTCACCTTCACCGCCGACTCCAGCTCGTCCCGGGTGAAGCCGCCGACCGTCTCGCCGTCGAGCGCGTAGCGGTAGAGGGCGACGCCGAAGATGCCGTTCAGCGCGCGGGAGATCAGCATCGCGATCGCGAAGAGGAGGGCGCCGATCACGACCAGCAGGGCGCCGAGGAAGGAGGCCGAGGACCAGAGGACGACGCCGGCCACGATCAGGAGCACCGCTGGAAGCAACCCGAGCAGGCCGACGGCGGCGCCGATCGCGATGTTGCCGGTGATCTGCTGGCCCCAGCGTTCGCGGAACATCGAGGCCGAGCGCTTCAGGGTCTCGACCGGGCCGGTGCCCTCGATCGCGATCACCGGCACCGCCAGGAAGGTGACCAGGGACCAGGCCATGCCGACCAGGCGGGCGGCGATGTCTCCGAAGACTCCACCCTGGTTCTCGAGCACCCCCATCAGGACGCTGATCGCGGTCGAGATCGCCGCCCAGCCGCAGATCTGGCTGAAGCGTTCGCGGGCAACGGCGAGCCCGTCGGAGACCGTCGCCTCCTCGCCGCGGAAGATCCTGTCGGCCGCCGCCGCCAGGCCGACGCTGAAGTAGAAGCCGACGACGCTGAGCACGTAGACGCCGATCACCAGCAGCGGGATCGCGCCGCCGAGGCTGCCGTCGTCGAGCAGGTAGAGGCCGGGGCCAAGGGTGACGATCGCCAGCAGGCTGGTGGCGACGGCGCCGTAGATCGGGAAGCGGATCAGTTCGCGGTGCCCGTTCAGCAACGCCCAGCTTTTCTTCGTCAATCCCCAACCGCGCTTGATCCGTTGCATCGTTCCTCCTCTGGTGATCCGGCCTGCCGTCTCAGCTGATCTCGGCAAGTCCCGGCGTCCGCTTGACTCCTCTTTCCTCGAAGTACTCCCATTCCTGCTGGCCGAGCTCGGTCGCCGGCGGGTCGGCGTAGACCCACTCGCGGAAGATCCGGTGCCAGTTGCGCTTGGCGCGGAGCTGGCCGAGCACGGCGACGACGCCGATTTCCATGCGCCGTCCCATCAGCTCCTCGGCCGGGATCGACTCGCGCCGCATCAGGTCGTAGTACTCCGAGCGCGGGTCGTTGGTCGACTCGATGATCTTCATCACCCGTTTCGGGGTGATCTCGATCTCGCGGTCCTCGATGTACCAGCCGCCGACCGCGCCCATGTGCTCCAGCAGCCGCTCGGCGTCGAGCTTGGAGGGCTTCTTGACGAAGCCGAGGTCGTGCAGGGCCTGGCGGAACGCTTCCGGGTCCTCACGCGAGGCGGCGTCGAAGGCGCGCTGCTCGAGCACGATCTGCTCGCGGTCGAGCTTCTTGGTCATGCCGAAGTCGAGGAAGGCGACGCGGCCGTCCTCCATGAGGATGAAGTTGCCGGGGTGGGGGTCGGCGTTGAAGTGCTGGAGGTTGAACATCGAGCCGAGGCTGCCGCGGAAGACGATCTCGCCGAAGCGGCTGCGCTCCTCGTGCGGCAGCTCCTTGATCCGCTCGAAGTCCATGCCTGTGACCAGCTCGGTGACGAGGATCCGCCGCCGCGAGAGCCGGGTGACGACTTCGGGCACGTAGATGAACGGGTGGTCGCGGAAGGCGCGGGCGAAGAAGCGCTGGTTCTGCGCCTCGTACTCGTAGTCGAGCTCCTCCATGATCCGCTCGCGCAGCTCCTCGGCGATCGCCTTGGCGTCGAGGCCGGGGGCGATCGCCTTGGCCAGGCGCACGATCGTGCCGGCGTTGCGGAGGTCGGCGTCGAGCGCCTCGGCGATCCCCGGATACTGGATCTTGACCGCGACCGCGCGGCCGTCGAGCAGCTCCGCCCGGTGCACCTGGCCGATCGAGGCGGCGGCGAAAGCCTCGGTCTCGATCTCGGCGAAGAACTCGGAGAGCGGCTCGCCGTCGTATTCCTCCTCCAGCACCTTGACGACCTTCTCCCAGGGCATCGCCGGCGCGTCGGTGCGCAGTTTGGCCAGCTGCTCCTGATAGACCTCGCGGTACTCCTCGGGAATGAACTCGGTGTCGATGAAGGAGGCGAACTGGCCGAGCTTCATCGCCGCGCCCTTCATCTGCCCCAGGGCGCCGACCATCTTCATCGCCGTTTCCAGGTGGCGCTGCTCCAGCTTCTCTTTGCCACCCTCCTCGGAGCGGCCGACGTTGGCAGCTTTGGTGCCGGCGTAACGGGCGCCCTGGACGCCGACGATCGAGCCCAGCTTGGCCGAGCGCCGGACCCGGCCCTTGGGAATCTTGGAGTCGTCAGCCACGGGCGAAGAGTGCCACACGTTCCGAATTCCCCGGGTTCTCTATTCTCTCCCGTCCGATGGCCAGCGCACGCTCAACCCTGAAGGTCGCTCCCCGCGTGGAGTTCGGCTCCCGCACCACCCGCCGCCTGCGCGGCAAGGGCCTGGTGCCCGGCGTCGTCTACTCCGGCGGCTCGGAGGCGACCGCCTTCCAGGTCTCCGAACGTGACGTACGAGCGGTCATCAGCGAGGGAGCGGCGCTCTTCGACCTCCAGGTCGAGGGCAGCAAAGCCGTCCCGGTCGTGGTCAAGGAGCAGCAGCTGCACCCGGTCCGCGGCAGCCTCCAGCACATCGACCTGCAGGCGGTGAAGCTCGACGAGGCGATCCAGGCCGAGGTCGCGATCGAGCTCGAGGGCGCCGACATCGCACCCGGCGTCAAAGGCGGCGGCGTGCTCGAGCACGTCACCCGTGAGATCACGGTCGAAGCGCTGCCTACCGACATCCCGGATCACATCGTCGCCGACGTCTCGGCGATGGAGATCAACGACACCTTCCAGCTCTCCGCCGTCGCCGCGCCCGAGGGAGTCACCTTCGTCGCCGACGATCCCGAGGAGATCACCATCGTCACCCTCTCGCCGCCGCGGGTCGAGGAAGAGCCCGAGCCCGAGGTCGAGGAGGAGACCGAGCTGGTCGGCGAGGCCGCCGAGGGCGAGGGCGACTCCGAGGGCGATTCGGGCGACTCCGAGGGCGAGTAGTACTTGTCGCTGTTCCGTCGCCGTCATATGGACAGCGGCGATGGGAGCGACCGCATTCTCATCGTCGGCCTTGGCAATCCCGGTCCCGAGCACGCCGGCACTCGCCACAACATCGGCTTCGCGGTCGCCGAGGAGCTGGCGCGGCGCTGGGATCTGGGCAAGCCGAAGCAGAAGTTCAACGGGCTGATCGCCGAAGGCAGGATGGGTGCCGGGGGGCCCAGAGTCGCGGTACTGCAGCCGCTCAGCTTCATGAACGCCTCCGGCGACTCCGCCGGCCCGGCCCGTGGCTCGCTGAAGGTGCCGCTCGAGCGCACGATCGTCCTCCACGACGAGATCGACCTCCCGTTCGGCGAGATCCAGCCCCGCCTCGGCGGTGGCCTGGCCGGGCACAACGGCCTCAAGAGCCTCAAACGGGGGTTCGGCGACACCGAGTTCTGGCGCGTACGGGTGGGGGTGGGGCGACCCGACTCGACCGACCCCGAGATCGTCGCCGCCTACGTGCTCGGGCGCTTCCGCGAGCCGAAGGCCGAGGTCGAGGCGCTGGTCGCCAGCGCGGCCGACGAGACCGAGCGGCTGGTCGAGCGGCTAGGTTCCGGCGAATGAACGAGCCCTGCAGCCGAACTGCATCAACTTTCAGGCCCTGAAGGACGAGAACTTGATGCAGTTGACCAGCTACGCGGTCGAGGAGAACGGAGTCGCACTGCTGCGCCTCGAACGCGAGAAATCGCGCAACGCGATCAACGCCCAGATGCTGGTCGAGCTGCTCGAGCACCTGGCGGCGGCGCGCGGCGACGAGGCGGTGCGGGTGCTGGTGATCAGCTCCGCCGACCACCTCGGCCTCTCCGCCGGCGCCGACGTCCGTGAGGAGCTCGACGCGGAGGGCCAGGTCCGCCGCATGCAGCTCTTCGCCGACCTCTACGACGCCATCGTCGCCTTCCCCAGGCCGACGATCGCGGCCTGCCACGGCGACGTCGTCGGCGGCGGCGCCGAGATCGCGATCGCCTGCGACATGCGGGTCGGCGGCGCCAATCTGAGGATGCGCTTCCCCGGCGCGGCGCTGGGCGTCCCGGTCGGCCCCGCCCGCCTGGTCACCCTCTGCGGCCTCGCCGCCGCCAAGTACCTGCTGCTCTCCTCCCGCACCGTCGGCGCCGACGAGGCGCTGCGGCTCGGCCTCGTCAACCGCGTCGCCCCCGCCGCGGCGACCGAGACCTCGGCCCTGGAGCTGGC
>JBAQZI010000059.1:0-26675 GCA_049790835.1 Solirubrobacterales bacterium
CCCGACGACGGCTCGGCGGAGTTCGCCCCGCACTGACGGGCGCCCCCTGCGCGAATCGCGCCGCTATAGTCCCTCGCCGTTTTGGCAGCCCCGCGCGAATACGAGCTGGTCCTGATGCTGGACCCCCAACTGGACGCCCCCGCACGGGACGGGCTGGTGCAGGACGCCCGCGGTCAGATCGAGGCCGCTGGCGCTCTCAAGCACGAGAACAGCTGGGGCCTGCGCAAGATGGCTTTCGAAATCAACAAGCGGACCGAGGCGGACTACCGCTGGTTCCGCTTCGAGGCGCCGACCGAGCTGCTCGACTCGCTGGATCACAACCTCAAGGTCGCCGACGGCGTCCTCCGCTTCCGCATCTTCAGGGTCGACCCCGACGCCCCGGTGATCGTGCCGCCGGCGACCAGCGCCGCCCCGGGGCCGCGCGAGCGCAGTGCGACGGGGGCCCGCGACGATCGCGGCGACTCCCCCGACGACTCCGACGAGTAGCGCCTTCCACCCGCTCTTTGCGAGGAATGCGCTCGCCGCGGGGGAGAGGTCGCGCCGCCGCCGCTCTTAGACTGGAATTCAGCAACCAACTTCAGAGGAGTGAGCGCCTTGGCAGCTTCGAACGTGAACGTAGTGGTGATTACCGGGAACCTGACGCAGGATCCCGAACTGCGCCACATCGGCGGCGGCACCGCGGTCTGCGAGCTTCGCGTCGCCGTCAACACCCGCCGCAAGAACGGCCAGACGAACGAATGGGAAGACAAGCCCAACTACTTCAACGTCACCGTCTGGGGGGCGCAGGGCGAGAACTGCGCCACCTACCTCGCCAAGGGCCGCCCCGTGGCCGTCGAAGGGCGCCTCGATTGGCGCGAGTGGGAGGCCAAAGACGGCAGCGGTAAACGGCAGGCGGTCCAGATCGTCGCCAACTCGGTCCAGTTCCTCGGCTCGCGCGACGGCGGTGGCCAGACCGGCGGCAACGGCGGTGGCGGTGACTTCACGCCGAGCAGCGACGTCCCCGCCGACACCTCCGACTTCGAAGGCGCCCCAGCCGGCGGCGGTGGCGGAGGCGGAGGCGGCAGCTCCGAGGACGACATCCCCTTCTAGCCTGCGGCCGGGGCGCCACGCGGCGTCCCGGCTTACATCTGTAGCATCGGCGCCCAATGGCTAGAGCACGAGAGACCAACTCAGACAACAAGCGCGGGCGCCGTGGCGCCGATCGCGCTCGCCCGCGCAAGTACACGCGCGTCAACGCCGAGGTCGTCGACTACAAGGACCTCAACCTGCTGCGGCGCTTCCTCTCCGACAAGGGGAAGACCCGCGGCCGCCGCGTCACCGGACTTTCCCGCCGTCACCAGGCACAGCTCTCGGTGGCGGTGAAGCGGGCGCGCGAAATCGCCCTGCTGCCTTACGTCGGAGAGCGCTGATGGCACAGGCCATCCTGCTCCAGGACGTCGACTCGCTCGGCGCGCGCGGTCAGGCGATCGACGTCTCCCCCGGCTACCTGCGCAACTACCTGATCCCCCGCAAGCTGGCCCAGCCGGCGACCCCGGGAGCACTGGAGGAAGCTCAGCGCCGCCGCGAGGTCGCCGAAAAGGCCGAGAAAGCCCGTACCGAGCGCGAAGCTCAGGCCGCCGGCCTGCTTGGCAAGACGGTGCTGACGATCCACCAGCGGGCGGGCGAGGACGGCAAGCTGTTCGGCTCGGTCGGCGCCAAGGAGATCGTCGACGCCCTGCGCGAGGCGCGTGACCTGCGGATCGAGAAAAAACGCGTCCGGCTCGAGCAGCCGCTGCGCGAAGTCGGCACCTTCATGGTCGAGATCGAGCTTGCCGACGGCACCGTCGCCGCGGTCAAGACGATCATCTCCGAGGAGAAGTAGGGCTACTTCGGCCAGGCGGGCGCCCCGTGGGGAGGTGCCTGCGGGCGGGGCAAACTGGCTCCGTTCTCGGCACCTCCCCACGGGGCGCTCACTAGCGCCTGGGTAGGCTCAGGGGGTGAGGGCGCGATTGCCTAAGAGGATCAGTCGCCGGGCTCGGGCTCGGACCAGGTTCGGGTGGGCGAAGTCGGAGCGGGAGACCGTTGGGCTTGCTGTGGTGGCGATCGGCGGGGCCGGGGCGGTGGTGGCGGGGCAGTTCAGCCGGCTATTGCGGCGGCGGGCGCACGAGCGCGACGACCATGAGCCACTGATCGAAGCGGCGCCGGCCGCGGCGGCCGACACGGTCGGCGTGGCGGTGCGTGGCTACAGCGAGGCTCCCCGCAGCGAAACGGTCCTCTTCAACCTGCTGGCGGGCTTCCTCGGATCCTTCGCCGTGGTTCGCCTGTCCACCTGGGGCATCAGGGACAACTGGTGGCCATTCCACAACGTCAGCGTCGGCGGTCGCCACATCCACCATTTCGTGCCCGGCATCCTGATCGCCTTCGCCTCCGGCACGGCGGCGCTGCTGACCGAGGACGACGATTTCGAGGATCACCTCGCGGTCCCGATGGGGATCGGCATGGGCCTGACCTTCGACGAGGCCGCGCTCCTGCTCGACCTGCGCGACGTCTACTGGACCCGCGAAGGCCTGCTCAGCGTCCAGCTCAGCCTCGGCGCCACCGCGATCCTCAGCCTCGCCATCCTCACCCAGCGCATGCTGCGCCGCGGCGAGCGCCAGCAGGAGGAGGAGGGACGGATCCCGCCGAGCGACATCCACTTACACATGGGCGAGGCTGGAGTAGCCGGCTACTCCTCAGACCGCTTTCGCGACGCTTGACGACGGGCGGCTAGATAGGCCTCGTAGCTGGGATCCGGTTCGCCGCGCTGGCGGACCTGGCCGACGATCTCCTCCGGGGGCGAGCCCACCGCGATCTTCGTCGCTGGTATCGATGATGCGAGCGCTGACGGCATCCCCCACCGAGATGCGATGCGGGGACCGAACAGCGTCAGATTGACGGAGCCAGGCAGGGCCGCGGAAGGCGCCAGAACTCCCAGATAGCCCGCCTCGCGTAGTCGGCGTCCCTCCCGTTGACAGCGGGAGTAGTCCTCGTCGATCAGGGCATCGGGCGCAAAGCCGGCCTCACCCGCCTTCTCGAAGCTTCCGTAATCGGCAATCCGGTGAACGTCTAGATCCGCCGCCCACATGGGCATCCGGAGCAGCGCGACTTCTGCCTCGGAACGAAGGCCCTCGGCGCGAATCAGCTCCGCCCACGCCCCTTCGACCGTCGTGCTGAGATATTGGGTCGGGTCGTCTCCGATCCGGTGCCATCGCCCTTCGTCGCTGTTCGGCCTCACCCAGAAAGGGGTGTCGTAGTTCGAGTAGCGAAAGCCGACGTCGACGAACTTCGTCTGCTGGGTGGCGGGCTCACGAGCCATGCTGAGCGCGTCCACGTCGGGCGACCAGCAGTAGGGATTGCTCGAAGTCAGCGTCGTCGAGAACGTCGATCGGCGCCCGCCCCTCCAGATCGTCGCGTTGCCTGTGGAACCAGGCGACCACCCCCGCGGGCGTCCAGGACCGGAAGAGCAGCGAGATCAGCCGCGCCACGAGCTGAAGGCGGCGAGAGGGGGTGCCCCCGTCTTTGGAGAGACGCTGAACCTGCCTCTCTCCCACTCCGATCAACTGACCCAATTCCTTACGGCTTATTCCGGGCAGCTGCATCGAGATTCCCTCCAAGAGCTGCCGCGCGTCCGATTCGTCCCCCTCGGGCTGTCCATCGAGCGCATCGCGCACGATGTGCCGCACCGCTTCCGCGTGGACGACGAAGAGATCGACGGCATCCAGAGGCCGGGCCTCATCTAACTCGTTCAGAGCCTCGAGGCCATCGATCAGGTGTCCTCGTATCTCTGCCAACGCCGCGGGATCGAGATCCGGAGGAACTTCTTTGTGGACCTGCGAAGACAATCGCTGGGCGGTTTCAACGAATCTCTCGACGTACTCGGGATCGATTGGAACCTCGACCTCCCCCGCAGCGGCCGCCGTCGGTGCGAGGTCCTTGCGAAGTTGCTCCTGCCACCACTTGATGCGCTCCTCCATGTGCTCGAGCTGCTTTCGCTCCGGCTTGGAGAGAAGGTCGGGCATGGTGCCTCCTACCTCTTCACTCGGGGATGTCGGGGGGATGTCGCTATACACGACATGATAGGGACATGGCTTGATGGGAGGCGTGCCGGACATCGTTAAACGCAAAATGCTGGCCTTCGTTCTCGCCCAAAAGCCACCTGCCAACTACTGGTGACACGCGTTGTCTAGGTTTGACCAGGCTGGCGTAATCGCTTGCCGCCGACCCCTTCCGGACACTGATTTAGATGCCACAACCATCATCAGCCCACGTCCCGCCGCAGAACATCGAGGCGGAGGAATCCGTGCTCGGGGCGATGCTGGTCGCCGAGCCGGCGCTGACGCGGGTGATCGACGAGGTCAAGCTCAACGCCGCCGATTTCTACCTCGACCGCCACCGGGCGATCTTCGAATGCGCTCACGACCTCTACGCGGAGTCGAAGCCGGTCGACGAGCTCAGCGTCGCCGAGGCGCTGACCCAGCGCAACATGATCGACCAGGCCGGCGGCAAGCACTACGTCTCCGAGCTGGCCGCCAAGGTCCCGGCCGCCGGCAACGCCAAGCACTACGCCGAGATCGTCCAGCAGAACTCGCTGCTGCGGCGGCTGCTTGGCGCCGGTCAGGAGATCCAGGGCTGGGTCAACGACCGCGCCGGCGAGCCGCGCGAGCTCTCCGAGCGGGCCGAGAAGCTGCTCTTCGAAGTCGCCCACAAAGAGCAGGCCAGCGACTTCCGCATCCTCGGCGACATCCTCCACGACGAGGTCGACCGGCTCGAGAAGCTCTCGACCGGCGAGATCGAGATGACCGGCACCCCGGCCGGCTTCCGCGACATCGACGCGATCACCGGCGGCTTCCAGCCCGGCAACCTGATCATCGTGGCTGCACGGCCCGCTATGGGAAAGTCGGCCCTGGTCGCCAACATCGCCGAAAACGTGGCGGTGAAGAAGGACATGCCGGTCGCTTTCTTCTCGCTCGAGATGTCCGAGGTCGAGCTCGCTCAGCGCTTCATCGCCTGCCGGGCGCGGATCTCCGGCGACAAGCTGCGCAAGGGGCAGGTCTCCCAGCGCGACTGGCCGAAGGTGGTGCGCGCCTGCAACGAACTCGAGGAGGCGCCGCTCTGGTTCGACGACTCCTCCGACCTCGGCATCCTCGACCTGCGGGCGAAGGCGCGGCGGCTGCACGCTCAGGAACAGGACCGCGGCGGGCTCGGCCTGATCATCCTCGACTACATGCAGCTGATGCGCTCCGACGACCATCGCGCCAACCGGGTCGAGCAGGTCGGCCAGATCAGCCGTGGCCTCAAGATCCTCGCCCGCGAGCTCGAGGTGCCGGTGGTGGCGATCTCGCAGCTCTCGCGCGCGCCCGAGCAGCGGACGCCGCCGAAGCCCCAGCTCTCCGACCTGCGCGAGTCGGGCCAGATCGAGCAGGACGCCGACGTCGTCGCCTTCCTCTTCCGCGAGGACTACTACCGCGACCCCGACGAGGAGCCCGACGGCCTCGCCGACCTGATCATCGCCAAGCACAGGAACGGCCCGATCGGAACCAGGAAGCTGGTCTTCCTCGACCGCTTCCCCAAATTCGCCGACTTCTCCGGCCAGGAACAGCCGATCGAGCAGCCCAGCGACGAGCAGCCGGTCCCAGCGGGGCCTGACTTCTGATGCCGGCGGTCGCCCGCAGCGAGCCGTTCCGCGGCCAGGGCCCATGCGCGCTCGGGGTCTGCGACGGCTCCGGCTGGATCCTCGACGACGACAGCGACGAGGCGCGCTCCTGCGAGTGCCGCGAGGCGCGCCTGCGCCGTGGCCGCAACCGCGGCGTCGCCTCGGTCATCCCCCGCAAGTTCCAGGGCGTCTCCTTCGACCGGCCGCCGGTCAGCACCGAAATCGCGCCGGCGGTCGTTGAGGCCGTGCGAAAGTGGGTGACGAACCTGGAGACGAATTTAGAGACCGGCCGCGGCCTCTGGCTGATGGGGGACACCGGCACTGGCAAGACGACGCTGGCGATGCTCGTCTCTAAAGCCGCGCTTGAGGACAACCGCTCGGTCGCGATCTACTCGCTGCCGAAGTTGTTGGCGCGGATCCGCCAGACCTACGACTCCGAGCCCGGCGGCGACTCCTATCTCTCTTTCTTCGAGCGCCTCACCTCCGTCGACCTGCTCCACATCGATGACCTAGGCGCCGAGAAACGCTCCGACTGGGTTTTGGAGCAGCTCTATGCGCTCGTCAATGAGCGCTACGAGGCGCAGCGGTCAATTCTCGTCACCACGAATCTCGAAGAGGGCGAGCTTGAGGCTCAGATTGGTGCACGCACGGTCTCACGCTTAGTTGAGATCTGTGAGCAGGTGCCGCTGTTTGGGGCCGATCGACGAATCGAAGCGCGGCCCCAGGCGGTCAGCGGCTAGGCCAGATCCAGAATCAAGGCCAGGGCCTCGTCGACGCCAGCCAGCTCGTCGAGACTCAAATGGCCGACACGATCACCCAGCCTCAGAGCGTCCACCGCTCGAATCATCTCGCAGAGAACCCTCGTCTTCTCGTCTGCCAGCGATATCTCCGGATGAAAGCTGGCCGGCTGTGCCGACCTAGAGGTAAGACAGATGGCCACCGTAGAGAGGCCCATCATGTTGTCTGCCTGAACAATCACCGCAAAGCGAGGTCCATGTTGCTCGCGTCCCTTTCCACGTGGGACGTTGACCTCGTGCACATCACCCCGGACCACTGAGTTCCTCCATCAACTCGACTATTTCCTTGGCTTCAGCCACGTACGCAGGATCGGACATCAGCCGGCGAACCTCGGCTGCAAGGCCGCTCCGCCTTTTCTCTCGAGCCGCCGCCTCCTCAATCGCCTGTCTAGCCGCTTCAGCCTTGCTGACTCCCCGCAGCTGAGCGAGATCCTCGAGGGCTCGGCTTCCAGTACGGCCGAGCCGCAGAGAGACCGGTGGCGGCGTCTTACTCACTTCCTCTAATGTAGCGTGATTCGCGCTACGTTTGCTTGCGACTGCCCCCATGGGCTGATCGTGGCCGAAAAGAACGCACTCGTTGTGCGCACGGCGTCAAATATCGACGCTAAGAGTCGCACTGCTCCCGCGCAACGCGCCCGCGGCCCATCCCCGTCACAATCCAGCGCTCATGCCTGGCGTGGTCATAGTCGGTGCCCAGTGGGGCGACGAGGGGAAGGGGAAGATCACCGATCTGCTCGCGGAGCGGGCTGAGGTGATCGTGCGCTTCCAGGGCGGCAACAACGCCGGCCACACGATCGTGCGCGAAGGCAAGGAGTTCAAGTTCCACCTGATCCCCTCGGGGATCCTGCACTCGGAGAAGGCCTGCGTGATCGGCAACGGCGTCGTCCTCGACCCGGCCGTGCTGCTGAGCGAGATCGACGGGCTCAAACGGCGCGCCATCGACGTCGGCAACCTCCGCATCTCCGCCAACGCGCACCTGATCATGCCCTACCACGTGCTGCTCGACACGGCGGGCGAGACCAAACTCGGCAAGCTCTCGATCGGCACCACCCGGCGCGGGATCGGGCCCTGTTACGCCGACAAGGCGCTGCGCCTCGGCATCCGCGTTCAGGATTTGCTCGACGAGAAGATCCTGCGGACCAAGATCCGCGCCGCGCTGGAGCCCAAGCAGCAGGCGCTGCGCGAGCTCTCGGTGCAGCGGCGCAAGCTGCGCAAGGAAGCGGGCGAGGAGGCAAAGGCGCCGCCCGAGGGCGCCGCCGGAGTCCCGGACCCGCGCCTGGACCTGCACACGATGGTCGAAGAACACGTCAACTTCGGTCACCGGCTCGAGCCCCACATCGCCGACACCGCGAAGCTCTGCTGGGACGCGCTCGACGCCGACAAGACGGTGATCTTCGAGGGCGCCCAGGCGACCCTGCTCGACCTCGACCACGGCACCTATCCATTCGTCACCTCCTCCAACCCGATTGCCGGGGCCGCCACCGTCGGCGCCGGGGTCGGGCCGACCGACATCACCGAGGTCTGGGGAATCGCCAAGGCCTACGCGACCCGGGTCGGCGCCGGTCCCTTCCCGACCGAGCTCGACGACGAGGTCGGCGAGCAGCTGGTCGAGCGCGGCCACGAGTTCGGCACCACCACCGGGCGTCGCCGCCGTTGCGGCTGGATGGACCTGGTCGCCCTGCGCTACGCGGTGCGGCTCAACCGCATGGACTCGCTGGCGATCACCAAGCTCGACGTGCTGAGCGGGATCGGGCCGCTGCGGGTGGCGGTCCGCTACCGCTCCAAGGAGGGCGCCGTGCTCGACAGCTTCCCCTACCACCAGTCGATCCTGCACTCGGCCACACCGGAGTACGAGGAGCTGCCCGGCTTCGACGCCAACATCGAGGAGTGCCGCGAGGAGGGCGACCTGCCGCCGGCGGCGCGCGACTACCTTCGCTTCATCTCCGAGTTCGTCAAGGTTCCGATCCGGCTGGTCGGCGTCGGGCCCGACCGCGATCAGGTCGTCTGGATCGGCTCCTAAGCGCGGCTAGGGAAATTCGGTTGGCGCGAGGGCGCCGACCTTCCACTCGCCGCCTTCCCTGGTCATCGGGACGAAGTAGTCGACGCCGCGGGTGCCGTGGTAGAGGGCGAAGCCGCGGTCGCCCTCGAAGCGCAGGCTGGCGATGCCGGCGGTCATCGTGTTGGCTCGGGTGGACTTCGGCGCGCCGGCCGTCAGCGCCGGCAGCACCGCCGCACAGCCCTTGCCTTTGATCTGAGGCGAGCGCATGGCGAGCTCTTCGAGCGGCGCCACCGTCGCTGCCGCCAGGTAGGCGCACTGCCCGGCCCAGTCGTCCTCGGACCGCGCCCGCAGGTAACCGGCGAGCGCCGCGCCGGCGGCGTCGACTTCGGCGGCGTCCGCCTCCTCGCCGAAGTTCTGGATGCTGTTGTCGCCACCCGGAGTGCGGAAGCTGGTGCTGCCGGCGGCGGAGTCGTCCTCGGGCGCGGCGTCGGCGGATCCGGAGCTCGGCGCCTCCTGCTTCGTCGCGGCGGTGCCGGTGGCGCTCGAGTCGTCCGCGTCGCCGCCGCAGGCGGCCAGGCCGGCCGCCAGCAGCGCCGTGAGCGCAAGCGCCAATACGAGTTTCCGGACCCCCTCCATGACCTCGGCGATTCTATGCAGAAACAGGCTTCTGCTCTAAAGTCACGGCGTGGCTTCCAGTAAACGCGCGGCTAAGCTGAACGAGCGGCTGCCGAGGGGGAGGCACGGTTTACCGAGGGAGGCGGTGACCGAATCCCAGCGCAACCGCATCCACCAGGCGATGATCGAGGTGGTCTCCGAGCGGGGCTACCCGGAGACCCGCGTGGTCGACGTGATCGGCGTCGCCGGCGTCTCCCGCAAGACCTTCTACGAACTCTTCGACAGCAAGGAGGACTGCTTCCTCGCCGCCTACGACGTTCTCCTCGGCAATCTCCTCAGCGACACCGCCGGCGGCTTTGAGACCAAACAGGGAGCGCCCTGGGCGGAGCGGGTCGCGGCCGGCCTGGGGGCGCTGCTCGATCACCTCGCCGAGCACCCCGACGAGGCCCGCTTCGCGATCGTCGAGGTGCTGGCGGCCGGGCCCAAGGCGCTGGCCCGGCGCGACGCCGCCCTGCGCCAGTTCACCGGCTTCCTCGAGTCCGGCCGGGCCGAGACCTCGGTCGAGCTACCGGGGATCACCTCGCTCTCGCTGGCCGGCGGCGTCAACGAGCTGCTCTACAGCGAGATCCTCCACGGCGCCGCCGCCCGCCTCCCCAGCCGGCTGCCGGACCTGATGTTCTGGATCACCCTCCCCTTCCTCGGTGCCGAGGGCGCCGCGGCCGAGCGCGAGCGGGTGCGGCTGTCGATGCTCGAGCGCTGAAAGCTACCGCTCAAAAGCGCTCTTTTGCGCGCCTCGCAGGGTTTACCTAAGAGCCCAGGGTGGTAGTTTGAGCCGCTGGAGGGATAGTCCACGCAAGCTTTACGACGGCTACGGCTCACGATGGGCAGGCCGCAAAGGAGAGATATAGGGATATGCGCAAACACCTCGTACTAACGATGGCCCTAGGGGCCCTCATCGCACTCACCGTGGCCGGCGTCGCCGTGGCGGCCAAGGACACCGTTGTCCGTGCCGGCAACCTCATCGTCACCATCGACGGCTCCAGCGGCGTCACGCCGAAGGCGCTCTCGAAGAGCAAATACACGCCGGTCGCCTTCACCGCCGCTGGCAACGTTCGCACCTCCGATGGCACCCAGCCGCCGCCGATCAAGGAAGTTCTGCTTAACGCGAAAAACTCCGCGGTAGACGTGAAGGGCTACCCGAAGTGCACCAGCGGGGCGCTTCAGGCGCGCGACACGGGAGCCGTCAAAAAGGCCTGCCCGGACTCGATCATTGGCACGGGCTTGGGCAAGTTCGTGGTCGGATTCCCAGAACAGGCGCCGATTCCCGCCAAGAGCCCGCTGCTCGTCTTCAACGGTGGCACCTCTGGCGGCACGACCACCTTCTACATCCACGCCTACCTGACCCAGCCGATCGTCACCGCGGTCGTCACCACGGTCAAAATCAAGAAATCCGGCACCGGTCTCAAAAGCGTCTCCTCGATCCCGAAAATCGCCAATGGCGCCGGCTCGGTGACCGACTTCTCGCTGAAGATCGACAAAAAATTCACCTACAAAGGCAAGAAGCACAGCGTCCTCAGCGCCAAATGCGTCGGTGGCAAGATCCAGGCCCACGTCATCGCCAAGTTCTACGACGGCCAGCAGCTGTCGGCTGATGTCCTGCGGACCTGCACCTCGAAGCCCTGAGGTAGCGCCTTACCGAGCAGTTCGTAGGAGAAGTGGAATTGAGAAGGGGCGGCCGGGAGGCCGCCCCTTCTCTTCAGCCTTCGGTAAGGGCGGGGGCGGCGGCGATTCGAGCACCGTTCGACCTGCCGGCGAACATCGCGCTGGGGTTCGCCGAGCAACGAGAGCAGCGAGGCCGAGCGTTCCGGACATTCAGATCCCATGCGTATCCGAGCGATCCCGCCCGATCGGACGTGGGCGTGTCCTCGCAGAGCCGTCGGGTTCCCTCCGGTGGGGTAAAGCGACTGCAGTCGGCAATTGGCGCGACGCGCGCGTAGAGGTTCCATCCGCTCATGTCGCTTATCCCGAGGTACTGGCCACCGCTGACCTCGAAGGCGCCAATCGGGGCCTCGGGATGACGGCTGGGCGTTACCGCACCCTGGCGCTGCTTGCCGGGGCCGGGCCCGAGCGCTGGCCGTTCTCGGCGCTCGAGCCGGCGACAAGGGGCATGCCGCCTCAGCTGCGGGTCGAAGCGCGTGAAGTGCTGGGTGCGCCGGCCCCGCTGCGGTTGCGCTTCAATGAAGCGCGGTACGGGCGCACGCCGACCGGCGCCGGCCTCTGGTCGTACAGGGAAGGGGGGTCACCTGCATGTTCAGGGCGGTGCGGATCGCATCGTCCTGCGGCAGCACCGTGTTCGCATACCGTCACGGCATGCTGCTCCAGACTCACAAGGTTGGGCGGGCCCCAAGCGCCAGACTGACCCACTTCGTCCCCTCGGCATAGCCCCGGACTGGGCCAAGACGTTTTCGGCGAGGGTCGGCGGGAGACGGCGCACGGTCCCGATCATCGATAACGCGTTCGCCGTCGAGGCGGAAGCGCCGATTCGGGTCCTTGGCCTCAACCGCTGACCCTGGCAGCGCTGTGGCGTCCCACCGGAACTAAAGCAACCCCGCTCAGGGGATCTATGGATTCCCCGTCTGTTCCAGCGCGTGCTGGTAGGCCGTGGCCGCGCCACTGCCGTAGATCGGCGAGAAGGGGGCTTGCTGGGTGCAGGCAGGGGCGGGGACCGAACCGCTGCTGGGCTGTTCGGCAAAGGCGAACTTTTTCAGGCGGTTGAAGAGGCTTTCGGATTCTTTGATGTCGCCGGTTTTGGTTCGTTCTTGGAAGCCCTTGTCGGTGGGCGTCGTTGGATTGAGCGCGGCGGTAATGCCGGAGCCGCACTGGCGGGTGTCGAAGCCCGGAAGACCCGAGGCGAGACCCTTGGCCCACTGGGGCGGGCTATAGGCGCTGTTGCGGTTGGTGGTGAGGCGACCGGGATAGGTGGAGAGGGATTCGGGGCCGAGCGGACTCATGACCCGCAGGAAGTGCGCGTTTTCCCCGGCCGCGTTTTCGATCGTCAATTCTCCGTTGGTAGCCGCGGCGACGTTGGCGAAGAAGGAGGTGAACTCCCGTTTGTAGAGATTGAGGCCGGTGAGGATCGGGTTGAGGTTGCGCAGGAAGGGGTCGACGGCGCGCAGCAGCGGCGGGAAGTCGTCACGGAACAGCTTGCGCAGGGCCGGGAAGCCGGTCGGGGCGAGGCCGATCACCTTCGAGAGGCCTTCGAAGAAGCCCTTGGCTTCCGGGGCCAGCCTGGCGAAGGCGATCAGGGTCGGCGAGAGCTGTTCGGCCGCGGGCACCAGCTGGCGCATCAGCGGGTCGGCGTTGATGGCGAATGCTTTGAGCCGGTTCAGCGTCAGCCTCGACTCGTCCTGGAAGGTCGGGAAGGCACGGAAGAGGGCTTCGATGTCGCGGTCCCGCTGGGCCGTGGTCTGGAAGACGGCGTTGGAGCTCTGGATGAGGCTGGCGAGCTCGCCTTCGCGGCCGCGCAGGGCCTCGAAGGTGGTGGCGCCGTTGCGGAAGAGCTGGCCGACCGCGAGGCGCTGGCTGTCTAGGACACGGAAGAGCTTGTCGAGGTCGGTGAAGGTGGGTTCGAGCTCGCCGATCGCGTAGGAGAGGCTCTGGCCCTGGCCGCCGATCGCCACCGCCGCTTCCTGCATCCAGCTCTGGAAGGCGGCGCGGGTTTCCGGGTCGAAGGTGCGGAAGATCTCGTCGAGCTGGACCGATTCGGCGATGTTGGCCTCGGGCAGGGTGCCGCCGTCGGCGAGCTTCGGGCCGTCCGCGTCGCCGGGGGTGAGTTCGATGTAGGTCTCGCCGAGCAGCGTCTTGGTGCGGAGGATCGCCCGGCTCGACTTCGGCAGTGGCCCGTACTTGTCGTCGATGTCGACCGTGGCCAGGGCCTGCTTGCCGTTCGGCGCCAGGGCGATGCTCTGAACTTTGCCGACGTTGACGCCGGAGATGCGGACGTCGGACTGTTCGGCCAGCTGGGTCGCCTCGTTGAAGGGAACCTTGATCTCGTAGGGCTTGGCGCGGAACGGGGTCGGTCCGCCGAAGGTGACCCAGAGGAAGAGCAGGATGCCGAAGCACGACAGCGCGAAGCCGGCGATAACCAAGAGCTGCGTAGTGCTGGGGGCGCGCTTACTCATCCGCCAAGTTTCGGTTTGTATTCGCAAGTCCCGGCTTTCGTCGGGAACGAGACCGGAATCTCTTCGCCGCGCGGAACGTTCGTCAGTTCGAGAAGCGTTTTGAGGAAGGTTTTGCCCAGTTCGAATTCGCGCTCGGCGAACCCGTAACCCAGGCTCGCGCCGGTGCAGGAAATCATCGTCATGCCGCGCAGGATCGGCCCGCCGGCGTCCTGGAGGTTGAAGGAGGCGTTGAAGTTGTGGTTGAGCCAGGGCAGGTAGAAGAGGACGCTCTGCTTCGAGCCCTTGGGCTTGTAGGAGAGCTCGTTCAAGAAGGTGTTGAAGGCGCCGAGTGAGTTGCCGAAGCCCCTGACGGTCTTTTCGAACGGTTCGGAAGCTTCGTTGCCGTGGTTGAGCACGGGGAGGATCTGCCTGGTGAAGGGGCGGATCTGGTCGCGGATCGGGGCCGTGGTCTGGCTGAACATGCGCTCAGTCGCCTTGAAGGCCGGGGTCAGCGCCTGGGTCTGAGGAATCAGGGCGGTGAGCGCGGGGTAGGCGACGTCGGAGAAGCGCTTGGAGCTGGCGAGGCCGGCGTTGCCCGCCCGCAGGGCCGCCGGGAACTCGCGCAGCGAGTCCTGAATCGCCTGCTGCTCGTTGGCGAAGTTGCCGAGGGCGGCGTCGGAGGAGGTGACGAAGCGCTTGATCTCGGCGTCGTGGCGGCCGAGTTCCGTGGTCAGCTGACCGAAGTTGTGGATGACGTTGGCGAGGGCGACGCGGCGCTGGGCGACGGCCTTGTTCAGCTTGGCCACATAGTGGACGAAGGGCTGGAAGCGACGGAAGGCATTGGAGACCTGCTTGCCACGACCGCCGATGCCCTGGGCGCCGCCTGCCACCAACAGCTGGATGTACTGGCGGGTGTCGGCGTCGAGGGTCGCGAGGAAGGCCTCGAGGTTGGTGTTCGGTTCGGTCTGGGCGAGGGTGAAGTTGGCGCCGTCCTCGATCGACTTCTCGCCGCTGCCGGGATCGATCTCGACGATCATGTCGTTGAGCCCGGTTTTCGGCCGCAGCAGGAAGCTCGCGTTGGGATGGATCAGCTTCATGTATTCGGGCACGATGTCCATCCCGACCACGGCGTGGCCGTCCTCGAGATCGACCGAGGTGACTTTGCCGATTTCGATCCCGGCGATGTCGACCGACTGGCCCTGGCCGGGCGTCACCGCCTGCGCGGTCTCGAACTCGGCCGTGATGTGATCGAATTCTTCGCCGACGACCGGCAGCCAGGACGGCAGCGAGGCCTTCTGCTGGGTGAAGATCCCCAGCATCATCGCGGTGCCGGCGATCGCCAGGACGACGATCGCGATCGTGTCCTTGCGGTGGCCGCGAGCCTGGCGCGAGAGCCAGGCGCGGAAGTGCCGCCAGCGGCTGGTTTCAGGCGCGCGCGCGCTCACGGGTTCACCCCTGCCGGCGAGGGAGTCGGGGCGCCGACCTGGCCGAGCGGCCCGTTGACGTCGGGAACCGGGTTGGTGTGGCAGCGCGCGTCGGGCTTCAGCGGCGGCATTCCTCCGAGCTGGGGCTGGTTGCCGATCGGCGGCGCGATCGTGTGGGCGTAGTTGATGGCATCGCTGAACGTGTCGGGATTGCTGACCGGGTTAGGTTCGCCGACCAGGACCGGGCCGCCCCCGACGTTGGCGCGGGCATAGGGACCGTTGCCGTCGTAGTTCTGCGCGAAGCCGGCGAAGTTCACGAGGGTGTAGAGGAACTCACGGTAGTTGGGGCCACCGGTGCTGAAGCGGTCGTTGATCGTCTGGTTCATGGTCGGGACCATCACCTGGGTGGTGCAGAGGCTGAGCCGGTTGAACTGGGGGAGCGTGATCGCCTTGCCGGCCTGGGCGGCGCCGGCGAGCCCGGGGGTGGACTCGGCCAGCAGCCTGGCGACGCCACCGCCCTCTTTGCCGGAGAGCAGCGGGCGGGTCTGGGCCAGCCACGGTTTCGAGGCGCTGATCAAGCCCGGCAGCTCCGCGACCGCCGGGGTCAGCTCGATCGCGTAGGTGCGCAGGGGCGGCAGGGTGCGGTTGAGGCTGACCAGCGAGGTGCGAGCGGTGCGCAGGGTCGGCGCCAGCAGGTTGATCGTGGTCGAGAGGTTGGCCGACTGGGCGGCGAGCGCGCCGGTGAAGACGTTGAAGTTCTCGATCAGCCCCTGCAAGTCGGCCTCGCGGCTGGCGAAAGCACCGAAGGTGCGGCCGGCGCCGGCGACCAGGCGCGAGAGATCGTGCGGCTGGGTGCCGAGGAAGGCGTTGGTGACCTGGGCGCTGTAGCGACCGGCGTCGCCGCCGTACTTGAAGGCGCCGTTCAGCGCTTCGGCGCCGGTCCTGCCTTTCACCTCGGGCAGCTGGGTGGCGTCTTCGGCCGCGGTCGGCTCGTGGGTGTAGGCGGTGCCAAGGCCTTCCAGGAAGCGGCTGAGGTCGGCCCGCGTCGGCGACTGCAACGCCGTCAGCACCTCGTCGATCTGCACCGCCGTGGAGGTGTGGGAGACGGGGATGGTGGCGCCACTGTCCATGTCCGGCGCGCTGGGGCTGCCGGGGTCGAGGTCGACGAAGAAGTTGCCCTCGAGGAAGATGCGCGGCCGGACCGCGGCAAAGGCGTCCTCGTGGATCGGGCGGCCGGAGTCCTCGACGGTGAAGGTGACCGTGGTCGCGTTGCCGTCACGCTCGGTCGAGATGACTTTGCCGACCTCGACGCCGGCGATCCGCACCGGCGAGTTCTTGGCGATGTTGGCCGAGTTGGCGAAGGTCGCGTTCAGCTGGTAGCCGTAGCTGGTGAAGGGAACGTGCTTGGTGAAGGCCAGGTAGGGGCCGATCGTGAAGATGAGGATGAAGACGATCGCGATCGCGACATTGCTCGGCCGCCACTTGAAGAAGCGGCGGTTGGTGGCGCCCTGCCTGGTGTCGCGCTCCGGCAGCCGGCTCACTTTTTCACCTGCCCGCGGGTCGTCGTGCCCCAGACGTCGGCGGCGTTGCCGATCACGGTCGTGCCGGTGAGATATCTCTCGTTGCCCGCTTCACAGCCGTTCGGCTGGCCGGGCGCACCGGTGTTCGGGTACGGGTTGAAGTGAAGGTGGTTGTCGCGGTTGGGACCGTTCGCCGGGGCAGAGGAGGGGCTGCCCTCGTTGTTGGGCCCTTCCGGGGAGCTCCAGGTCATGAAGTTGAGCCAGTTGCCCTGGCCGTTGCCTTCGCTGTTGGAGTTCGCCAAGTTCTGGAAGGCAAGGGTGATGTAGTTGCACTGGGTCTGGGACGGGGCGATGAACTTCAGCGCCGGCTTCAGCAGTTCGTTCGTGTCGATCAGGAGGTCGAGTCCGTTGAAGACGCCGGGCGCGTCCTGGAACGCGACCAGCGCTTCGGCGGTCGGGGTCAGCTGGTTGTTGAGGACCGGCGAGGCGTTGAGGGCGGGGACGCCGGCGTGGAGGGCCTTGGCGATGACCGGCGAGGTTTCGCCAAGCGCTTTGGCGCCCGGCTTGAGGGCCGTGAAGAAGCGCGCCGAGCTGCGGAAGAACGGGCGTATCGCCGGGAAGTCGGCGTTGACCGCGTCCAGCGTCCGCGGGCCCTTCTCGATCGTTTCCTGGATGTAGGGGCGGGAAACGCGGGCGAAGGCGGCGAAGGTGCGGTCGAGGGCGACGAAAAGGCCGGCCTGCGTGGCGGCGACCGGGGCGACGGTCGCCGAGAGGTTCTCGAGGGCGCGCCAGAAGCCGGCGAAGTTGTTGCTCGGTTCGACGATCGTCCGCAGGACCGGCTGGCCATTTACGACCAGGCGGCGCAGGGCGCCGATCGCTTCGTTCAGCTGCGGGCCGCGTCCGGCCAGGGCGTTGCCGAAGCCGGCCTGGTTCTGGCGGATCGCCTTCCGGGTCGGCTCGTCGAACATGTCGAAGAATTCGTCGATGTCGACCGGTTCCGGCGTGTAGGCGCTGAGCGGGATCGTTTCGCCGGCCTCGAAGCCCTCGGGGGAGTCGCCCGGGGTCACCTGCAGGAACTTGAGGCCGAGGGCGGACTTGGGGCGGATCGTCACGGTCGAGTCGACCGGGAGCGGTTCGGCGGTTTTGTCGAGGCGCAGCGAGAGCTCGGCGAAGACCTCGCCGTTGCTCTCCTGGACTGGCACAACGGACCTGACGATGCCGACGCGGACGCCGCCGATCCGCACCTCGTTGCCTTTGACCAGGGCGTTGGCGTTCGGCACTTTCACCTTGACGTTGTAGGTGGAGACGAAGGGCAGCCCGTTGTTGGCGTTGTAGGCGAGGAAGACCGCGACGATGACGATCAGGATCGTCACCGCTCCGACCAGGATCGGGCTGCTCGCCACTCCCTGTATGCCGCTGCGCCTTCTCACGGTCCGAGGAGGTAGTCGAGGAGTGGGGCGGTGCCCCCGGTCTTGGAGGCTTCGGCCACTCCGGCTTCGCCATCGGCGGCGTCGGCCTGGCCGATACCGGTAGCCGGGCCTTCTGCGGCCACGGTGCCGCCGGTTTTCGCCGTCAACTCGCGCTGCAGGAGGCGGCGAAGAGAGGCGGCGCTGGCAGCGCTGTCGGTCGCTTCGCTGGCATTGGGTCCATTGAAGCGGGCTGAGCAGCCCGAGGTGCCGGCGCTTTCCTCGATGTAGTCGAGGCAGTTGCTGAGCGTGACCAACGTACGGCCGTAGTGCCCGTACTGGTCGAAGCCGTTGATCGAGGCGGTCGTGTTGTAGATCAGCTGCACCAGGCCGTCCCAGCCGCCGGTCTGTTCGATGTTGACCAGCAGCTTGGCCAGTTCGCCGGTCGGCGCGACGCCGCTCTTGGCCAGGTCGCGCGACTTGCGGATCACCGGGTCGGCTTCGCGGAAGATCGGCCCGGCCTCCTCCCCGGTCTCGCCCAGGCTCTTCAGTCCCACCGTCGTCGCTTCCGAGAACGGGACCAGCGTCCGAGTCGCGTCGGTCAGCGACGGGGCGGCTTCGCCGAGGTAGGCGAAGGTCGGCCTGGCAGCGTCGGAGAAGCCCTGCAGGCTGCGCATCGTCAGGCGAAACTCGCGCAGGAAGGTGGGAAATTTCCGCAGCGCCGCTTCCAGCTGGGGGCCGCGCTCGGAGCTCGCCTGCGCCGCCGCTCCGGAATTGGCGAAGAAGCCGGCGACGTGAGCGCGCTCGCGGGCCAGCGGGCCCAGGATCGCCTCGGAGTCGCTGGTCAGCTGGGCGAGGCGGTCGCGCTGGGCGGAAAGGATCCCGAAGAGGCGGTCGACGTCGCGCAGGACCGGATTGGCGCGCTTGACCAGCACCTCGAGGTCCTCGCCGCGACCGGCGAAGCCGGCGCCGAGTTCGTTGAAGATCAGCCGGAAGCGCTGCGCGTAGGGCAGCGTCTGGATGTCGTTGATCAGGTCCGGGTCGACGCTGGCGCCGTTTCTGCCGAGCGGCAGCAGGTACTGCCCCTCCCCCTCCTCTCCGTCGGGAACCTTCTTCAAGGGCGGTGGGGCCGGTGAGCCCGGGGCCCGGGGCAGGGTCGGGCGGCAATCGACGAACTTCTCGCCGATCAGCGACTGCGGGCGGATCTGACAGCCGGCGTCGCTGCGGAAGTCCTGGAAGCCCGGGTCGGTGATGTCCATGACGATGATCGCCTTGCCGGGCACCGCGACCGGCTCGCCGTCGCGGTAGGCGACGGTCTCCCCCGGCATCGAGACGTCGACCGACTCGATCGTGCCGACGTTGGCGCCGGCGACCCGGACCTGCTCGTCCTCGACCATGAAGGCTCCGTTGTCGAAGACGGCGCGGATCCGGTAGCGGTCGTCTTCGTCGCCACCGCCGGAGACGAGGAGAACCGCGACGACGACCGCCGCGACCAGCGCTGCCGCGATTATCAGCCGGCGGGTCATGGTCCGGGGGGCACGTCGGCCGGGTTGCATTCGGAGGCGTTGACGCCGCCGCTCCAGGGCGGGTCGACGAAGGGGTTGGAGCCGTCGGGCGCTTTCTGCGTGGCGCCGCCGGGGCAGGGGCGGCGGACCGGCGCTGAGGCGTCGAAAGCGTCGAACTGCTGCGCCTTGGTGATCGGGTTGAGGCTGCCGCCTTCGTAGGCGAAGAGGTTCTGGGCGGCGGTGGCGGCGCGTACGTAGTGGCCGTTGCCGTCGTAGTAGCCGGCGATCTGGCCGAGCTTGCCGAAGCCGTTGAAGATGTCCGGCGTGTAGGCGCGGGCGAAGTCGAGATTGGGCTGGAAGCCGGCGATCGCGTCTTCGGCGTGCGGGAACGCCTTCGACGCCCGCTGCCGCACCGTCGGCAGGACCGCCAGCAGCTCAGCGGCGTCGTTCGCCTTGCCCGGTCGGGCCACGGTCAGCCGCAGGTTCCTGATGAAGGGCACGAATTTCGACAGCACCGGCCGCAGCTCGGCCAGGAACGGAGCCAGGTTCTTGGTCGCCGGCTTCGCCGTGTTGACGAGCGGATCGAGGTCGTCGAGGGCGGCGCGGAGGTTGACGAAGGTGGTGTTGGCCTGGCGCATCACCGGCGGCAGGCGGCGCAGCGTCTGGTCGAGGGCGACGTTCTGGGTGGCGATCGCGCTGAAGGCCGTGTTGGCGTTGGAGATCGCGCCGGAGAGCTGCTCGCCGCGCTGGGCGATCGTGGTCGAGAGCTTGCTGGTGCTGACGATGAAGCGCTCGAGCAGGCGCTGGTCGGCGTTCAGCTCCTTGACGAAGGCGTCGGTGCGGTTGAGGGCCGGGCCGAAGTACTTGAAGGCGTCATTGGCGTCCTCGCCGCGGCCGGCGTAAATAGTCGAGTTGCCCTTGAAGAAGTTGGCCAGGCCCTTGCGCACCGAGGGCGGGAAGGTGTTGAAGAACTGGTCGATGTCGATCGGGGTCGTGGTCGACTCGAGGCCGATTTCGGCGTTTTCCTCCAGAGCGGGGCTGCTGTTGGGGCCGGGGCTGACCGAGACGTAGTGGTTGGCGACCCCGGAGAGCGAGGTGGCGCGAACCACCGCCGTGGTCCCCTCGTGCAGCTCCTGTTCGATTTCGACGTTCACCTCGGCCAGGTTGTCGTCGCTGAGCTCGATGCTTTCGACCGTGCCGGCCGGAGAGCCGCCGATCAGCACCTGGTTGTCAGGGACAAGCTGGGCGGCGTTCTGAAACACGAAGGTGTACTTGTGGCCGCCGTTGCCGCTGAAGAAGACGAACGCGAGCACGATCACGGCCACCGCCAGGGCCGCGATCACGGCGATGCGCGCGGGGGTGACCCCCCGGCTTGGAGCCGAGCTTTTCTCCTCGCCTGAAGAATTAGCAGCCACGGGTCGTCGCTTATTCGTTCCCCGGCCCTCCGACCCGATGGAACGAGCGGGGGAATCGTATCCGAGCCGCCCCCGGACAAGCGCGTCATCAGCGGGGACTTAACTGGAAGTCAACGCGCTGCTCAGACGTCGAACTTGGGCAGCGCCCGGTCCATCCAGCGCGGCAGCCACCAGACGCGGTCCCCCATCAGCAGCATCAGCGCCGGCAGAAGGACGATTCGCACCACCGTGGCGTCGAGCAGGACCGCGACGGTCAGGCCGACGCCGAGCTGGCTTACGGTCGCCAGCGAGGACCCCGCGAAGGCGATGAAGACGGCCATCATGATCACCGCCGCGCCGGTGATCACGCGGGCGGTCTTCTCCAGCCCGAACTCGATCGCGGCGGCGTTGTCGCCGTGGACGTCGTAGTGCTCACGCATGCGGATCAGCAGGAACACGGCATAGTCGATCGAGAGCCCGAAGACGATCCCGAAGATCATCACCGCCCCGACCGCGTCGATGAATTCGTGGCCGCCCAGCGGCAGGTGGGCGGGGATGTTGGAGAGCAGGGTCAGAACGCCGAAGGCAACCCCCACCGTGAGCAGGTTGAGGGCGACCGCGAGCGCCGCCAGCAGCAGCGCCCGCAGGACGACGACGAGGACGAGGAAGGTGACGAGCGTGATCGCCACGACCACGATCGGGATCGTCTCGCGGGTGACCTTGCTGTAGTCGTTGAGCTGGGCGGCATTGCCGGCGACGCCGGTGGTAAGGCCGGTTTCCTCGGCCAGCGCCGCCGCGTCTTCGTCCAGCCGCTTGTTGAGCGCGATCGAGCCCGGCGTGTTGAACGAGTAGCGCGAGATCACCAGCATCGTCGCCGCCTGGCCGCCGTGCCGGAGGTCGATCGTGGTGCCGATCGCTTCGCGGGTTCGCGGCGGCGTCCCGTCGAGGGCCGAAAGCACGAAGTAGCCGGAGTTGAAGAGGTTCGGGGAGGCGCGGCTGGCGCGGCGGGCCTGGCGGTTGATGCGGTGCTTGCCGGCGATGACCTGGACGCTGGCGCGTTCGAGTCCGCTCTGCAGCGGTGCCGTGCGTTGGGCCGCTTCCGCGAGGCCGTCTTCCAGCGCTTCCGCGCCGCCACTGAGCCGATCGATGCCGGCGACCAGCGCCACCGCACCGGTGCTCAACCTGGTCAAGCCGTCGCCAAGGCTGCGGGCCGCGGTGTCGAGCCTCGCCGCCCCGTCGGCGAGCTCCTTGCTGCCGGCCTGGATCCGGTAGAGCCCTTTGGAAAGCCGGTCCGTTTCCTTGCCCAGTTTCTCCAAGTTGACCGCCATGCCCTGCAGCCAGTCGGTGGCCTGCTTCGAGTTGTCGAGGGCTTCGAGCAGGTCCGCCTGCAGGGCTTCGAGCCCGAGCGGCAGGCCGGCGTATTCGGGGGCGTACGGCGCGCCGGTGGCAGGGTTGGTGCCGCTGACCGCGGCGCTGGCCTGGCGAACCGCCTCCAGGGCAGCCGCGTAGTTCGGGTCCTCTTTGCCGACCGTCATCGCCTGCAGGTGGGCCAACCCGGCCCTGAGCTGTTCGTCTGCGACTTTCGCCGGCGCCAGCAGCCGGGGCAGCGTCGTGGTCGTGTCCTCCCGCAGGGATTCTTCGACTTTGAGAGAGCGGTTCACTCCGTTGACCCGCAGGTTCGGGCCGCCGAGAGCACGCACTCCGAACTTCAGCTGCAGCCCGCCGAGAGCGGCTTCCCGCTGCGCTTCGTAGAGGCGCTTGGCGCCGGTCGCGAACTGGTCCAGGGCCGTGGTCGCCCGCTGGCTGCCTTTGGCGGCGCGGCCGAGCCCGCTGGCAACCATCTGCGCCCCCTCCGCGGCTCGGTCGGAGCCCTGGGCAAGCAGGCCGGCGCCGGCACTCGCTTCGGAGATGCCCCCGCGCAGCTGTTCCACCCCCCCGGCGGCGACGCCGAGTTCGCGGCCGAGCCTGCCGAGCCGTTTGACGGGCCCGATGTTCCCGCTGGAGGCGAAGAGTGCGTTGCCGGTCTCGCGCAGTGGCGCGACCCGTTTCGAGACCTGCCCGGGGCCGACCACCGCCTGCACGCCCGGCAGGTCCGCCAGTCGGTGCTGGAAGCGATCGAGCGCGTCGAGATACTTGGCGTCGGTGATCGCGCCTTCGTTGGTGGCGGCGATGACCGAGTAGGGCGCTTCGTACCCCGGTGCGGTCACTTTGGCGATCCGTTCCGCGTCCTGGCGGGCCGAGTCGCCCTTGGGCAGCTGTTCGGGGCTGGGCGGGCCGGTCTGGAGACCGATCGCCGGGGCCGCCAGCAGCAGCACCAGGCCGCCGATCAGGACCGTCGCCAGCACCGGGCGCCTCAGCGCCGCCGTCACCGCCGTCATCAATCGCGAGCGCCCGTTCGGGGCGGCGCCGATGCGCCAGCGGTCGACGTTGTGGCCGAGCAGCGCCAGCAGCGCCGGGGCCAGGAGGGTGGAGATGATCACGGTGAGGATCACCACCATCGCCAGCGTCCCCGCCAGCGAGGCCAGCAGCGAGCCGGGCAGGATGAAGATCGAGACCAGCATCGAGAGCAGCAAGGTGCTGCCGGCAAAGAGGGTCGTGCGGCCGGCGGTGCGCCGCGTCACCCGGGCCGCCTCCCGCGAGTCCAGGCCCGCCGCCAGCTCCTCGCGGAAGCGCGAGACCATCAGCAGCGCGTAGTCGACGCCCAGGGCCAGGCCCATCATCGAGCAAACGGTGAGGGCGAAGGCGTCGATGTCGAACCACTCGGCCGCCAGGTAGAGGAGCCCGCGCGAGGCGACCACGGTCACGGCGCCGAAGGCGAGCGGGATCGCGGCGGCGATCGGCGATCGGAAGACGAGCAGCAGCACGATCAGCAGGAACGGGAAGGCGATCAGCTCGCCGCGCTCGCTGGCGGCGATCGAGCGCTCCTGCAAGGCGGCGGAGATCGAGGCGAAGCCGGTCTGCGTCGCCCGCACCGGCGGGTGGATCTCCTGCTCGAGAGTCTGTTCGAGCTTGGGGACCGTCTCGTTGACGGCCTCTTTGATTTCGTTGTGGAAGTCGGCCAGGACCAGCGCCCGCCGCGGGCTCGGCCGCAGGTTGACGACCGAGCCGCGGTCCCAGGGGGAGAGCGTGGTCACCTCCGGGTCCTCGCGCAGGGCGCGAATCAGTTCCGGCCCCTGGCGGTCGATCGCGGCCGCCGGTCCCTCCAGCAGGATCGCGAACGGCATCGCCGCGCCGAAGTGCTCGCGCAACAGCGCGTTGGAGCGCGAGGACTCGGTGCCGGGGATGTTGAGCGTCGTCGGCTCGAGCTTCTCCTCGACCCCGGTGCCGATCGCCCCGAGCACGACAAGGAACACCGCAGCGATCGCCAGCACCGCCCGTGGGCGGCGCAGCGTCAACGGGGGGCGACGGCCCGCATCCGTTCCCTCGGAATCCGGCCGCTCCCTGCTCCTCCTCCTTCGCATCCGCCGGACAGTTTGACTGTCCGGGAAGGGGGAGGGATCGAACAGATGCGGAAGACTCTGTTAAGAACGACTTTTGGCCATAACTACGCGGCGAGCCCGTCGGAGCCGTTAAAGCGGTCGAGCAGACTGAGAACCGCCTTCGTGTTCGCCCGGATCTGCTCCGTGTTTTCTTCCAGCTGAGCGATCACCGCGGTGTAGACCTTCTCGTTGCGCAGGAGGATCTCGCGGTTGAACTCGCGCGTTTCCTCCGTACGGCGCTCGGACTCGTTCATGAGGCGCTCGAATTCCTCCCGGCGCTCTCTATCGCGGCGCTTGGACTCCTCGTCGCGGCGCTTGGATTCCTCCCGCATCTCTGCGATGAGCTCCCGAAGGCTGGGGCGGCTGAACATGAAGCTTATTGTCTCAGAGAGAGACGCCCGCGTTACGCCTGAAACGTGAAAAAAGTGGGACTACTTCGAGCGGAAAGAGTCACTCCAGCGCGATCAGCATCGCGACCAGCTCGCCCTCGAGCTCGGGGAGCGCGGCGGCTTCGCCGGCCATGACGCGCTTACCGATCAGCGCGGAGATCCCGGCGACGAGGATCCACTCGGCACTGGCAGGGGACGCCACCCCACTCTCCCGTCCCACTCGCAGCCGCGACGCGAAGGCCTCGATCGCGGCGTCGTTGCGCGCCGCGCCGGCCGGCCCGAGTGCCAGCACCTCCACCGCCAGCAGCCGCGCCGTAGGCGGGTCGGCGGCGAGCAGGCCCAGGACGGCGCGGACCCCCACCCTCACCCTCTCCTCGGCCGCTCCCGCGCAGGCGCGATCGACCTCCTCCAGCAGCCGCTCCAGCAACTCACGGTGCGCCTCCAGCGCGCACTCACGCTTGCCCGGGAAGAGCTTGTAGAAGGTGGCGGTGGAGACGCCGGCGCGGCGCGCGAGTTCGGCAACCGACATCTCCGCGTAGCCATGCTCGGCGCAGGCCTCGGCCACCGCCGCGACAAGCCGTTCGCGCTGGTTGCGGGCGACCACGTCCGCCGGAATCCCGTGGGCGCCGGTCGGCAGCCGGCGGGCGTCGTCGTCGCTCGTGCTCATGCTGCCGCGCCGCGAACGGCGTCCAAGCCGGTAACCATCGCCGCGCCCACCGATCCCGGCTTGCCTTGGCTTATCTTCATCGTCTCACCCTTTCAACGCCTGCCGACGCAGAAAGCGGGGCCGCGAATTGCTCGCGGCCCCGCTCCCCGTTCTCATAAGCTCGCGCGTTTCTCGAGCCTGGACGCCCTAATGCAGTACGTCGTAGAGCGTCGCGCTGCCGCTGTAGGTGGCATCTGAGAAATCGCCGGTGGCTTTACACGCTCCCCCACCGGACCCTGCCTGCTGATGGTATTTGATGCCGCTCAGGTTGAACCCCACCTGAACGCCGCGTGTGTTACCCGTGCCGAGGTTGGTAAAGGTGGTGCCGCTGAGACCGCCCTGGGCACCGATCGTCGTCGTGCACTTGGTCACGCCCTGAACTTTGACGAGGATGACGATTTCTTTGCCCGCTGGGCAGGAGATGTCGGCGGTGCCGGCAAAGGCCGGGCCGCTGAGCACGTGGAGCACGTATTCGCAACCGTTCATCGCGACCGTGGCTGGGAAGCCCAGGCTATTGCAGCCGCTGTATTGAGCCGCAAGCCCAAGTTCCGTCGACGCGGCCCCCAGTTCACCGGCGAAGCTGGCGCCGGTGCAACTCGATTTGGTCTCCGTGGTGGTCAGTTTGTTTTCGTTGGCGCTTGCCTGTGCTCCAGCGAACGAGACAGGGTATTTTTCGGCTTCGAATTTAGGACTTTCGCCGGCCACGTATATCCCCGTCTCGGCCACCACGTGGAGGCCGGTAGATTCCCCCCCTGGGTTCGTGGCTTTCACCATCCAGCTGCCTCTGTACACACCGTTTTCGTTGCTTTCGTTGGGGCAGCCGAACCATCCGCCAGACGTTTCCTGGCTATATTTCAGTTTGCTAGTCGCAAGCGTCACTTCGACTGAGGCGGTGGTCCCGCTGCCGACGTTAACGTAGGTCGCGTTGAGGCCCGTCTGGGCACCGAACGTCGCTTTGCAGGCAAATATCGTGAATGACATCGGCCCGCATCCGGGGGGGCCGATGTCAATCGTCCCGTTGAAGGAACCGGGGGCGGTTTCCTCTCCCGGCTTAAAGGTGAACTGACAGCCATTCGTTTTGAAGGTACCCGATCCGCAGGCGGAGTCTGCCAGCGGCGAGGTGGTCAGCGAAGTGGCGGATTGTGGAGTTGCCGCCTGGAACCCAAACCCAGCGCATCTGAAGCTCCCCGCATTGATGGCAATTTCGTGTTCCGTGCCGATGCCGCTTCCATTGATCGTCGTGTATCCATTGCTGAAGTCGGAGACGAACCCAGTGGCCGAAGCCGAGGTGCCGCCGATCGCTGCCGTCAGAGCCAGCGCCGCAACCACGGCGAGGCTCAGGTTCTTGATGCGTTTCACTTGCTACCTCCCTGTTTCCGGCAGCCTGAAGCCGCCGGGGCCGATTGACTGGTAGTTCCCTGCTGTCCTAGTGACGTCTTTGTGGCGCGCGAGCCTTGCCCTTGCGGGCCTTCTTGGCGCAGCGGACCCGCAGCGGCGGCTTGGCCCTGTGGGCCTTGCCGTTGTGGGCGCCGAACTTGACGATCGCCCGGTGCTTGCCCTTGCAGAGGTTGGTGGAGTTTTCCAGCAGGCCCTTCTTGGCGCCCTGGAAG
>JBAQZI010000060.1:0-1956 GCA_049790835.1 Solirubrobacterales bacterium
GCCGCGAGGGCCGCGACCTGCGCGGCCTGCTCGACTTCCTCGCCGCCCGCGCCGAGAGCGACGCCGAGGCGCAGGCCGCGACCGTCGCCGAGAGCCACGACGGGGTGCGGGTCATGACCGTCCACAACGCCAAGGGCCTCGAGTTCGACGTCGTCGCCGTGCCCGACCTCTCGCGCAGCCTGCTGGCCGGGGCACGGCCGCCGCTGCTGACCCTGGGCCGCGAGCAGCCGCCGCGGGTGGGGATGCAGCTGCGCCGCCTCGGCAGCGGCGCGATCAACCTCTTCGACTACGCCGAGCTCCGCGAGGAGGAGAAGCAGCGCGACGCCGAGGAAGGGCTGCGGCTGTTCCACGTCGCCGCCACGCGAGCCCGCGAGCGGCTGATCCTCAGCGGTGTCGTCAAACCGGAGCCGGGGCGGCAGGTGAAACCGAGCACGCCGGTCGTCGAGCGCCTGGTCGAAGCGCTCGGAGTCGAGCGCGACGCCGACGCCAGTGTCGTCGCGCCGGCGCCGGAGCCGCGCCTGGGCCTGGCTGCCACCTTCGCGCCATCAGAGATCGCCGTGCGCGTCAACCTCCCCTCGCCCGAGCGCGCCGCGGAGCTGCGAGCGACGCGGCGTGACGCGGCCGCCGATCGTCCACTCGGCGAGGGCCCGCCGCCGCTGGTCGCGCGCCGGCCCCCGATCGTCCCCAGCCGCCCCCTCTCCTACACCGCGATCTCCGCCTACGAAGAGTGCCCCTACCGCTTCTACATGGAGCGAGTGCTGGGCCTCGAGGGGTCCGAACGCACTACTTCCCGCACACCGGGAACAAGTGCGTTCGAGTCGTCAGGCGATGTCGGAGGCGCCCCCTCGGCACGCGAGGAGCGGACCGCCCAGGGGGCCGCGGTGCACGCGCTGCTCGAGTGGAGCCAGGCGAATGGGTGGAGCGAGCCCTCCGAGGAGCTGGCGCGCCGCCATGCCGTCGCCGCTGGGCTCGACCCCGACCGAACCGACGTAGCGGCATTACTGGCGCCGGTGCGCGGCTGGCTTGGCTCCGCTCTGCGCGAGCGCATCGGCGCCAGCGTGACACGCGTGCGGGCCGAGGTGCCGATTCTGCTCGGCATCGGCGACACCGTCCTGCGCGGCTCGATCGACCTCCTGGTCGAGCACGCGGGCGAGCCGCCGCTGGTGATCGACTACAAGACCGATCGCCTGGATGGCTCCAGCCCGGAGGAGCACGCCGCCCGCTACGAGACCCAGCGCACGATCTACGCGCTGGCGGTAGCCGAGTCGCTAGGGGCGTCGGAGGTAGAGGTTGCCTATGTCTTCCTCGAGCGCTCCGAGGAGCCAGCTGTCATGCGACTCGGCCCGGCAGAGATGGAGAGGGGACGCGAACGCCTCGCCACCGTCATCGCCCGCATCGGCCGCGGCGAGTTCCCGGTCGCCCCGGTCGAGGGGCGCGATTGGGCGCTCTGTCGCGGCTGCCCCGCCTTACGAGGGCTGTGCTCCGGCCCGAAGTCAGACGAGCGGGAACCCGTATCCGAGCTAAGCGCCGGGCTCGGCTGAGGAGTCGAGCTTCGCCGCCAGCTCATCCAATTTCAGCTCCTTCAAGCCCTCGCCCACCGCGTCCAGCTCCGCCGCGCAGTACGTCACCAGCTCGCGCCCCTCGCCGCAGAGGTCGAGGGTCTCGCGCAGGCCGGCCTGGCCGGAGTCGAGCCGGTCGATGATCTCCTCCAGCCGCTCCACCGCGACCTCGTAGCTCTCAGGTTTCTCGCTCAACGTCTCCCTCGATCCTTGCGTTCACGCGTCCATCCGCGAAGCGCAGTCTTACGTCCCCGGCGGCGACCGCGGCGGAGGCGGAGCCGACCGGCTCCCCGGCGGCGGACTCGGCGAGCGCATAGCCGCGCTCCAGGGTCCGCTCGGGGTCATGGGCACGCAGGGTCACGGCGGCCCGCCGCAGTGCCTCGCGGCGCCGCTCCAG
>JBAQZI010000061.1:0-25059 GCA_049790835.1 Solirubrobacterales bacterium
GGCCTGCGCCGCGTAGGCGGCAAGCGGCACGCCGGGGGTGGCGCGCCGGCGCTCGTGGACCCCGGTGCGGCGCACGATCCATTCCTCCTCGATCCCGAGGCGGGCGGCGATCGGGGCGTTGCCGACCACGGTTTCCGGCAGGGCGATGCCGAGACCGGCGATCTCGCTCCCACCCCGGCGTCGGGCGGCGGCGGCCGCCGGGAACGGGAAGGCCTGGAGCTCAGGCATGAGCAGCCTCCGGCGACGCCAGCGAGTGCGTGGCGGCGTCGTCGAGGGTGCGGCCGATCAGCCCGGTGAGGACGTCCCCGGGCCCTACCTCGACGAACTCGCGGGCGCCGGCGGCATGCATCCGGGTGACGGTCTGGCGCCAGCGCACCGGCCCCGTCAGGGCCGCGGCGAGCTCGGCGCGCGGTTCGGCGAAGGGCGCGGCGGCAATCGAGGAGAAGACCGGAACCGCGGGCCGGCGGAAGGAGACCGTGGCGAGCACGGCGCGGAAGCGCACCGCCGCCCGCGCCATCACCGGCGAGTGGAAGGCGCCGGCGACCCGCAGCCGGATCACCTTGAGGCCGGCCGCGCGCAGCTCACGACGGGCTCCGTCCAGGCCCGCCGCCGGGCCCGAGAGAACGACCTGGCCGGGTGCGTTGTCGTTGGCGACGGTGAGCTCGAAGCGGCTGGCGATCGCGGCCGTGGCGTCGCTCTCGCCGAGCACGGCGATCATCCCGCCGGGGCTCGCCGCCGCCTCCTCCTCCATCAGGCGGCCGCGGGCGACCGCGAGCCGCAAGCCGTCGCTCTCGCCGAGGGCGCCGGCGGCGACCAGCGCCGCCAGCTCGCCCAGCGAGTGCCCGGCGATCATCGCCCCGCGGGGGCGGCCGGCCCGCTCCCAGCAGGCGAGGCTGGCGCAGTAGATGGCCGGCTGCACGGCGCCGCCGCCCTCGCCGAGGCCGTCGAAGGGGTCCGCGCCCAGCTCGCGCCGGGCCAGGCCCAGCAGGTCAGGTCTTTGAGTGGCGACGACCGCCGCCATCCCCGGCGTTTGGCTGCCCTGCCCAGGGAAAAGCACGGCGCTGGCGCTGTGGGGGGATGGGGTCGGCGTCGCCACTGTGGCGATACTTCCCCGCCGGCCCCCGCGGGTCACTACCGCGGCGGCCGATCCCAGACGTTCGGGGGGATCGAAGGCGACGGTCGGGGGGTGGAACGGGCCCGCGCTAGACCAGCAGTTTCAGGCGCTGGGCCTGACGCGTCGCCTCGGCCCGATTGCGGACGCCGAGCTTGCGGTAGATGGCGCTGGTGTGCTCCTTGATCGTGTGTGGGGAGAGGTGCAGCCGACCGGCGATCTCCTTGTTGGTGGAGCCGTCGGCGATCAGCGCGAGGACCTCCTGCTCGCGCTCGCTCAGCGGCGAGTCGAGGGCGCCGCGGTCGGCGAAGACCTCGGTCCCCAGCGAGACCATCCGCACCGCCTTGACGACGTCGACCGCCGACCAGTCCTTGGAGATGAAGCCGGAGGCGCCGGCGGCGCGGGCGACCGAGGGCGAGACGACGCCGGCGCCGGAGATCAGCAGCACCCGGGTGGCCGGGCTGACGGCTCGGATCTCCTCGCAGACCTCCGCCCCCGACTCGCTGCCCAGCAGCATGTCGACCAGGGCCACGTCGGGTCGCAGCCGCCGGCAGGCGTCGACCGCCTCGGCGCCACTGCGGGCGGCCAGGCAGCGCTCGACCCAGCGCTGGCGCTCGAGCAGCAGCCGGAAGCCCCACTGGACGACGTCGTGATCGTCGACGACCAGCAGCCGCAGCCGCCGCTCCTCCGCCATCAGGCCGCCACCGGCACGACCAGGCGGATCCGCCAGCGCTCGCCGGCGCAGGGGCCGAACTCGACCAGCCCCTCGTAGCGCAGGGCTTCGAGCCCGGCCAGCCGCAGCCCAAGGCCGCCGCCGCGTGTCGCCCGGCCGGCGCCGGCGCCGTCGTTCTCGACCGTGAGGCTGAAGGTGTCGCCGTCGGAGCGGACGCCGACGTCGATCCGGCTCGGCTCGGAGTGGCGGTCGACGTTGCGCAGCGCCTCGACCAGCAGCGACTGGGTCAGCGGCTCGAGGTCGGGCGGAACCTCGACGCCGTCCTGCCAGCTGAGGTGCAACTCGGGCCGGCGCTCCCGCAGCCGGGTCAGAACCTCGCGCAGGCTGGACTGCACGGCGTCGGTGGCCGCCTCCGGCCTGGTCAGGGCGCGGCGCAGATCATGCACGACCGAGCGCAGCTCCTCCTGGCTGCGCTGGCGCTCCTCCGCCGTCAGGCCCCGCTCGGAGCCGAGCGCGAGGCAGACGCCGAAGAGGCGCTGGATCGCGTTCTCGTGCAGCTCGCGCGTCAGCGCGACCCGTTCGCTCAGTCGCCGCTCGCGCTCCCGGTGCTGGGTCGAGCGCTCGACGCTGGCGGTCAGCGCCGCCAACCGACCCAGGGTCAGCATCGTCTCCCGCTCGCCGTCACTCAGCTCGAAGTCCTCGCCGCCGCAGTCGGCGAAGATCACCCCGAGCCAGCGGCGGGCGGCGGAAATCGGCGTGCAGGTGATGGTCGCGGTGTCGGCCAGCTCGGCGTAGCGCGGCGGCACCTGTGCGGCGAGGTCGCCGTGGGCCTCGACGACCCGGTCCTCTTCCAGCGCCCGCCGGGCGATCGGCGTCTCGTCCAGAGTTCCCTCGATCCGCTTCACCAGCCCCGCGTCGACACCGTGGGACCCCATCGGGATCACCGTCCGGTAGGTGCTGTCGTGCAGCAGCAGGGCCGCCCGGCGCATCGTCGTCAGGCTGCAGACGGCGCGGCATACGCGGTCGTAGAAGACCCCCGATGCGGTCGCCTCGTCGAGTTCGGCAAGCAGACCGACGAGCACCTCGACGGTTCCGGCGCGCGGAGCGGGCGTAACGGTGGCGATACGGGGGCTAACCACAGGCCCTCCCCAGGTTACGACCGTCCCCGCCAAACGGGGGGTAGTGCTTGAACAGCCGCCAGAGAGCCCTACCGATGCGATTCTTGATAGTGGTATTATTTACCCACTATGGCATTCGTGGTTTCAACCAGGAAAGGGACATTCGAGGTGCGCGAGTCCCGCAGCACCCCCGCCGGCCCGCGCAGCCGCACCCTCGCCGGCTTCAAGGAGCTCACCGACGCAACCATCGAGAAGGTGCAGGCGCGCGCCGCCAAGCCGCCGAGTGCAGCGGAACTGCGCGCAGCGGCGCTGAAGGCCGGCGCGCCGGTGGCGGGCGAGCCGGTTGACGAAGCCGCGCGTGAGCTGCTGGGACTAATTGCCAATGGGAAGCGAGTCGACCCGATGCTGGAACGACTGCTGCTCGACGCGCTGGCCGACGACCGCGGTAGCCGGCTGGCCGAACCCGCCGCCACCGTCTCCGACAGCGCCCGTGCCGCCACCGAGTGGATCGACGCCGGCCCACGGCAGCGCGGGGAGACCCTGCGGGACCTGCTGCTGCTGAGCGACGCTCTCCCGGTCCGCATCCGTTCGAACGAGATCGGCTTCCCACGCCTGAGGTCGGCCTGAGATGGCGGGACAGCTGCCCTCCCAGCACCTGGACTCGGCCCCCTCCCTGCCGGAGAAGGTGGTCGCCATCCACCAGCGGCTGGACGCGGCGCGCATCCCGCACGCGATCGGCGGCGCCCTGGCGCTCGCCTACTACGCCGAGCCGCGAGCGACGATCGACGTCGACATCAACGTCTTCGTCCCGACCGAGCGCTGGCCCGAGGTGCGAGAGGCGCTCGAGCCGCTGGGTGTCAACGTCGACGTAGACGAATCCAGCCTCATGCGGGATGGACAGGCACGCCTCTGGTGGGGCCGCAACCCGGTCGATCTCTTCTTCTCATATGACGAGTTCCACGACGAGATGCGGCGTGGCGCCCGCCGGGTGCCGTTTGGCGCGGAGACGATCAGGATCCTCGCCCCCGAGCACCTGACGGTCTGCAAGGCGATGTTCGACCGGCCCAAGGATTGGCTCGACATCGAGCAGATCCTCGTCGCCACTCACCCCCTCGACCTGAACGAAATCGAAAGCTGGCTGCGGCGGATGGTCGGCGAGTCAGACCCCCGCCTCGGCAGGCTCGAGGAGATCAAGGCCCGACTCGCCCTGACCGGACCCGACCAGCCGTTCGGTTAGACGCTGGGCGCCGCCGCCTCGTCGGCCACCACGACCATGTTCTCGTTCCGCACCCGTCCCGCCGGGATCGAGGGGTCGCCGGCGAGCAGCTTCGCCAGCGGCTCGCGCTTGTCGGCGCCGGTCACCAGCCAGAGGATCTGGCGGCCGGCGTCGATCGCCGGATAGGCGAGGGTCATGCGGCGGTGGCCCTGGTACTCGCCGCCGGTCAGGGCGACGCGGCGGTCGCTGACCTCGAGCACCGGGTCGCCGGGGACGAGCGAGGCGGTGTGGCCGTCGGGCCCGAGGCCGAGGTGGATGAGATCGAAGCGCTCCGGGAGTCCGTTTTCGTAATCGTGGGCCGCGGCCTCGAGGTCGCGCTGGGTGACCGGCATCGGCCGCAGTGTCGACTGGTGGTCCATCGAGAGGCCGAGCACGATGTGGGTGAGGTTGCGCTCCTCGCTCCCGGGCGAGGCGATCCGCTCGTCAACCTGGAACAGCTCGGTCGCCTCCCACGGCATCTCCTCGAGGTCGCCGAGGATCGCCAGCATCGCCCAGGGCGAGCGGCCGCCGCTCATCGCCAGCGCGAACGGCCCGCGCTCGCTCGCCGCCGCAGCGCCGGCCGCGGCGATCAGCTCGGCGGCGCGCCGTGCCGCCGCCTTCTCGTCGGCGACGACCTCGAGCCTGGGGGCGGCCATCGCGGCTACCTAGCTCTTCTTTTCGTCGTGGCCGCCGAACTGCTTGCGCATGGCGGAGAGGACTTTGTCGGCGAACTCGTCGTTGCCGCGCGAGGTGAAGCGCTCGTAGAGGGCCGAGGTCAGGACCGGCGCCGGCACTCCCTCGTCGATCGCGGCGATCGAGGTCCAGCGCCCCTCCCCGGAGTCGGAGACCCGGCCCGCGAAGTCGGCGAGGTCGGGTGATTCCTGCATCGCGGCGGCGGTCAGGTCGAGCAGCCAGGAGCCGATCACGCTGCCGCGGCGCCAGACCTCCGTCACCTCGGGCAGGTCGAGGTCGTACTGGTAGTACTCGGGATGGTCGAGCGGCGCCGTCTCGGCGTCGGCCTCGCGCTGGACCTTGCCGGCGTTGGCGTTCTTGAGGATGTTCAGCCCCTCGGCGTAGGCGGCCATCACCCCGTACTCGATCCCGTTGTGGACCATCTTCACGAAGTGGCCGGCACCGCTGGGGCCGCAATGGAGGTAGCCGTTCTCGGAGGGGGAGACGTCGCCGGAGCGGCCCGGGGTGCGCGCGGCCGACTCGACCCCGGGTGCCAGCGAGGCGAAGATCGGGTCGAGCCGCTCCACCGCTCTATCCGGGCCGCCGATCATCAGGCAGTAGCCGCGGTCGAGGCCGAAGACGCCGCCGCTGGTGCCGCAATCGACGTAGTCGATCCCCTGCTCGCCGACCTCGGCGGCGCGGCGGATGTCGTCACGGTAGTAGGAGTTGCCGCCGTCGACGATCGCGTCGCCGGACTCGAGCACGGCGGCGACCCCCTCGACGGTCTTCTCGGTGATCTCACCGGCCGGGACCATCACCCAGACCGAGCGCGGCGCGCTCAGCTTCGCAGCCAGCTCCTCCAGTGAGGAGGCGCCCTCGGCTCCCTCCCCGGTCAGCGTCGCGACCGCGTCCGGGTTGACGTCGTAGGCGACGATCTTGTGCCCGTCCCGCATCAGGCGTCGCGCCATGTTGGCGCCCATCCGGCCGAGGCCGACGATTCCGAGTTGCATAGTGACCTCCACTGGTGGATTGCAGGGGCGAACGCGGCTCCGCAATCCTAGGGCGCCGCGACGCGTCTGCAGTTGTACGTCCTATAGACGTCTAAAAGCAGACGCGGGGGGCGCGCGAGCGCTGGAGAATCCGGGTCGGCGAGCTGTAGCCTGCGCGGCTGATGAGCAAGGGCGCCACTCAGCAGACCGATACCGCCGCCGGCGTCCTCGCGATCTTCGGGATCAGCGGCGACCTGGCGAAGAAAATGACCTTCCGGGCGCTCTACCGGCTCGAGGCCCGCGAGAAGCTGCAGACCCCGATCGTCGGCGTCGCGATCGACGGGTGGGATGACGAGCAGCTGCGCCAGCACGCCCGCGACTCGATCGCCGCCACCGTCAGCGACCCCGACGAGGGCGTCCTCGCCCGCCTCGCCGCCCGCCTCTCCTACGTCCAGGGCGACTACGCCGACGCCGCCACCTTCGAGCGCGTCAAGGCAGCGCTCGGGGATGCCGAGAACCCGGTCTTCTACCTGGAGATCCCGCCCTCGCTGTTCGCCACCGTGGTCCAGGGCCTGGGCCGCGCGGGCCTGACCGAGGACGCCCACGTCGTGATCGAGAAGCCCTTCGGCCACGACCTCGAATCCGCCCGCAAGCTCAACGCCGAGCTCTGCGCGGTCCTCGACGAGAACCAGATCCTCCGCATCGACCATTACCTCGGCAAGGAGCCGGTGATGGACATCACCTACCTGCGCTTCGTCAACTCGCTGCTGGAGCCGGTCTGGAACCGCGAGCACGTCTCGCACGTGCAGATGACGATCGCCGAGGACTTCGGCGTCGACGACCGCGGCCGCTTCTACGACGCGGTCGGGGCGATGCGCGACGTGATCCAAAACCACGCGCTGCAGGTGCTGGCGCTGGTCGGGATGGGGCCGCCGACCGGCAACCACCAGGACTCGATCCGCGACAAGAAGCTCGAATTCTTCAAGGCGATGCGCGCCGCCGACCCCAAGCGCTACGTGCGCGGCCAGTACGACGGCTTCCGCGAGGTCAAGGACGTCGCCCCCGACTCCAACACCGAGACCTTCGCCGCGATCGAGCTCGAGGTCGACAACTGGCGCTGGAGTGGCGTCCCCTTCTTCGTCCGCGCCGGCAAGTGCATGCCGGCCAAGGCCAGCGAGGTGACCGTGGTCTTCAAGCGGCCGCCGAACCTCGGGATCGGCCATGGCAGGACGCCGGAGCCGAACAAGATGACGATCCGGATCGAGCCGACGCCGGGCTCGCGGATGCGGCTCTTCGCCAAGAAGGCCGGCGAGGAGGCCTTCGAGCCAGCCGACCTCGAGGTCCTCTTCGAGAAGACGCCGGGCGAGGATCCCGAGCCCTACGAGCGCCTGCTCGGCGACGCGATCGACGGCATCCACACGCTCTTCACCCGCCAGGACGCGATCGAAGAGACCTGGCGCGTCGTGCAACCGCTGCTCGACGAACCGGGGCCGGTCCACCCCTACGTCCCCGGCAGCTGGGGACCGGCGGAGGCCAACGAGCTGACCCGCGGCATCGCCCAGTGGTCGCAGCCTTGGCTTCCCAACCCCTAGGGCGTTGCTAATTTAGGCGTCCCTAATTAGGGACGCCTAAATATGACTTCCGCGATAACCCGACGCAGCCTGCTGAGGACCGCCGGCATCGGCGCGGCCGGGATCGGCCTCGGCGCCGGTGGCTACCTGGTCGGCCAGGAGTCGGCCGAGGCCGGCGGCGGCGGAACCGGCAGCGTCCCTTTCCATGGCGAGCACCAGGCCGGGATCGACACCCCCGCCCAGGACCGGCTCTTCTTCGCCTCCTTCGACCTGCTGAGCGAAAGCCCGGCCGAGCTGCGCGAGCTGATGCGCGAGTGGACCCGGGCGGCCGCGGAAATGACCGAGGGCGAGATGGTCGGCGACGTCAACGACGTTCAGCTGGCCCCGCCCGACGACACCGGCGAGACGGTCGGCCACCTCGCCTCCAACCTCACGGTCACCTTCGGCTTCGGCCCCGGCCTGTTCGAGAAGCGCGGCCTCGGCCTGGCCGCCAAGCGGCCCGCGGCGCTCCGCGAGATCCCGCCGCTCCCCGCCGACGAGCTCAACCCCGGCGAAAGCGGCGGCGACATCTGCGTCCAGGCCTGCTCCGACGACCCCCAGGTCGCCTTCCACGCGATCCGCAACCTGGCCCGGATCGGCCGCGGCACGGTGGCGATGCGCTGGTCCCAGCTCGGCTTCGGCCGCACCGCCAGCACCACCCGCGCCCAGGACACGCCGCGCAACCTGATGGGCTTCAAGGACGGCACCGTCAACATCAAGGCCGAGGACACCGAGGCGATGAATCGCTTCGTCTGGGTCGGCAGCGAAGGCCCGGCCTGGATGCGCGGCGGCAGCTACCTGGTCAGCCGCCGCATCCGCATGCTGCTGGAGATCTGGGACCGCTCCTCGCTGCAGGACCAGGAGCGGACGATCGGCCGCACCAAGTACGACGGCGCCCCGCTCGGCGGCAAGGACGAGTTCGAGCCGCTGCCGCTGGAGGCGGAGACGAACGGGCACCCGACGATCCCGGTCGACGCCCACGTCCGCCTCGCCTCCGCCGCCGCCAACGACGGCGAGCGGATCCTCCGCCGCGGCTACTCCTTCACCGACGGCGTCGACGAGAGCCTTGGCGAGCTCGAAGCCGGGCTCTTCTTCATCTGCTTCCAGCGCGACCCGCAGCAGCAGTTCGTCGCGATCCAGCGCCGGCTCGGCCTCGCCGACACGCTCAACGAGTACATCAAGCACGTCGGCAGCGCCGTCTTCGCCGTCCCTCCCGGGGCGCGCAGGGGCAGCTACGTCGGCGAATCGCTGCTCGGCTGAGGCCGCGGCAGTCCTTCCCTCCGCTAATGCGGGAGAAAGACTGCCGCACTCCTATTCCGACTGTCTTCGTAGGTTTTTGTTAGGTTGCCCTAACTCTCGTCCGGGAATCGACTCAAGGAGCCACCTCACAATGAACCGACCGTCTCTCCGCGCTGCGCTGACCGTCTTCGGCGTCGGCCTGCTCTCCCTCTTCGCCGTCGCCTGCGGCTCCAGCGACGACACGCCGCCCGAGGCCACCAAGATGGCCTTCGAGCTGACCGACGCCGGCTGCGAGCCGCACGACGCCAAGGCGCCCGCCGGCCCGATCAACTTCGAAATCGAGAACGCCGGCACCGCGAAGGTGACCGAGCTGGAGATCCTCGATGGGGAAACGGTCCTCGGCGAGAAGGCGAACCTCTCCGACGGCAGCTCCGGCAGCTTCGCGCTGACCCTGGAGAAAGGCGAGTACGTCATCCTCTGCCCCGGCGGCGATGACGAGCGTGGCACGCTCACCGTCAGTGGCGACCTGAAGGCTGAGAACAGCCCCGAGGTCGACGCGGCGATCGCCCAGTACCGCGCCTACATCGAGAGGAACACCGACGAGCTGGTCGCCGAGACCAGGCCGTTCGTCGCCGCCGTCGTCGCCGGCGACGTCGCCAAGGCGAAATCGCTCTACCCGGCGGCGCGCATCCCCTACGAGCGGATCGAGCCGGTGGCCGAGTCCTTCGGCAGCCTCGACCCCCGCATCGACGCCCGCGAGAACGACGTCGCCGGGAGCGAATGGAGCGGCTTCCACGTGATCGAGAAGGCGCTCTGGGAAGAAGGCACCGCCAACGGGATGGCCCCGGTCGCCGAGCAGCTCGAAGCAGACGTCGAGGAACTGGCGCAGAAAGTCGAAACCGTCGAGCTGCAGGCGGTGCAGATCGCCAACGGCGCCAACGAGCTGCTCGGCGAGGTCTCGGCCTCGAAGATCACCGGCGAGGAGGAGCGCTACTCGCACATCGACCTGGTCGACTTCGAGGCCAACGTCGAAGGCTCCGAGGCGGCCTTCGAAGCGGTGGAGCCGCTGCTCAGCGCCGACGATCCGGAGCTCGCGAAGGAGATCGAAGCGGATTTCAAGAAGGTCTACGCGGCACTCGAGCCTTATCGCCAGGGAGACGGGTTCGTCAGCTACGAAGAGCTGACGCAGGCCGACACGCGCAAGCTGGCGCGGTCGATCGACACGCTGGCGGAGAAGCTGTCGCAGGTTCCCGCGGTGATCGTCAGCGGCGAACAGAGTTAGACGGGCGGCCCGGCTGGCGACGCCCGCAAACTCCGGCTGGAGTGGCGACCACCCGCCGGAGGAACGCCTAGCCTGGTCGGTCGATGACGATGGTGGCCGGAGACAGAGCTGACGTACTGCTGGGAGAGCTTGGGTTCGAGCACTGGCGGCCGGGGCAGAAGGAGGCGGTGGAAGCGGCGCTGGAAGGGCGCGATTCGTTGATCGTGATGCCGACCGGGGGTGGCAAGAGCCTCTGTTACCAGCTGCCCGGGCTTGCTACCGAGGACTTGACGATCGTCGTCAGTCCGTTGATCGCGTTGATGCGGGATCAGTGGACGCGGTTGACGGCCGCCGGCCACCCGGTGGCGATGATCTCCTCGAACATGGACGCGGAGGCGGTGCGGCGGTCGCTGGGGATGGTGCGGGGCGGCGAGGCGCGGATCGTCTACTGCTCGCCGGAGCGGTTCGGGTCGAGCGTCTTCCTCGACGCGCTGGCGCAGCGGCGGATCGACCTGATCGCGGTCGACGAGGCGCACTGCGTCTCCGAGTGGGGGCACGACTTCCGGCCCGACTACCTGCGGCTGCCGCAGATCGCCGACAAGCTGGGGCGGCCGACCGTGATGGCCTGCACGGCGACGGCGACGAAGCCGGTGGCGGCGGAGATCGCCCACCGCTTCGGGATGCGCGAGCCGCTGCAGGTGCGCGCGGGCTTCGACCGGCCCAGCCTCTCCTTCGACGTCGTCCCGCTCGAGGGCACCGGCTCCAAGGCACGGCGGCAGGCGCTGCTCGAGGCCGGCCTGGCCGATCCCGCCAACCGGCCGGCGATCGTCTACTGCGGCACCCGCAAGGACACCGATGAGGTTGCGCAGATCCTGCGCGAAGCCGGACAGAACGCCCTCCCCTACCACGCGGGCATGGAAGCCGAGCAGCGCAGCTCGGTCCAGCAGCGCTTCATGGGCGGCGACGTCGACGTGATCGTCGCCACCAACGCCTTCGGCATGGGCGTCGACAAGGCCGACGTGCGCTCGGTCTGGCACATGGCGATCCCGACCAGCGTCGAGGCCTACTACCAGGAGGCCGGCCGAGCCGGGCGCGACGGCCTGCCCGCCCGGGCCGTGCTACTGGCGATGAAGATGGACCTCGGCCGCCTGGTCCGCTTCAACGAACAGCGCGCCGGCGACCCCGAGCTGGCGATCGCCCATGAGCGTGGCTGGCGCGCCTACCACGCGATCAAAGCCTTCATCTACTCCGGCAAATGCCGCCGCCGCTCGCTGCTCGACCACTTCGGCGACCGTCTCGCCGGCGCCCCGCTGGAGCGCTGCTGCGACGTCTGCGAGCCGCAGAGCTGGCTGCCGGACCCGGAGACCATCGTCGTCCGCCGGACCAAGAAGGCCGGCGGCTCCTCCGCTCCACCCCCCGACCTCTCCCCCGGCGACGAGCCGCTGTTCGAAGCGCTGAAAGCCTGGCGCCTCGCCGCCGCCGCCGGCAAGCCCGCTTACACCGTCGCCAACAACCGCACGCTCAGCGCGATCGCCGCGACCCGTCCAACCAGCGAGGCCACGCTGATCGAGATCAGCGGCGTCGGGCCCAGCTTCATCTCCAAGTTCGCCCCGGAGGTCCTGGCGATCGTCGCCGACCACCCCGCCGCCCTCGCGGCCTGACGCGCCCTCCCGCGCGCGCGTCGTCCTCCTGTTGCTCGTCAGCCGCTTGGGCGCCTCTGCGTCAGGCCCTGCAGGACGACCTCGACCGGCGAGCGACGGATCTTTCCGTTGCCGTCGGTCGCCTCGCGGGCGCGCCGCACCTCCAGGGCGACTTCGCCGACCTGGGCGCCGACGTCGCCGACCTTCCGCGCCGCCTTCGCGAGATCCTTGGACCTGACTCCTCCCAGCTTGGAGCCGACCGCGCCGAGCCCGCTTTTGCGGTGTGATTGATGGGCGCCGAGCGCGAGCCCGCCGGCCCCCGCCGCAAGCGCGGCACCGCCGGCCAGCAGCGGCACCTTCGCCTTGCTGGCGACACTGGCGACCTTGCCACCGGCGTCCTTGGCGGTCTCCTCGACCGATCCCAGAACAGCCTGCGGTTTTTCGAGCATGGATTTCCCGCCGGAGTTCGATTTGCCGCGCGAGCTTTTCGATTTGCTCCCCGCGATTTTCGCTTTGCTCGATGAGCCTTTGGATCTGCTCGATGCCTGACTCGATCTGCTCGCCGCGGGTTTTTTCGTTTTCGTCGAGCTCGGGCGGGCTTTCGATCTGCTTTTTTTTGGTGCCGTCTTGGTCTCAGCCATGCGAATCCTCCTCCTTGGTGGGTTCCCTCCCAACCCATCAGGTCCCCCGATCCGGTTGATCCAAACGCGCAGCTAGCGGCAATCGGCCCACCTCCCGGCCGCTCGGCGTGGGGACGCCGAGCGGCGGATTGCCGATCACTCTCCCTGGCTAGCTCTTTGCCCGAGTGCGGCAGATGGCAGCTCGCGGCGAGCATACGCGCCTTTCCCCGCGTTGTGAAGGTCATCGGCGTACCCAGTCGAAGAGGTGGCGGATGACCCGTGGACACAAGGTCCGGGCTGCCGCATGCGCTCTCGCGGTCGCGGCCCTGCTGGCGCTCGCCTTCACGACGACCGCCGGCGCCGGCCTGCTCGAACCGCGCGGCAAGAAGGTCTGGTTCGGCGTCTCCGACACCGGCGACCCGGCCGACTTCGGCGCCTTCTCGACCGCGCTCGACAAGCACCCCGCGGTGATCCAGTCCTTCCGCACCTGGGGCAGCGACTTCCCCGACTCGATCCAGCGCTGGCAGACGGCGCGGGCGCGGCCGATGATCCACATCACCACCGCCGACAACAACGACGGCCACGAGATCGTCACGCCGCGGGCAATCGCCCGGGGTGCCGGCGACGAGTACCTGGCCCGCCTCAACCGGCTCTTCTTCGAGAAGAAGATGCGCGCCTACGTGCGGCCGCTGGGCGAGCCCAACCGCTGCCTCAACGTCTACGCCGCCTACGACTGCACCGGCGCCGCTCGCGATGCCGCCCACATGCCGCGCTGGTACAGGCTCGCCTTCCGCCGCGTCTACGTGATCGTCCACGGCGGCGGCAAGGCGAAGGGGATCAACCGCCGCCTCGCCGAAGCCGGACTGCCACCGTTGACGATCCGCGTCGGCGGCCTGCCGAAGGCGCCGATCGCGATCGTCTGGAGCCCGCTGCCTTCGGGCTCGCCGACTGTCCCCCACAACCGCCCCCGCCACTTCTACCCGGGCTCGAGGTGGGTCGACTGGGTGGGGACCGACTTCTACGCCTCCTACCCCGAATGGGGATCGCTCAGCGGCCTCTACAACCGCTACGCCGGCGACAAGCCCTTCGCGCTGACCGAGTGGGGAGTCGAAGCCGGCGACGACCCCGGCTTCGTCAGCAAGCTATTCAAATGGGTCAAGGCGCACCCGCGCTGCAAGATGCTCGTCTACTACCAGGACTTCGGCTCCACCAGCAGCTACCGGATCCAGAACTACCCGACCAGCATGAGCGTGCTCAAGGACCGCCTGCACTCCGGGCTTTTCCCGGGCTTCGCGCCGGGTGCGCCGCGCCTACCGCCGCCCCCGCCGGGCGGCGTCGCGCCCGGTCGGCGTTAGCGCCCTTCTTTCCACGCCCCTTCTTCGCGCCTGCCTTCCCCCGCTTCCTCGCGCCGCCCCGCTTCGCCCCCTTCGGCTTCGGCTTGAACGGCTCCAGCGCGGTGATGCTCGAGTAGCCGGTCAGGTAGATGCGGCGGCCGTCGGAGATCACCGGCGTGTAGGTGCCGTAGGGGTACTCGAAGACCTTCTTGCCGCTGCGCATCATGAAGCCGGAGGTCGACCCGTCGGAGAACTCGGCGACGTAGACGATGTCCCCCACCGCCGAGAGCGAGCCGATCACCTGGCCGCCGGCGGAGCGGCTCCAGCGCAGGTCGCCGTCCTTGGCGTCGATCGCGTAGACGTTGCCGTCGAAGGAGCCGATGAAGACGGTCGGCGGGCTGTGCTGGGTATTGGCGACAGTCGGCCCCGAGTAGGCGTAGCCCCCGGTCGAGTAGCTCCAGGCGAGCTCGCCGTCGCTGATGTCGAAGCTGTAGACGCGGCCGTCGTTGTTGCCGGCGTAGACGCGGCCGAAGGCGACGGCGGGGGTCGAGTAGAAGGCGCCGGAGGCGCCGAAGCCCGGGCCCAGCGAGCCACTCTGCCAGAGCAGCTTGCCGCTCTTGGCGTCGACCGCGTTCATGTAGCCGCCGTAGTCGCCGACGTAGAGGCGGCCACCGTAATAGGCAGGCGCCGACTTGATCTCGCCGCCGAGCTGGGTCGCCCAGCGCACGTTGCCGCTGATCGTGCTGAGCGCGTAGAGATCGCCGTCCTCGCAACCGAAGTAGACGGTGCGGTCGATGACCACCGGCGAGGACTCGGCCCGGCCCGGCAGCGATTTCTTCCAGATCGTCTTGCCGGTTCTGGCGTCGAGCTTGACGACGTGGCCCGGCACCAGGTTGACGATGTAGAGGCGGTGGCGGTAATAGGTCGGTGAGGAGGCGTTGAGCGCGCCGATCCGTCGTTCCCAGAGGGTCTTGCCGGTGTCGGCGTCGAGCGCGTAGACGAAGCCGTTGTTGTTGAGGAAGTAGAGCTTGCCGCCGACGTAGATCGGTGGGAACTCGAGCAGCGGCCTGTTCTTGTAGCGCCAGAGCTTGCGGAAGGGCGGCTTGATCCCCTTCGCCGGCAGGTAGCGGGTGCGGGCCGGGTCGAGCCCGTACATCGGCCAGTTGACCGTCTTCGCCTTCTTCGGTGGCGGCGGCGGCTTCTGCGGCACGAATTTCGCGTTGGGGTTGTGGACGTCGGCCGGCCGCTTCAGCAGCTCGTAGCCGACGGCGCCGGCGCTGAAGATGAGCGCCGCGGCGAGCAGGGCGACCGCCACCCAGCGGTTGCGGTGCAGCAGGTGCTCGGCCTCGCGCAGCAGCAATGCGTGGCGGCGGCGGGCCTGAGGCCCGCCCTCAATCATTCGCCGCGCGCCGCTCTGACTCCTTGGCGACGCCGCCCAGCAGCTGCTTGATCCCGATCTTGATCACCGCGACGACGGCGCCGCCCGCCAGCGGCACGGTCGGCGTGGTGCGAACGGCGTAGACGACCTGGGTGCCGCCCGCCTGGGGAGTCAGTTCGACGGTGCCGACGTGGTCGCGCACCGGCAGCCCGGAGAGCAGCTTGTAGGAGAAGCGCCGGCCCGGCTCGTAGCCGAGCACTTCCTCGCGCAGCGGCGGCCCGGCCGCGCTCAGCTTGCGGATCGCCCCGACCCCGTTCGGCACCGGCTCCCCCTCCCGCTCCAGCTCCGCCTTGCGCAGCGGCGTGATCTTCGCGTAGCCGCGATGATCGGTCAGCACCTCGAAGACGGTCTCTGGCGGCGCCGCCACCTGGCGCGCGTAAGTGAAGCTGGCCATCGGCGAAAGGCTATAGACTGGGGCGGGCCTGGCTGAGTTTCCAGCGCTGCGGGTCCGTCCCCGCGACCGCGGTCACCTCGCCGGCGATCGCCATGTGGTCGAGGCAGGAGAGGACGATCTGCAGGACCCAGGCGCTGGCCGGACTGTTGAGGTTCTCCGGCCCGAGGATCTCGGCGACGATCTCGAAGGCCATCCGCTCGCCGCCGGCGAGCGCCTCGCGCACCTTGGTCAGCAGCTCCTCGACCTGGCGCCGCGCCTCGGCGATCTTCGCCTCCGGGTCGCGGAAGGGGCGGCCGTGACCGGGCAGGCAGAGTTCGGTCTGCAGCGGCTCGACCGTGGTCAGGCTGGAGAGGAATTCGCCGACCGGGTCCGGCGTGTGGCCATAGTCGAAGAAGAGCACGGTGCGGCCGAGCAGGTGGTCGCCGGAGATCATCAGCTTGCGCTCGGGGTTGTGGAGGACGACGTGCGAGGGGGCGTGGCCGGGGGTCTCGTAGACCTGCCAGGCGCCGAGGCCGGTCTCGACCTCGACTCCGGGGACGAGCTCGCGGTCGGGCACCTGGATCGCGTCGATCCCGGTCTCTTCGTCGCTCTCGCGCGACTCCCGGTAGCGCTCCAGCGCCGCCACCGGCACTCCGCTCTGGCGGGCGACCTCGAGCCGGTGCTCGAGCGCCGCGACCGGGTCGTCGGCGAGCAGCCGCACGTGCTCCCAGGCCGGGTGCATCCAGAGCTCACAGCCAGCCGCCTCGACGATCGGGGCGGCGAGCCCGTAGTGGTCGATGTGGGAGTGGGTGCAGACCAGCAGGCCGATGTCCTCGACCCCGTAGCCGGCCTGGGCCAGCGCCAGGTCGAGTTGCCGCAACCGCCCCTTGCCGCCCATGCCGGTGTCGAAGAGGACGATGCCGTCGTCGCTCTCGATCGCCCAGGCGTTGCCGTGCGGCACCCCCGGCCAGGGCAGCGGCAGCCGCAGCCGCCAAACCCCCGGCAGCACCTTCTCCGTCCGCGCCGCATTAGCCCGTGCCTCACCAGCCATCCCCGCATCTTCCCAATCCCGGCCGATGGGCCGATAAGTCGAGCCGGTAGCGACATTTCGGCCCATCGGCCGCCCAGGGCATGGGCTACTAAGGCGTCGCGGCCTCGTTGCGGTAGGCGGCGGCGGTGTCGATGTGGCGATAGCCGGTCGCCAGCGCCTCTTCGACCGTCTCCTGAGTGTCCTCGGGAGGCACCTGGAAGACGCCGAAGCCGAGCTGCGGGATCTCGACGCCGTCGCGCAGGGCGACGGCGGGAATCGGCGACGCGTCGTTCATCACCTTCTGCTCCGTTCTTCGGGTCCCAAAACCGTCGGGTACCCGCGGCGGCGCCGAATATGCCGAGCGGCGGCGCCTAAGAGCGCTAGCTGGTGGCGAGGCCGACGGCCAGCAGCGGGAAGGCGAACATCACGCCCAAGAAGGCGCCGGTCGCCGCACCCTGCGTGAGGCTGCCGGTGCGCGAGCGCGCGCCGCCGACGACGCCGACCAAGAAGATGAAGGCGGCGATTCCAAATCCGATCCAGAAGACGGGCGGCATGCGGCGGCGAGACTATCGAAACACCGGGTCGACGGGCCGATTTAACCCGACATACGTCGGTTTTCCTCCCGCCGGCGGGAGGAATCGGTAAGTGTGCGGCAAACGCACTCCTATGACTGAAGCCGGCGGCAAAAACAGCAAGCTGATTCTCGCGGCGATGATCTTCGCGGTCTCGATGACCTTCATCGACCAGACCATCGTCGCGATCGCGATCCCCAGCATCCAGGAAGACCTCTCGCTCTCCTCCACCGGGGTGCAGTGGATCATCAACGGCTACCTGCTGGCGCTCTCGGCCCTGTTCGCCTTCGGCGGCCGCCTCGCCGACATCGCCGGCCACCGCAAGATGGTCACGATCGGCGTCGTCGTCTTCGCCGCCGCCTCGGCGATGTGCGGCCTGACCCCGACCGGCTCGCTCGACGAGGCCTGGCTGATCGTCTTCCGGGTTATCCAGGGTGCCGGCGCCGCGATCATGTTCCCCGCCGCCCTGGCGATCGTCCTCAACGCCTTCCCGCTGCGCGAGCGCGGCCGCGCGATGGCGATCTTCTTCGCCGTCGCCGGCGGCCTCACCTCGATCGGTCCGCTCGCCGGCGGCTACCTGACCGAGTGGACCTGGCGGGCGATCTTCTGGGTCAACATCCCGGTCGCGATCATCGCCCTCGTCCTCACCGCCAAGGCCAAGCCCGACAACGAGAAGCGCCCGGCGCCGCTCGACTACCGCGGCACCCTCTTGATCTCCGGCGGCATGGGCCTGGCCGTGCTCGGCCTGCAGCAGTCGAGCGTCTGGGGCTGGGGCGGCGCCGCCACCTGGCTCTGCATCGCCGCCGGCCTGGTCCTGATCGGGCTCTTCGTCGCCTACGAGCTGCGGGTCGCCAACCCGCTGCTGCGGGTGCGGATCTTCCAGGACCGCGCCTTCGCGGTCGACAACATCGTCCTCTTCCTCTTGATGATCGCCTTCGTGCCGCTGTTCTTCTTCGCCAGCATGTACGCGCAGATCTCGCTCGGCGAAAGCGCCTCGGAAACGGGGCTCTACCTGCTGATCTTCTTCGCCGGCTTCGCCGTCGCCTCGCAGCGCGGCGGCGACATCCTCGACCGGGTCGGGGCCCGACCGACTGTGGTGGCGGGCTGCGCGGTCGCGGCGGTCGGCTTCTTCCTCTGGGGCCAGTCGCTGACCGAGCTCTCCGTGGGCGACCAGTGGTACTACATCGTCCTCGCCGGGGCCGGGGTCGGCCTCGTGCTCAGCCCGGCCAACACCGACGCCCTCAACCGGGTCCCCAAAAGCCGCTACGGCGAGGCGACCGGGATCACCCAGACGGTCCGCAACTTCGGCGCCAGCCTCGGCCTCGCCGTCCTCGGCAGCATCCTGATCCTCGAGAACCGATCGAACCTCGAGGCCAGCCTCGGCGCCAAGGGCGTGCCGAAGGACACCGCCGACCAGGTCGCCGAGTGCGTCAGCCAGGGCGGCGAAGCGAGCTGCGCCGAGGTCGCCGAGAAAGCCGGCGCCGGCGCCGCCAAGCTCTTCTCCACCGTCCCCCAGGACTTCGCCCTCGCCTCGCGCACCGTCTTCTACGGAATGGCGGCGGCGATGGCCGTCGCCTTCCTCGTCGCCCTGGTGGCGATGCCGGGCGGCAAAGTCGAGGAGCAGGTGGAGGAGGATCCCGCCGACGCTGACGGCGCGCCGGGGCCACCTGAGGAACCGCTGGCCGGCTCCAACTGACGCTGGATGGCGAGCAGCGCACGAGCAGCCCGCGGCTACCCGGCGGCTCGATCGCCGGCCCGCAGATAACCGGGGCCTTCTGCGGCGCCGTCGCCTCCGTGTCGGACCCCACGGCCGGCTGCCCAGCGGATAGGTTTCCGGCGTGAAGCTGCTCGCCTTCAGCGACCTGCACCGCGACCTCGCCCGGGGCGCGAAGCTGGTCGAGATGTCGGCCGACGCCGACGTCGTCATCGGCGCCGGCGACTTCGCCTCGGTCCACGAGGGCCTGGAGGAGACGATCGACGCGCTGGCGGCGATCGCGACGCCGACCGTGCTCGTCCCCGGCAACAACGAGACCGCCGACGCCCTGCGTGCCGCGGCGGCCGCTTGGGACGCCGCCACGGTCCTGCACGGGGAGGGAATGACGATCGACGGCGTCGAGTTCTTCGGCCTCGGTGCCGGCATCCCGGTCACGCCCTGGCATTGGAGCTTCGACCTCGACGATGAGGAGGCCAGCAAGCGGCTGGCGCCCTGCCCGGAGGGCGCCGTGCTGGTTCTCCACTCCCCCCCGCGCGGCCACTGCGACGCCAGCGCCGACGGCAGCGAATTCGGCAGCCCGGCGTTGCTGCGGGGGATCGAAGCGAAGCGGCCGCGGCTCGCCGTCTGCGGCCACATCCACGAGTCCTGGGGCTGCGAGAGCCAGATCGGCCCGACGCCGGTCCGCAACCTCGGCCCGACCGGTACCTGGATCGAGATCTAGCCCGTTGGAATCGAGCGGGCCCAAGCGCGCCGGCGCGGTCCTGGCGACGCTGATCCTGGTCGCCGGCGTCGCCAACCTCAACCTCGCCGTCGCCAACGTCGCCCTGCCGGACATCGGCAAGGCCTTCGACGCCGGCCAGACCACGGTCGACCTGATCGCGGTCGGCTACTCGCTCGGGCTCGCCGCCTCGGTCCTCTACCTCGGCGCCGTCGGCGACCGCTACGGCCGCAAGCGCATGCTGGTGCTGGGGATGGCGCTCTCGATCCCGGCCTCGATCCTGGCCGGCTTCGCGCCCTCGGCGACCGTGCTCTTCATCGCCCGCGTGCTCGGCGGCGTCGCCGCCGGCATGGCCTACCCGACGACGCTGGCGCTGATCACCGCGCTCTGGTCCGGCAGCGAACGGACGAAGGCGATCGCGCTCTGGTCGGCGCTCGGCGGCGGCGCCTCGGCGCTGGGGCCGCTGCTGGCCGGCGCCCTGCTCGAAGGCTTCGACTGGGGCTCGGTCTTCCTGATCAGCGCGCCGCTGGCGGCGATCGCCCTGGTCGCGGTCTGGCGCCTGGTCCCGGCCCACGTCAACGAGACCACCAACCCCGTCGACCACCTCAGCGGCATCCTCTCGATCGGCCTGGTCGCGGCCCTGGTGCTGGCGATCAACCTGGCGCCGGAACCCGGCAAAGGCGACGCCGCGATCATCCTCGGCGTCGTCGCCGTAATCGCCGCCGCCTTCTTCCTCCTGCGCCAGCGCCGCGTCAGGTTCCCCCTCTACGACCTCGCGATCGCCGCCCGCAGCACCTTCTGGGTCGCCGCCCTGGCCGGGATCATCGTCTTCGGCTCGCTGATGGGGGCGATGTTCATCGGCCAGCAGTTCGTCCAGAACGTGCTCGGCTACTCGACCCTCGAGGCCGGCGTCGCGATCCTCCCCGGCGCGGTCGGGATGATCCTGGTCGCCCCGAAATCGGCGAAGCTGGTCGATTCGCACGGGTCGCGCTTCACGCTCCTGCTCGGCTTCTCCTTCTGCCTGCTCGCCTTCGCCGTGATGCTGGCGCTCTGGGACGAGAACGCCTCCTACTTCGTCGTCGGCCTCGGCTACTTCCTGGTCGGCACCGGCGTCGGCTTCGCCGGCACGCCGGCCTCGCGCTCGCTGACCGGCTCCGTCCCGGTCACCAAAGCCGGCATGGCCTCCGGCACCGCCGACCTCCAGCGCGACCTCGGCGGCGCGATCATGCAGTCGATCTTCGGCGCCCTCCTCACCGCCGGCTACGCCGCCGGCTTCGCCTCCCAGATCTCCGCCTCGCCGCAAGCCGACAAGGTCAGCGAGAGCGTCCAGAACGAACTCACCAAGTCCTTCTCCAGCGCCGCCAACACGGCCGAGCAGTACCCGCAGTACGCGATGCAGATCGCCGGCGCCGCCCGCACCTCGTTCCTCGACGGCGGCGACTGGACCTACGCGGCGGGGATGATCGCGATCGCCCTCGGCATGGCGATCGTCTTCTTCCTCTTCCCCAAGCGCGATGAGGAGCAGGCGCTGCTGGAGCGCTACCACGGCGAAGACGCGGCGGCCTCGACCTGAGCTCGGACTCCTACCGTCCCCATAGGCACAGTAGGAGTCCGAGCTCGGTGCGAGCGCAATAATCCAGCCGTGGCATACCGCCTGCTCAGGGCCGCCGACGCGTTTTGGCGGCGCTCGAATCAGATGTCCGTGCTGAACACCAACCTCAGCAAGCAGCTCGACGCCGACGCGCTTGGGGCGCGGCTCTGGCGCCTGGCGCCGGGGCAGGCCTCGACCAAGCATCGCCATGTCGAGCAGGAGGAGCTCTACGTCCTGCTCGAGGGCAAGGGGCGGGTGCGAATCGATGACGAGGAGCCGCTGACCCTGGTGCCGCTGGACACGCTGCTGGTCGAGCCCGGCACGGTCCGCCAGCTCTTCAACGACACCGAGGCCGACCAGCTCTGGCTCGTCGTCGGCGCCCCGCCGGAAGCGGCGAACACGCTGGAGATGAGCGCGGAGCAGCTGCGCTGGATGTACCCGGACGGGCCAAGGGCGCTGCCGCCCGAGCTCGGGGACTGAGCCTCTTGGCCCGGGCCAGCTCGGGCACTAGGTTGGGGTGGTGAAAGCCGAGCCCACCCCCGGCATCGCCTTCGAGAGCCCGGCCGGCCGCTGGCTGCTCGCCACCGCCGTCGCCGGCTCGGGGATGGCCTTCCTCGACGGCACCGTCGTCAACGTCGCCGTGCCGGACATCGGCCGCGACCTCGGCGCCAGCACCAGCGCCCTGCAGTGGATCCTCAACGGCTACCTGCTGACCCTGGCCTCGCTGATCCTGCTCGGCGGCTCGCTCGGCGACCGCTACGGGCGTCGCCGCGTCTTCGTCGTCGGCGTCTGGCTGTTCACCGCCGCCTCGCTGCTCTGCGCGGTCGCGCCCTCCGCCGAGTTCCTGATCTTCGCCCGGCTGATCCAGGGGATCGGCGGGGCGCTGCTGACGCCGGGCAGCCTCGCTTTGATCGAGGCCAGCTTCCGGCCCGGTGACCGCGCCCGCGCGATCGGCGCCTGGTCGGGGCTGGGAGGCGTCGCGACGGCGCTGGGTCCGCTGCTCGGCGGCTACCTGATCGGCGCCATCTCCTGGCGGGCGATCTTCATCATCAACCTGCCGATCGGCGCCTTCGTCGCCTGGGCGGCGACCAAGCACGTGCCGGAGAGCCGCGACCCGATGGCCGGTGGGCGGCTCGACCTTCCCGGCGCGGTGCTGGCGGCGCTCGGGCTCGCCGGCACCACCTACGCGCTGATCGAGGCACCGGGCCAAGGTGCCTCGGCGGCGGTGCTCGTCAGCGCCATCGGCGGCGTGCTGGCCCTGGTCGCCTTCTTCGTCGGCGAGCGCCGCAGCGCCAACCCGATGCTGCCGCTGGCGATCTTCCGCTCGCGCCAGTTCAGCGCCGCCAACGGGGTCACCTTCGTCGTCTACGCGGCGCTGGGCGGTGTCTTCTTCCTGCTCGTCTCCTTCCTCCAGATCTCGCTCGACTACACGCCGATCGAGGCCGGCGCCGCCTCGCTGCCGGTGACGCTGCTGATGCTGGCCTTCTCCGCCCAAGCCGGTGCGCTCGCCCAGCGGATCGGCGCCCGCCTCCCGCTCACGGTCGGGCCGCTGGTGATCGCCCTCGGCCTGCTCTGGATGACGCGGATCGAGCCGGGCGACAGTTACCTGACCGCGATCCTGCCGCCGGTGGTCGTCTTCGGCCTCGGCCTCACCCTGGTCGTCGCCCCCGTCACCGCGACCGTCCTCGCCGCCGCCGAGAGCCGCCACTCCGGCGTCGCCTCCGGCGTCAACAACGCGGTCGCCCGCATCGCCGGCCTGCTCGCAGTCGCCGTGCTGCCGGTGGTCGCCGGCCTCACCGGGGACAGCTTCTATGACCCGGCGGCGATGACCGACGGCTTCCACATGGCGATGGTCTTCTGCGCCGCCCTCGCCGCTCTCGGCGGCGTCCTCGCCTGGTTCACGATCAGCGCCGAGGTGCTGCACGCCGAAGCCGAGCCCGGCGGCGATACGCCGGAGCGCCTGGGCGAGGACTTCAGCTGCGGCGTCGGCGCGCCGCCGCTGCGACCGGGGCGGGAGGCGGATTGTGAGGCAGTGACGGAGCCGGCGGCGGTCTGAGGCGGCAGCGGCGAGTCAGACCCGCGTGGCGACGAACCCGAGAACAGCCGTCAGATAGGCGGCGAGCATCATCCGCTGCCGCCAGTCGAAGCGGCTCTCCAGCCGCCCGAAGCGATTGTCCATCTCGCTCCTGAGCTCGACGCGCAGATCCCGCATGTCCCGAGCCACGCGGTCGAAGCGACTGTCGAGACGCTCTTCCAGCTTGTCGAAGCGCGCGTCCACCTGGGCAAAGCGCCCGTCCACCTGGGCAAAGCGCGAATCGACCTGGGCGAAGCCAGTATCCACCCGCTGGTTCAGGTCATCCAGCCGCTCGTCCGTTCAGGCGTCCCTCATCGTCTCCATGATGATGCCACCGTAGACAGAAAGTTGCGCCGCGTGGCGCGCGGATCGCAACAACTCTGTGCCCATTCACGATCAGCTGGAGCACGGCGGCGACGGTGCTCGCCCCAGCGCCCGCACCTCCAATCCAAGCCGATCAACCCTCAACAAGCATCGACGAACCGGGGGGCGACAGCGCAAAATGAGAAAAGGCCCGGGCGACACACGGCCGCCCGGGCCTGGCACTACTTACCTACCGCGAACTCCACTCGAGCGGAGTCAGCCATCGACCCGAAGGTCGGGGCTTTCGGTCAAGAAGGTGCCGCTGTAGGTGCCGTTGGTGTAGTTGACCGTTTCGCCAATCGCCAGATTGGCTCCACACAACAGGTGATGCTTGGTCAGCGTGTATTTGATCCCGCTGAGGCTCGACACGAGCTTCACCCGATGACCGCTCGAGGTGTCGTTTTCATAGGTCATGCCAGTCAGGCCGCTCTGAGGCGGAATCGTGGCAGAGCAAATCGGCATGACGGCGTTCATTGTGATTTCAATGACTTTCCCAGCCGGGCAATTGATGTCCATCGACCCGGAGTATTTACCCGGCGCGACTTTGCCTTCCACCCGGTTCACGAAGACACATCCGTTCGTCGTCACCGTAGAGGCGACGCCATTAAACCTGCATTCGCTGTAGGTGGGCGAGAGCGGGAGCGCGGTGGAGGCTGAGATGAGGACGTTCGAGCCGGTCCCTTGTTTGCATTCGTGTTTGATCCAAGTCCCGGCCAAGACGCTGGTTCCGACCTGCGCGCCGCTGATCGCAGCCGGGTAGGACTCCGCTTCGAATTCGGGCGTATGGGGATCCTGCACGACTTGGACGGCTTTCCCATCGTACGATTGGAGCGTCCACGAGCCGCCGCTCAGGGACCCGTTGGTGTAGGTACCGGCGCCGCAGTTCCCGGTCCGGGTGTATTCCATGTTGCTGGCTTCGGGCCTGACGATGACTTTGTTGCCGCCGACGTTTTCATACCTGGCGGCGAGGCCGGTCTGGGCCGGGTAGGACGTCGTCGCGTTGCACCAGTACGGTTGGAACGTGATCGGCCCACAGCCGGGGGGACCGATGTCGAAGGTCCCTTTGGTGCGGTCGAAGAACTGCGAGCTGCTGTGGAAGATGAATCGGCAGCCGTTCATGTTCAGCGGCTTGGATCCGAGACTCGAGCATTTCGGCGAGCCCAGGTCGCCGTCGAGGCTCTCCGATGCCGCCGTGAGGACTCCGCTCACGGAACCGAGCTGGCAGCTGACTACTTCGGAGGGTCCGGTGCTCAGGTTGAATCCACCGACTGCTTCGGTTCCATGGAGAATGATCGGGTACGACCCGTCCATGATTGTGAATTTCGCGGATGCCGACGCCGACGCGGCACCAACCATTGCCGTCAGAGCCAGCGCCGCAACCACGGCGAGACTCAGGTTCTTGATGCGTTTCACTTGCTACCTCCCTGTTTCCGGCAGCCTGAAGCCGCCGGGGCCGATTGACTGGTAGTTCCCTGCTGTCCTAGTGACGTCTTTGTGGCGCGCGGGCCTTGCCCTTGCGGGCCTTCTTGGCGCACCTGACCCGCAGCGGCGGCTTGGCCCTGTGGGCCTTGCCGTTGTGGGCGCCGAACTTGACGATCGCCCGGTGCTTGCCCTTGCAGAGGTTGGTGGAGTTTTCCAGCAGGCCCTTCTTGGCGCCCTGGAAG
>JBAQZI010000062.1:0-4667 GCA_049790835.1 Solirubrobacterales bacterium
TGGCATGACCCCCTGAAATCGGTCCGCCCCTTGTGAGAGTCCTACCGGCCCGCGACAATGGGCCAAGGAGGACCGACGCAAGTGAAGAGAAGGCGACACACGCCCGAGCAGATCATCCGCAAGCTCAGGGAGGCCGAGAAGATGCTCGGCGAAGGCAAGCAGGTACCGGAAGTGGCGAAGGCGCTGGAGGTCTCCGAGCAGACCTTCCACCGCTGGCGCAACCAGTACGGCGGCATGAAGGCCGACGACGTCAAGCGGCTGAAGAAGCTCGAGAAGGAGAACCGCGAGCTCAAGCAGATCGTCGCCGACAAGGAGCTCGACATCCGCGCCTACAAGGAGATCGCGAAGGGAAACTTCTAGGCCCGGCCCGGAGGCGCCGAGCGGTCCTGATCCTCCAGGACCGCCTCGGCCTCTCCGAGCGTCGGGCGTGCCGGATCGCCGGCCAGCACCGATCCACGCAGCGCCATGAGCCGCAGGTCGCCTCAGACGACGCCGCCCTGCGCAAGCGGCTGCGCGAGATCTCCAAAGACAAGAAGCGCTGGGGCTACCGCCGTGCCCACGCCCGCCTGATCGAAGAGGGCTGGGAAGTCAACAAGAAGCGCGTGCAGCGCCTCTGGCGCGACGAGGGCCTGCGGGTGCCCCAACGCAAAAGAAAGCGCGCCAGGCTGGGCGATAACGCAGACGCCAGGGATCTGCGCGCCGAACGTCCCGACCACGTCTGGGCACTTGACTTCCAATGCGACGAAACAGCCGACGGGCGCCAGCTGCGGGTGCTGAACGCGATCGACGAGTTCACCCGCGAGGCGCTGGCGAGCGAGGTGGCGCGCTCGATCACCGCCGAGGACACCGTTGCCCTGCTCGAACGGCTCGTCGCCGTCCGCGGCACCGCACCCGAGCACATCCGCTGCGACAACGGGCCCGAGCTGATCGCCCACACCCTGCGCGACTGGTGTCGCTTGGGCAAGACCACCACCGCCTACATCGAGCCGGGCTCGCCCTGGCAGAACCCCTTCATCGAGTCCTTCAACGGCCGCACCCGCGACGAGGTGCTCGATGTCGAGCTGTTCTACACCCTGGCCGAGGCGAAGGTCATCCTCGCCGACTGGATCGTCGCCTACAACACCGAACGCCCGCACTCGTCCCTGGGAATGCTGCCGCCGACGCGCTTCGCCGAGCGCTGGCGGGAGGAGAACGGCGCTCCGCCGCCTCGCTCCGATCGCCCTACGGGCTCACTCCGCGAGGCGGCGGTCGACCCCGCTACGGTGCATGTCGATACCGACCACGAACTCTCACTGAGGGTGGACCGGTAAACGGGGGCCGGTCAGGATGAGCGGATCGGTCCCTGCTTCCGGTAAGAAGCGATCACAGGCGGCTATTCGGAGCTGTGGATGGAGTCGACAAGACCCTCGGTTGCGAGCTACTGAGCTACGCTCGCTGTGGGGGCCGAGTCGCGCACCGGGAGCGCCATCGAAGGAGGGGCGTCTTGACCTTCGGGTTCCACAAGGGGGGTCCGCTTCGGCTGGGATCTGTGGGGCGTGTTGTCCCATTCGTTCCCCCAGGCGGCAGGGCCCTACCGTCATGTTTGGGGGGACGTTCTCGAACTTGCGATCCGGCGGAATGCTCGACCCGCCGTCGGAACGCCGGGTCTGGGATTCAGCCCTCCCTCCGGATCGGGATCTCGTAGCGCTCAAGCACCTGGCCAGGTCTTGCGACCCACAGCGCCGTTCCGACCGCGCCGACGATCGTTCCCGGCTGCGCCAGGCGCGCCGCGAGCGTGACCTTCTCGGCCCCGGGGTTCAAGACATAAACGTCCCTGGAGCCGGCGCGTGAATCTCTGCCGGAGAGCCAAAGGCGCCCGCCGCTGACGGCATGGACCCAGATATATCCGTCGAAGCTCACCACTTGCTGCACTCCGCCCGTCCGCAGGTCGACGCGGGCCAGGCCCAGCGACTTTCCCTTCGGACTCAGCACGTAGTCGTGGGTACGGCCGTGCGGCGCCGCCCACCCGCCGCGGGCCCAGAGCGATTCGTCCGCCACCGCCAAGTAGTCCATGCTCAGCCGGCGGCCGTCGGCGGCTTCGATCGGTCGCGTCGGTCTCAGCTCGCCGGTACTCGGGTCGATCCGGGCCAATCCGAACAATTCAGCAGAGAGCCAGACCGAGCCGCCTCCGACCGCCAGCCCGCTTACCCCGAAGTGGGTCGGGATCATTCGCACCACTTCGGTCGTCTCCGGATCGATCTGGGCGACGTATTCGCGCGCGGTTGAGACCCAGACCGCACCTTCGCCGACGACGACGTTGTTGGGCAGAAACTCGGAGGCTTCCGGATAATTGGTGCCAACCGGCTTCGGCAGCGAGAGGTGGACTGAACCGACTGCCTGCGCCGTCTGCGGGTCAAAGTGGGTGACAACGCCGTCGAAGCTGGCAGTCCACACGCCGCCTTCGCCGACCGCCACCACACCCGGGTCCCTGACGTTCGTGCTGGCGACGATCGCCCCGGTGCGGTTGTCGATCTTGACCAGCGTGCCTTGGGAGTGTTCGGAATTCGCCGGTGGTCCGCCGCACCGCGCAGAGCAGGTGAGGACCCAGAGGTAGTCGCCTTCGGTCGCCGCCGTGCCGACCACATGACCCTCCAGCGCGACCCTCACGGAGGCCTGCACGATCGGGGGACTGAAGGGCGTCTGCGAAGACCCACCGACGACCGCGATCACGATCGCGGCGACGGCCACCAGCGAAAGCGCAGCGCCGATCGCTCCGATCCGGCGGCGTTGGCGCCGCCTGCCGGCACGAGCGACAATCGCTCCATGATCGAGCGATCGCGGATGCACCTTCTCGAGGCTGTCCCGAACTTGAAGTGCGATCTCGTCCCTATCCATCTTCCTTCTCCTTTAGTTCTCGTAGCGCGATGCGAGCTCGGTGTAGGCGGCTCCGAACCGAGGCCGGCTTGATCTTGAGCGCGCGTCCAGCCTCCTCAGTGCTCAGCCCGAGGAACGAGACAAGCAGCAGCGCGTCCCGCTCCCCCTCGGGCAAAGCAGCGAGAGCGGCCAGCAGCCGATCGCGGCTTGCCACCTGCCAGGCGGGATCGGGGCTTAGATCGGCAATATCCCGAGTGAGTGGCGCCCACGGCCGTCTGGTCCGGCGTCTATGGACGTTGAGCGCGGTGACGTAGGCGTATCCGATCGGTGAATCGAGTCGACTGACCCGACCCCACCGAGCGAAGACACGCGTCATCGCCTCTTGGGCGACCTCCTCGGCGACTCCGAGATCGCGGGTGGCCGGCAGTACGGCCCGGACCAAGCGCGGATAGCCCTCCGCGAAGAAATCGGCGAACGTACCGCCAGCCTCGGCTTCGTCAGGGGAGGCTTGGATCTCTGTCGCCTTGCTCATCTTCCCTATAAGTCACCAGACCCCTCAAACGTTGCAGGAGATCTACTTTCCCGCTCAGACGCAACGCGGTACCCTGGGCATGCCTCCTCCTCGGAACTTCGCGGCCCCCGCCACTCCGCTCTGGGCCTACACGGATCTCCTCGAATCTCAGGGGCCGGGAATTGACCTTCGGGTTCCTACACGGACAGTCCGCTTATGAGACTGAATCTGGAGTACGGCTGGGCTACGTGGAGCTAGCTTTCAAGCCGAATTCGGGCGATCGAGCTACGTGGAGATCGGCTGGAATCTGTGGGGCATCTTGCCCCAGGCAGCTCAACGCGGATCGCTGCCATAGGCGGTGCCACGGTGGCGGATCGCGGCGACACGAACCGTCTGCCCGCCGTCAGTGAGCTGATAGAGGATGCGGTACGAGCCGACCCGAAGCGAATACAGGCCGCGAAGCCGCCCACGAAGCACATGACCCGCACCCGGTTCTCGCTCCAGCAGTCCCAGAGCATCCTCTATCGCGTCGATCAGCGGCCATCCCAGCTCAAGCAGCTCGCGACGGGCGCGCCGTGCGAGGACGAGCCGCGCCAACGATTCAGCCGGCGGTCGGGCGGCGCTCTGCCAGCTCGGTGCGAAGCTCAGACAAAGTGACTATTTCCCCGCGCTCGATCTCGGCGAGGCCCGCCTCAAGCGCGGAGAGGGCGTCGGGATCGGAGAGAACCTCGGCGGTCTCCTCCAGCGCCTCGTACTCGTCGATCGGAACCAGGGCCGCAGCGGGCGCCCCATTCCGCGTAACGAGCACGTGATCGCGACGGTCGCTTACGTCATCGAGCAGACTGCTGAGATTGGCACGCAGCTCGCACACCGGAACGGTCTTTGCCATCGGCTCAGTGTACAGAATCGTGTACGCCGAAGGCCAAAAGGGACGCGACCAGCACGCTCAGCGGCGCAGCTCGGCTCCCAGCCGTGTGGGCAGCCGCACCGAGGCCTCTGTCTCGACCTTGCGGATCGAGACGCTCTCGGCGTTGAGCCCGAACGGGGGCCCAGCCTGCGGCAGAACGCGATCAGCTCGACGGCCGTCGCCACCGCCTGCTCGTAGGAGGCGTCGAGGGGTGTCGTCGGCGTAGCGCGACAAGCATGCCAGCGCAGGCCCACGGATCGCGGTACGTCGGCGGACAAAGTGCGCACGGGCTCCGGGTGGCGAGGGAGACTGCCGGTACTGTGCCCAGATCTTCATCTTCGGCCGCACACGCGCGAACGGCGCCCCGACGATCGCCAGCGCCGCGGCGTCAACGCC
>JBAQZI010000063.1:0-8953 GCA_049790835.1 Solirubrobacterales bacterium
GCCGATGGCGGTGGCGGGATCGAGGGCGCCGGGATCCCATCGGCTTCGAGCTGGGCAGCCGCCGCCTGCGCCCTCTCGTGGACTTCGGCGGCGCCTATCCCCATCAGGGCGGTGAGGTCGTCGTAGCCGGCAGCGCCGCGTTGCGCGAGCAGCCGCAGGATCGCCTTCTGGTCGTTGCTCAGCTCCATCCCGACCGAAACTCTATGGGGCGCGGGCGATGCGGTGGACGCTCCCGTCGAGGGTCGCGAAAGCTTAATCTCGCCCAGGTAGGGTTCGCCGCCATGGCCGAGGACCCGCGCGGGCTGCGTTCCCACTTCGACGAGCTGATCGGCACCGAGTGGCTCGACGACGACCCCGATCACGCCCGGGTTCGGATCGAGCTGCGCGACGAGCTGCGCCAGCCCGTCGGCCTCCTGCACGGCGGCGTCATGTCCAGCCTGGTCGAGAGCGTCTGCTCCCGCGCCACGGCGCTCGCCGTGGTGCCCGACGAGATGATTGCGATGGGCCAGTCGATCAGCGTCAACTTCATCCGTCCGGTGACTAGGGGCGGCGCCGAAGTGAAGGCCAAAGTCCACCACCGTGGCCGCACCACCTGGGTCTGGGACGCCGAAGTGGTCAACGACGAGGGCAAGCTCTGCGCCCTCGCCCAGATGACCATCGCCGTCCGCCCGCGCCCCAGCTAACCGCCGAATCGATTGGTGATCGGCAGGCGCCGGTCCTTGCCGAAGGCCCGCGGCGTGATCCGGATCCCCGGCGCCGCCTGGCGGCGCTTGTACTCGGAGCGGTCGACGAGCCGGATCACGTCGTCGACCGTGGCCGCCGGCATCCCCGCGGCGATCATCTCCTCGCGGCCCTGGTCGCGCTCGACGTAGGCCTCGAGGATGCGGTCGAGCAGGTCATAGGGGGGGAGGGAGTCGCTGTCGAGCTGGTCGGGGCGCAGCTCGGCCGAGGGGGCGCGGTCGAGCACCGAGGCCGGTACCAGCTCGCTCCCGGCCCGCTCGTTGCGGCGGCGGCTGAGCTCGTAGACGAGCCCCTTGGGCACGTCCTTGATCACCGCGAAGCCACCCGCCATGTCGCCGTAGAGGGTCGCGTAGCCGACCGACATCTCGCTCTTGTTGCCGGTGGTCAGGACCAGCCAGCCGTGGCGGTTGGAGAGCGCCATCATCAGGTTGCCGCGGATCCGCGCCTGGATGTTCTCCGCCGCCAGGTCGGGCTCGGAGGGCCGGGCCGGGTCGTGCGGCGGCGCTTCCTCGGTCGGCGCCGCCGCCGGGCCGGGATTCAGCCGCCCCGCCAGGGCTCGCTCGTAGCCGTCCATCATCGGCTCGATCGGGATCTCGATCAGCTCGCAGCCGAGGTTGGCGGCGATAGTCCGGGCGTCCCCCTGGGTTTCAGGGCTCGAATGAGGCGAGGGCATGACCACGCAGCTGAGCCGCTCCGGCCCGACCGCGTCGGCCGCCAGCAGCGCCACCAGGGCCGAGTCGATGCCGCCCGAGAGCGCCACCCCGACGTGCTGGAAGCCGTTCTTGGCGACGTAGTCGCGCAGCCCGAGGGCCAGCGCTCCGTAGACCTCGTCGAGGTCGGAGAGTGGCTCGGCGATCCGGGCGGGCGCCCTCGCCGGGATCTCGCAGACCAGCAGCTCCTCCTCGAACTGGGCGGCGCGGGCGATCAGGTTGCCCTCGGGGTCGGTGACCAGGCTCTGGCCGTCGAAGACCAGCTCGTCCTGGCCGCCGACGAGGTTGCAGAAGGCGAAGTAGGTGCCGTAGGCGCGCGAGCGCTCGGCGAACATCTCAACCCGGTCGTGGCCCTTGCCGCGATGGTAGGGCGAGCCGGACGGGTTGGCGATCAGCGCCGCTCCCTGCTCAGCCTCGGTCGACGCCGGCGGGCCGGGAGACCAGACGTCCTCGCAGACCGTCAGCCCGACCTGCTGGTCGCCGACCTCGATCGTCAGCGGCTCGGCCCCCGGCAGGAAGTAGCGCTGCTCGTCGAAGACGGCGTAGTTGGGCAGCCTGTTCTTGCGGTAGACCGCGCGCACGGCGCCGTCGCCGAGGACGGCGGTCGCGTTGTAGGAGATCCGCGAGTCATCGCCGCCGTCGCCGGGCTCGGCAAAGCCGACGAGGACGGTGTGATCGGCTCCGACCGCGGCGGCGAGCCGCTCGACCGCGCGGCGGTTGGCCGCGATGAAGTGGCGCTTCAGGTAGAGGTCCTCGGCCGGGTACCCGGGCAGGCAGAGCTCGGGAAAGATCGTCAGCTCGGCGCCGGTCCGCCGGGCGCGCTCGATCCACTCGGCGATCTTGGCGGCGTTGCCGTCGATGTCGCCGACGGTGGGGTCGATCTGAGCGAGGGCTATGCGCATGGATGCCTCGGGGCGCTCACCGGGGAAGTATCGCCGCCAGGGGTGGCGGAGCGGGCCGAGGCGCTCGCTAGGGTCACGCCGATGCGGGACCGCCGTCGCCATCTGGTCGGTTTCTCGGTGGCTGCGCTCCTGCTGCTCGCCGCCGCGCCCGTGGCTGCCCCGGCGTCGGTGGGTCTCGCCGACGGCGTCGCCACCCTCGCCTCGCCGAGCCAGAAGCCGTTCATCGCGCCAAAGCCGCGGCCGACCGAAGCCCGGCAACGGCCGACCGACGATCCCGATCCCAACCGCAATGCCTACACCGTCCCGCAGGCCCCCAAATCGCCCAAGTGCGGGCGCTTCTTCTGCGTCCACTGGGTGGCGGAGGGAATCGACGCTCCCAGCCTCGCCGACTCCGACGGCAACGGCGTGCCCAACTTCGTCCAGCAGGTGCTGAAGATCGCCGAACACGTGCACGAGGTCGAGAACGGCAAGCTCGGCTGGCGCGAGCCGAAGAGCGACGGCCGCAAGGGGGGAGGCAAGGGCAAGACCGACATCTACCTCTCCCAGATCGGCGGCGAACTGTTCGGCTACGCGGCGCCCGACCGCGGCCAGGCGACCAAGCAGCACCCGATCCCCCGCCGCCTGCACGGCTACCTCGTGCTCGACAACGACTACAGCGCCTTCGAGTTCCCCGGCACCTCGGTCGACGAGGACCTCCAGGTGACGCTCGCCCACGAGTACAACCACATCCTCCAGTTCGGCTACGACGCCTTCCAGGACGCCTGGTTCGCGGAGTCGACCGCGACCTGGATGGAGGACCGGGTCTACCCCCGCATCGACGACTACCTCCGCTACGTGCGGCGCTGGGTCAAGCTCTGGGACACGCCGCTGACCACGACCTCGATCAAGGAGTACGGCTCCGCGGTCTGGAACCAGTGGCTGGAACACCGCTACGGCGACGCGATCGTGCGCCAGGCCTGGGCGCGGGCGATCCACGTGCGCCCCGGTGGCTTCTCCGTCAACGCCTACGAATCGGCGATCGGCGCCGTCGGGCGCTCCGACCTCGGCCATGACTTCGCTCGCTTCGCCGCCGCCGTGGCGGAGTGGCGGACGGGCGTGGCCTTCCGCGAGGGCAGCCAGTTCCCGGACATGCCGCGGCAGGGACGGCTGCCGCTGAACGGCCAGCCGCTGACGCGCCTGATCAACCACACCACCTTCCAGCTGCTGCGGGTGCGAGCCCACGGCGGCCGGGCGGTCGCGGTCAGGGCGGTGGCCCCGCGCGGGATCGCCACCGGACTGGCGCTGGTCGGCCGGGTCGGCAGCGAGCGCCAAGGGCGCACCGTCACCCGCTTCGACTTCAGCCGCGGCGGCGGCAAGCTCTACGTCCGCCTCGGCGACCCGCGCCACTTCAGTCGCATCACCGCCGTCGTCGCCAATGCCGATGCCGCCGCCAACGACTTCAGCGCTCGCCGGCTCGACTGGCGCTACCTGGCCGAACGCATGCCGTTCGAGGTCAGCGGCAAGCTGATCCGCTAGCGGCGGTCGCTGGAGGGCCTAGTGCCGGTCACACCGCTAGCTGCGCGACTCGGAGGCGACGGCGCGGTTGCCGTTCGAGGAAGCCGAGGCCTTCGCCTTCTTGCCCGCCTTGGCGCGCTTGGGCTCGGCCGGCGCCGTGGCGATCGTCTCGGCGGTCGCCGCCTCGAGATCGAGGCCGAAGCTGTCGAGGTCGGCCATCGCGTCGTAATCGCCGATCAAGCCGAAGTTGACCTGGCCGTTGTAGGACATGATCCCGACGCAGAGCGCCTGGCGGCGGGCCAGCGGCACCATCGGGAAGATCGACTCCATCTTGCGGCCGAGCACGTAGAGCGGGAACTGCGGCCCCGGCACGTTGGTTACGACGAGGTTGAAGAAGCGCTGCGCCGGCTGCAGGCGGGCCGCTTGGGAGGCGATCGTCGAGGGCGCGAAGTCGGTCAGCTTGGTCAGGATCTCGGCGCCGACGGCCTGACCGGAGTCCTTCAGGTCGCCCATCTCGCCGGTGACGACCTGGAGCCGCTCGACCGGGTCCTCGGACCAGACCGGCAACGGCGCCATCATCGCCGAGATCCGGTTGCCGAGGGCGCCGTGCTGCTCGGCGGCGCGGACGCTGACCGGGACCAGGGCGCGCAGCTCCAGCCCCTCGGTGTGGTGGCCGCGGGCCCGCAGGTACTTGCCGATCCCACCGGCGACGATCGAGAGGATGACGTCGTTGACGGTGCCGCCGTGGGCGTCCTTGACCCGCTTCAGCTCGGCCAGCTCGGCCTGGGTGATCGCGAAGCGGCGGTGGGGGCCGATCTCGACGTTGAAGACGCTGCTGGGCGCGGCCATGCCGGCGCCGATCATCTTCGAGGTGTCGCGGACGCCGCGCAGGACCTGGCGCGGGCCGCGCAGGGTCGCGCGGACGCCGCGGGCAATCTCCTTGGGGCTGGTCAGGCGCTCCTTCCAGGCGTCGCCAAGCAGTTTCAGATCGGTCGGTTCCGGGCGCGCCAGCCAGGGCGGGGAGGAGGAGGGCGAGCCCTGCGGCTCGGCGTCGAGGTCGAAGAGGACGGTGGTGATGTCGACGCCGGAGACGCCGTCGACCAGCGCGTGGTGGCTCTTGCCGATGATTGCGAAGCGGCCGTCGCGCAGGCCCTCGACCAGCCACAGCTCCCAGAGCGGCTTGCTGCGGTCGAGCTGCTGGGAGAAGATCCGCGCCGCCAGGTTGCGCAGCTGCTCCTCGGAGCCGGGTCCCGGCAGGGCGCTCTGGCGCACGTGGTAATCGAGGTTGAGGTGGGGATCGTCGACCCAGACCGGCCGGCCCTGGTCGAAGGGGACGAAGCGCAGCTTCTGGCGGAAGCGCGGAACGAGGTGCAGGCGCGAGCCGATGTGGTCGCGGAATTCGGCATGAGTCGGCGCCGATCCCTCGAAGATGCTGGTCGAGGCGACGTGCATGTGGGCGCCGGCCCGCTCCATATGGAGGAAGGAAGTATCGAGTCCGGTCAGTCTTTCGGCGCCCACGCCATCATCTTCGCACAGACTGCCCAGGCACGATAGGGCCTGATATTCGGCTTGTTGAAGCCATTTGCACGTCTGCTCCCAGATCGGGAGGTGTGAGAGCGGTCACGTAAGCGCTCCGTAAGCGCTTCTACAGTGCTTGCTCACAAACGAACCGAACCCCATCTGCCGAGTCCCCCCGCACAGCGCGGCGGGGAGCGGGGGACCCAATGCCACGGCGTCGTTGCCGTGGCCGGGGCGAATCGGGCGGCGAGCCGCCCGTAGCGAGCGCCAGGCACCGTGCCGACGCCCGCGAGCCCGTCAGCTAACCCCGTAGGCAGCCGAGAAAGCGAGCGAACAGATGCGATACCTCCTGCCCGTGGTGGCAGCCGCCGCCGCGCTGACGATCGGCATTGCGCCGGCCGCGGCGATGAATTCGCACCATCACCAGCCCAAGCGGGTCAAGTCCCACGTCTCCCTGCACGCCGGGCACACCGTGCTCAGCGGCAACGGAGTCGCGGTCCACGGCAAGGTTCGCCCCAGTGGCCGGCACCGGGTCAAGGTGGTCTTCAGCGGCCCCGACGCCGGGGTCCTGAGGACGAGGACCAAGGCCAACGGGACCTTCGCGCTGCGCTGGTCGCCGGAGCGGATCGGCAACTACGCCGTGCACGCATTTGGGATCCACGGCAAGCGCACCCGCGGCTCGGCCAGCGTGGCCCGCCGCCTGACCAGCTACCGCCAGGCCGGCGCCTCCTACTATGGCCCGGGCCTCTACGGCAACGGCGTCGCCTGCGGCGGCACCCTGATGCCGAGAACGTTGGGCGTCGCGCACAAGACGCTGCCCTGCGGGACCATGGTGAAGCTGCGCTACCAGGGCCGCTCGCTTACGGTGCCGGTGATCGACCGCGGCCCCTACGTCGCCAACCGCGCCTACGACCTCACCGCGGCGGTCAAGGAGCGCCTCGGCTTCCCCGGCGTGGGAACGGTGCTGGCGAACCGCTAGCGCGACGTTCCGCGGTTCCTTTTCCACGAGATACGTGGCTAAGGAACCGCGGATCAGCCAGTAAGGCCGAGTTGGAGCTGTCCGCCGACTGGCTCGTCCTCCGCCACTTCCTCGTTGGTGAAGCTGGCGACGCGGACGCCGAGCAGGCGCACCGGGCGCTGCGGGTCGTAGGCGCGCAGCAGGTCGAGCGCCACGGGCCCGACCACGGCCGGGTCGTTGGTCGGCTCCTCGACCGTGTGCGAGCGGCTGACGTTGGTCCAGTCGTCGAGCCGGACCTTGATCCCGATCGTCCGCCCCTCGAGCTCGCGCTTGCGCAGGCGTCGGCAGAGCTCCGCCGCCTGCTCGGCGAGGTGGGACTCGAGCTCGCCCCGCTGGCGCACATCGACGTCGAAGGTGGTCTCCACCGACTGCGATTTGGTCTCGCGGGAGACGGTGATCGGCGTCTCGTCCCAGAGCCGGCCGCGGGCGTGCAGCCAGGCGCCGGAGCGCGGTCCGAAGGAGGATTCGAGCTCCTCCCGCTGGCGCCCGCGCAGGTCGGCGAGCGTGTGGATCCCCATCCCCTGCAGCTTGATCACGGTCTTCGGCCCGATCCCCGGCACCAGCCCCGGCGACTCGGCGGCGAACCGCTCCAGCGCGTCGTCCCGCGAGAGCACCACCAGCCCCGCCGGCTTGCCCAGCTCGCTGACGATCTTGGCCAGCATCCGGCTCTCGGAGATCCCGATCGAGCAGGTGAGGCCGGTGTCGCGGCGGATCTCGGCCGCGACCCGCCGCATCGTCGCCTTCGGCGAGAAGATTCCGGTCAGGTCCATGTAGGCCTCGTCGAGCCCCACGACCTCGACCGTCTCCACATTGCGCCGCAGCACCTCCATCACCTGCGCCGAAGCCTCCCGGTAGGCGGGAAAGTCGGGCCTCAGGTAGATCGCGTCCGGCAGTTTCCGCCGCGCCACCGCCGCCGGCATCGCCGAGTGGATCCCCGCCAGCTTCCGCGCCTCATAGCTCGCGGTGGTGACGACCGCCCGCGGCCCGGACCCGCAGACCACCACCGGCTTCCCCCTCAGATCCGGCCGCTTGCGCAACTCGACGGACGCGTAGAAGGCGTCCATGTCGAGGTGCGCGATTGTCCGGGAATCGGCCACCGGTCGATGGTAGGCCGGCGGAGGGACGGAGATGCTTGCTCCCCGGCATAAACTTGTCGCGTGGCTTCCCCCGAGGCGAAGAACCTGGAGGCGATCTCCAAGGCGATCGACCAGCACAACGCGAACTGCCCGTTCCCGGCGGCCGAAGTGCGGATGAATCCGTTCGAGGTCGAGCGGCTCGGTTGGGAGCACATTCGCGGGCTGCCGGTGATCCCGGACGGCGAGATCGGCACCGGCCGCTTCCGCATCGTCTGCTCCCGCGACGTCGACGACAGCGGCCTCGAGGTCACCGAGGCGGTCGGCAAAGAGCTGGCGACGGTGGCGCCGGTCGTCGATAACTGAGAGGGCGACGGACCAAGCAGTTCAAGGACGCAGGGAGCGAAGCGTGCTCCGCACGTGAGCGACCGAGGACGCCGAAATGCGCAGGTCGGGCGTCCTCTCAGACCGAGTTCCAGAAGTCGAGGCCGAGTTCTGAGAGCCAGCGCTGGGCTTCGACGTTGAGCTGGAAGAGCTCGCCGGTCCAGATCAGGACGCCCATCGCGATCAGGATCACGCCGCCGACGGCGACGATCGCCTGGTAATGGCGCTTGACGACGGTGAAGGCGGTCGTCATCCGCGAGAAGGCGAGAGCGGTGAGCAGGAAGGGGATCGCCAGCCCGGCGGAGTAGACGGCGAGGAGGAAGCCGCCGCGAGCCGCCGAGTCCGAGAGCGCCGCCGCGGAGAGGATCGCCCCCAGGGTTGGCCCGATGCACGGCGTCCAGGCGATCGCGAAGGCGGCGCCGGCGACGATCGGGCCGCCTTTGCCGGCGCGCTCGAGCAGGGCGTCGACGTGCCACTCGCGGTTGAGCCGGGCGACGAAGAGGGAGGAGACGAAGAGCACGCCCATCGCGACGATCAGCGCGCCGGAGATCTTCGTCAGCAGCTCCTTGTGGTCCTGGAGCACGGAGCCGAGGCCGGTGGCGGTCAGCCCGAGCAGGATGAAGATCGCCGAGAAGCTGGCGACGAAGAGCAGGCTGGGGCCGAGGACACGGCGCCAGCTGGCGTTCTCGAGCTCATTCGCGGAGACGCCGGTCACCGCTGAGAGGTAGCCGGGGACGAGCGGCAGCACGCAAGGGGAGAGGAAGGAGACGACTCCCGCCGCGAGGGCGGCGAAGATGCCGACTCCAGCGGCAGGATCGGAACTGAGAACGGCGTTGAGCAAGACCTCCCAGATTACCCTCAGCAAGGCCGCGGCCGGCCAGCCCTCCGGCGGGCTCTTCAACGCCTCCGGCCTGGCGATGCGGCTGCGCGCCTCGCCGCTGCTCGCCTTCGGCCCGAGCGCCCCAGGGCCGGCGCTGCGGCGCGGTGCCCTGATCGCCGTGCCGATCGGGGTCACCTTGGCGATCGAGCTCGGCTTCGACGCCCCGACCAAGGGAGCGATCGCGACCGGCGCCCTGCTGGCCGGCTTCCCCGGCCTCGACGCCCCGGCTCGCC
>JBAQZI010000064.1:0-3040 GCA_049790835.1 Solirubrobacterales bacterium
TCGGAACCCACGGTGGACGTGGGTTCCGAACCGCGGAACCCGTTGGGTCGTGTTGGCGGCACGCTATTTTCGTGGAGTGCCCGAGTTCAAGCTCAACCCCGCCTATACGCCGACCGCCGACCAGCCGAAGGCGATCGAGGGCCTGGCCGCGGGAATCGAGGCCGGCGAACGCTTCCAGACCCTGCTTGGCGCCACCGGCACCGGCAAGACCTTCACGATGGCGGCGACGATCGCCGCGGTCCAACGCCCCTCGCTGGTGATCGCCCACAACAAGACGCTGGCGGCGCAGCTCTGCAACGAGTTCCGCGAGTTCTTCCCCGACAACTCGGTCGAGTACTTCGTCTCCTACTACGACTACTACCAGCCGGAGGCCTACGTCCCGGCCCAGGACCTCTACATCGAGAAGGACTCCTCGATCAACGACGAGATCGACCGCCTCCGCCACGCGGCGACGGCGGCTCTGTTCGCCCGCCGCGACGTGATCATCGTCGCCTCGGTCTCCTGCATCTACGGGATCGGCTCGCCGCAGGTCTACAACGAAAAAATGCAGCTGTTCAAAGTCGGCGCCTCGCTCGACCGCGACGAGGTGCTGCGCAAGCTGGTGAAGATGCAGTACCAGCGCAACGACCAGGTGCTGGGGCGTGGCTCCTTCCGGGTCCGCGGCGAGGTGCTGGAGATCATGCCCGCCTACGCCGAGTCCGCCTACCGGATCTCCCTCTTCGGCGACGAGATCGAGGGGATCCAGCACTTCGACCCGCTGACCGGGGAAATCCTCGACACGATCGACCACGTCTCGGTCTGGCCAGCCTCGCACTACGTGACCAAGGACGAGACGGTCGAGCGCGCGGTCGAAGAGATCCGCGCCGAACTCGAATCGCGCACGGGCGAGCTCGAGGCGGAAGGCAAGCAGCTGGAGGCGCACCGGCTGCGCCAGCGCACCGCCTACGACCTCGAGATGATCAAGGAGGTCGGCTTCACCTCGGGGATCGAGAACTACTCCCGCATCCTCGACGGCCGCCCGGCGGGCAGCCCGCCGCACACGCTGATCGACTACTTCCCCGACGACTTCGTCACCTTCGTCGACGAGTCCCACCAGACGATTCCCCAGATCGGCGGCATGTTCGAGGGCGACCGCTCGCGCAAGTCGACCCTGATCGACTTCGGCTTCCGCCTGCCCTCGGCGATCGACAACCGACCGCTCAAGTTCGACGAGTTCCTCGCCCGGGTCGACCGCCTGGTCATGGTCTCGGCGACGCCGGGCAACTTCGAGAAAGCCGAATCGACCCGGATCGTCGAGCAGATCGTGCGCCCGACGGGAATCATCGATCCCTACATCGAGGTGCGTGAAACCAAGAACCAGATCGACGACCTGATGAACGAAGTCCGGGTGGTCGCCAAATCCGGCGACCGCGTCCTCGTCACCACCCTGACCAAGAAGATGGCCGAGGACCTGACCGCCTACCTGCTCGAGTACGGGATCAAGGTCCGCTACCTGCACTCGGAGATCGACACCCTGGAACGGATCCAGATCGTCCGCGACCTGCGCCTCGGCGAGTACGACGTGCTGGTCGGGGTCAACCTGCTGCGCGAGGGGCTCGACCTGCCGGAGGTCTCGCTGGTCGCGATCCTCGACGCCGACAAGGAGGGCTTCCTGCGCGGTGAGACCAGCCTCGTGCAGACGATCGGCCGCGCCGCCCGCAACGTCAACGGGCGGGTGCTGATGTACGCCGACAAGGAGACCGACGCGATGCGGGCGGCGATGAGCGAGACCGACCGGCGCCGGGCGATCCAGCTCGCCTACAACGAGGAGCACGGGATCACCCCGGCGACCGTCCGCAAGGGGATCTCCGAGATGAGCGAGTTCCTGGCGATGGAGGACCGGGCCCCGGCCAAACGGCGCAGCAAGCGCAGCGGCGACTTCGAGAGCCCGGAGGAGCTGGAGAAGACGATCGTCGCCCTCGAGGAGGAGATGCTGGCGGCGGCCGACGACCTCCGCTTCGAGGAGGCCGGCCGCATCCGCGACGAGCTCAAGGAGCTGCGCCGCGATCTGGATGGGATGACCGCCGGCGCCTGAGATCAGGCGAGCAGCTTCGCCGCCTTGGCGCTGTCGGTGAAGAATTCGCCGCGCACGGTCTTGCCGTCCGCGTCGATCTCGAGCAGGTGCAGGAAGGGGGCCTCGAAGCTCCCCTTGTCGTTGCCCGCGCGCTGGGTGCCGCGGACGACCACGTAGTTGCCGGCGTCGATGAACTCCTCCGGTTCGACGCTGAACGAGGTCCAGTAATTGGGGATCTGGGCGAAGTTCGCCATGATCGTGTCGCGGCCCTTGACTTCTCCGCCGAGCGGCAGCTCGTCCGAGGTGACCCAGACGGCGTCCTCGGCGAAGGACTCCTGCAGGGCGGCGATGTTGCCGGTTGAGAACGCCTCGTAGGCGGACCGGGCAGTGTCAACGTTGGACATGTCTCTCTCCTCTGTTCGACCCTGCCTGCGTCCAACGTAACCCCGTTGCGGCGGCGGCACAAGGGCAAGGGGCGACCCAGGCGTCGCTCCCGTCTAATCTGCGGCCGTGGCCATCGCCGTAACCGAAGCGACCTTCGATCGCGACGTCGTCGAGCTCTCCGCGCAGACCCCCGTGGTGGTCGATTTCTGGGCCGAGTGGTGCGGGCCGTGCAAAGCGCTGAGCCCGGCCCTGGAAGCGGCCGAGGCGAGCCGCGGCGGCCGGGTGCTGCTGGCCAAGGTCGACGTCGACTCCAACCAGGCGCTGGGCGGGCGCTACGGCGTCCAGGGGATCCCGGCGGTGAAGGCATTCCGCGCCGGCAAGGTGGTCGGCGAGTTCACCGGCGCCGTGCCGCCGGCCAAAGTCGAGGCCTTCTTCGACTCGCTGGTTCCGTCGAAGGCCGACGAGTTGCTGGAGAAAGGCGACGAGCTCTCGCTCCGCGAGGCTGCGGAACTCGAGCCCCGCCGCGCCGACATCGCCGTCCGCCTGGGCCAGGCCAGGCTCGAGCGCGGGGCGGAGGACGAGGCGCTCGCCGCGGTCGAGCCC
>JBAQZI010000065.1:0-6693 GCA_049790835.1 Solirubrobacterales bacterium
GGCTTGCCGAGGTCGCTCCCGACCACCAGGGCGACCAGGAACAGCGGGTAGAACCAGACGATGTAGAGGTAGAACCAGTGGTTCATGGTTAGCTGGAGTGAGATCAGGAGAGCCGCCCCTAACGCCGCGACTTGGAGCAGGGACTTCTCGCGGGGGCGGAAGGCCAGGAGCAGGGACAGGGCCACCGTCCCGGCGAGGATCGCGATGCGCAGAGGCTCCAGCGAGGACACCTGGCCCCAGATGCTGAAGGGCGAGTCGCGTCCCGACTGGTAGGCGATGGTCCTGTCGTAGAACGTGTGCAGGCCCGGGTCGATCGCGGGCCAGAGCATCACGGCGCCGCTGGCCAGCGCGAAGGCGACGGCAAAGAGGAGCATCGAGCGCCTCCTCGATTCATAGGTCAGGAGCATCGGGGCGAGTAGGGCCGGGGCGAACTTGGCGAAGGTCGCGAGCGCGGCCATGGCTCCACGGGCGAGGGGGCGCGCGAGGAGCAACAGCATCGCCACCAGGAGCGCCGCCACCAGCGTGTCGTTGGAGTTCGACTCCAGGGCGAAGGCGGTGTAGGGGTAGGCGGCCCAGCCGAAGGCGAGGATCGCGGCGAGGCGGCGGCCGGCGGGCCCGGGGCGGATGCGGAGGCCGAGCAGGATCAGGAGGACGAAGGTGGCGATGTCGAAGGTGACGGCGGCGCCGTGGGCGGCGGGCAGGTCGTCCCAGCTGCCCGACCAGGGCCAGATCAGCTCGGAGGGGACGTAGGCGTAGTAGTTGACCGGGCCGTAGGTGTCCCCCTGGGAGACGTCGTCGGGGAAGTTGTCGTAGATCGGTTCGCCGTGGGTGACGCGGTCGGCGCCGACGACGCTGGCGTAGCCGACGTCGATCGCCCCGGAGTCGGCGAGGTTGAGGCCGACCCGAAACCCCATCAGGAAGAGCGCCGCGACCAGCATCCAGGCAACCGGCCAGACCGGGCGCAGCCCCTCCCCCCTGCCGCGGAACCCGATCCACAGCGCCCGGCCCAAGAGGTAGAGCAGGACCGGATACTGCAGCGGCACCGAGATCCCGATCTCGGCCCGGTTGAAGAAGAAGTGCGAGACGCCGAAGCCGAGCAGCACCAGCAGGTCGAGATTGGCGACCCGCCAAAGCCGGCGCCAGTCGACCAGCCCGATCAGGAAGATCAGGCACAGCGGCAGAAATACATAGGGCGCGTTGAGCTTGTGCCCGAACGATCCCGAGTACCCCCGCGCCATCTTCCAGGCCACCTGGTACCCGGTCCAAGACTCCCGCACCTCACCGCTCTCCCGGTCGACGATGACCAACGCCACCTGCTCCCCGTCGACGAAGTAAGCGACCTCCCACCGCCCATCCACGACGCTCGCGACCGGCGCCAACGGCCCGTTCAGCTCCCGCTCCTTCAAAGCATTCGAATCTCGATCAGCGACCCGAATCGCCTCCGCTTCGCTTATCTCGCCCGTAGCCGCTCCAGCTACGCCCGGCCAGAACAGTGCCGCCAGGACAAGGATCAGCAGCACCCCGACCGCGGGTGGCGCGGGGAGGGGTCCGAGAACGGACGCCCTCGCCCGCCCGCAGGACCCCTCCCCGTGACAGGACCCGCGGCGGCGGCGCTCCATCAATCGTTCTTCAAGCCGAAGTGTTCGAGCACGACCGGCGCCACATCCCGCAGCGTCCATTGCTCCTTCTCGTCCGCCGACTCCGGCCCACAGCCAACGAACAGCAGCGGCCCGAGCGAGTCGCCGGCGTGCAACGCCCCATGGCTGCCCCCGCCGGTGTGGGTGACGCCGCCCCAGTCGACCGCCTCGAAGCCGAGCGCCAGCGAGACGACGAAGTCGCCGGCGTGCGGGGCGCTCAGCGCCGACCAGACCCGGGCCAGCGGATCGGGGTAGGTCTCGCTGCACAGGCGCCCGGCCGCGACCGTCGCCTCCAGCACCCCTGTCTCGCCCTCCAGCTCCCAGCGGCCGCCGCGCAGGTCGGCAACTTCCTCGCCGGGACGGAAGCGCAGCGTCTCTCCCCCACGTTCGACGACCGCCCACTCGCCGTCTCCAGGCGGCGGGCCCGGCTCCTCCCGCCGCAGCGGCAGCCCCGCCGCGTCCTCCATCCGGCAGACCAGATCGACTCCCTCGATCACGCTCAGCCTGGCCGCCACCGCCGCCGGCTCGGCCCGCTCGCCTTCCCCCGGCAGCAGGTAGACGTGGGCCGCGCGGCCGGTCGGGCTGACCGCGAGCTGCGCCACCCCGGGGCGATCGTCGGAGGGCTGCAGCACCGACCACTCCTGGCCCAGCAGCTCGGCCAGCGGCAGGCCGCGATGAACGTCGGTCTGAGCGTGATCGGCGACCAGGATCAGCGCGTGCTCCTCGAGGAAGGAGTCGAGGCCGCCGGCCGCATCGACGAATTTGGTGAAGCAGTGATCTGCCTTGGCGATCGATTCGACGCTGGCCTCCGGCCCGTGCCGGTGCGAGTAGTTGTCGTTGTCGGGCAGCGAGAGCAGCAGAAAGTCATAGAGGTCCTCCTTCAGCAGCTCGGCCGAGCAGCAGGCCGCGTAGCCGTCGCGGCTGCCGGGGATCGAGGTCGACTTGCAGGGCACCTCGCGGCTGGCGTAGAGGTCGCCGTAGAAGAGCTCGGTCGGGCCCCAGGTGTGGTGGCGGAACTTGAGCCTGGTCGCGTCGACGGCGCGGCGCATCAGGCCCTCCAGCGAGACTTCGTGGCGCTGGCGTCCGCGGTAGATCAGGAACGGCGTGCAGGCGGTGCGGGCGCCGGCGTCTTCGAGGCTCTCGAAGACCGTCTCGATCTCCGGGCTGAGGTGGGCCAGGTTCATGTTGTAGACGAGGTCGTAGAGCGCCCGGAAGACGCCGAAGGCGCGGGTCGCGTCGAGCGAGGAGCCGTACTCGACGTAGCGCCGCTCGAGCCGGTGGTACCAGTTCATGCCGCTGATCCAGTGCTGCTCCGAGCCGACCCCGGTGACCATCTCCGAGCAGGCGACCGGGGTCACCGAGGGGAAGCTGGAGACGCAGTCCTCGATCAGGACGCCGCGCTCCAGCAGCGCCGCGAAGGTCGGCGCCCGCCGCTCGGCGATCGCCTGCCGCAGCATGTCCGTGCGCAGCGAATCGACGTAGGTGAGGACGAGCTTCCTGGCGGGGGGCATGGCCCGAATGATGGTCGACCGAGGGGTTCGGCCGGGCGCCTAGCGGAGGACGCGGAGCCCGGCGTGCTTGCGCTGGGCGCGGCGGTGGCGGGAGATCCCGAGCCAGGCCAGGGCGACGATCGTCAGCACGACCAGGACCGGCAGCAACAGCGCCGCGGCGGCGGCGATCAGGGCCACCAGGCCGACGATGAAGGCGAGGGCGCCGCCGCGACCCCCTTCGCGGCGGCTGGCGGCGGCGACGAGGTCGCTGGTCACGAGGCAGGCGAGAACGGCGCCGGCCACCGCCAGGATCGCGCCGAGGGTGCCGGCGAGGAGGAAGCCGGCGATCAGCCCGATCACCGCCGCGAGCAGCGTCATCCGGCCGCGGGCGGAGCCATGGAGTCCGGTGGTGCCGGCCAGCATGCCGATCGCGATGCCGATGCCTGCCTCGGTCAGAAAGTCCACGTGCGAAAACCTAGCCTCCCGGGCGTCCCGGTGTCGATCCGCCACACTTCCGTGCATGAGCGAGGTACCTCCACCGCCGCACCGGCGCCGGGCCCACACCAGCACCAGGGACCTGGAGCGCTACGCCGGCCTCTTCGCCGAACGGACCACGGTGATGCGCTCCTCGGCGATGCGGGACCTGATGGCGATCACCGCGCGGCCGGAAGTGATCTCGCTCGCCGGCGGCCTGCCGGACACCTCGACCTTCCCGCCCAAGAGCTTCGCCGCGCAGATGACCCGGATCGCCCAGGAGTCCGCCGCCGAGGCGCTGCAGTACGGGCCGACCGAGGGCTTCGAGGAGACCAAGGACTGCATCGTCGAGGTGATGGGCGCCGAGGGGATGCTGGTCGACCCCCACGACGTCATCGTCACCACCGGCGGGCAGCAGGCGATCGACCTCGTCTGCAAGACCCTGGTCGACCCCGGCGACGTCGTCATCTGCGAGGCGCCGACCTACCCCGGCGCGGTGCCGGTCTTCTGCAGCTACCAGGCGGAGGTGATCCAGGTCGAGTGCGACGAGGACGGGATGCGGGTCGACGAGCTCGAGCAGCTGCTGGAGCAACTGGGCCGGGACGGACGGCGGCCGAAGTTCATCTACTCGGTGCCGACATTCCAGAACCCGGCCGGGGTGACGATGTCGCTGGCGCGGCGCCAGCGACTGGTCGAACTGGCGCGCATGCACGAGCTGCTGGTGATCGAGGACAACCCGTACGGGCTGCTGCGCTACGGCGGCGAGCAGCTGCCGCCGCTCTACCAACTCGACGGCGGCGACTTCGTCATCTACATCGGCACCTTCTCGAAGATCCTCTCGCCGGGGATCCGGCTGGGCTGGGCGGTGGCGCCGCCGCCGGTGATGGAGAAGATCGTGCTCGGCAAGCAGGCGGCCGACCTCTGCACCTCGACCCTGACCCAGTACTTCGTCCGCGAGTACTTCGCCGAAGGGCGGTGGCGCCAGTACGTCGAAGACCTGGTCGAGATCTACCGTGGCCGCCGCGACACGATGCTGGCGGCGCTGGCGGCGCACTTCCCGGTGGCGGCGAGCTGGACCGAGCCGCAGGGCGGCCTCTTCATCTGGGCCACCCTGCCCGAGTACATCGACACCGGCGACCTGCTGGCGAAGGCGCTGCGGGCCGACGTCGCCTTCGTCCCCGGCCAGGCCGCTTACATCGACGAGCGCGGCCGCAACTCGATGCGGCTCAACTTCTCCGGCGTCAGCGACAGCGAGATCCGCGAGGGCATCCGCCGCATCGGCGCCACGATCGCCGAGCAGGTCGAGCTCTACGAGGCGATCAGCGGCGAGCAGACCGCCCCCGCCGCGCGGGCCGAGCCCGACGACGGCGCCGACGTCCTCCCCTTTCGCAAGACCGGCGAGGCGGGCGGGTGAAGGTCGCGGTCCTCAAGGGTGGCCGCTCGCTGGAGCGCGGTGTCTCGCTGCGCTCCGGGGCGCGGGTCGAGGACGCCCTGGAACGGCTGGGTCACGAGGTCGTCGCCCTCGACGTCGGCGGCGACCTGGTCCGGCGCTTGAGCGCGGAGCGGCCCGACGTCGCCTTCGTCGCCATGCACGGCGTCGGCGGCGAGGACGGCACCGCGCAGGAGCTGCTGGAGATCCTCGGCATCCCCTTCACCGGCCCGGGCGCGGCGGCCTGCGCCCGCTGCATGGACAAGTCCCAGGCCAAGCCCGCGATCCGCGAGGCCGGCCTGCCGACGCCGGACTGGTTCGCCTTCAGCCAGACCGCCTTCCGCGAGCTCGGCGCCGCCGACGCGCTGCCGCGCTTGGAGCAGAGCCTCGGCTTTCCGCTGGTGGTCAAGCCGAGCCGCGGCGGCTCCTCGCTCGGGGTCAAGTTCGCCGCCGGCGCCGCCGAGGTCCCGCAGGCCCTGGTCTCCGCCTTCAGCTACGACGACCGCATCCTGCTCGAGCGCTTCGTCAGCGGACGCGAGCTGGCGGTCAGCGTGCTCGGCGGCGAGGCCCTGCCGGTGGTCGAAGCGATCCCCGCCCAGGGCGACGCCTACGACTTCGAAGCCCGCTACGAGATCGGCCGCACCCGCTTCGTCTGCCCGGCCGCGCTCGACGAGGGGGAGCGAGTCGCGGTGACCGAGGCGGCGCTGGCCACCTACCGCGCCCTCGGCTGCTCCGGCTTCGCCCGCATCGACCTGATCCTCGGCCCCGACGGCCCACAGGTGCTCGAGGCGAACGCGATCCCCGGCCTCACCGACACCAGCCTCCTCCCCCAGGCCGCCGAGGCCGCCGGCATGTCCTTCGAGCAACTGGTCGAGCGGATCCTTGACTTGGCACTTACCCCTGCCGCTGCGTAGACGCAGGGAAACCAAGCAGGTCGGGGGATGCAGGGAGGGCGACGAGGGGAGCGCACTCCGTGCGTGACCCGAGGAGACCGACCGAAGACCCCGAGATGCGCCGGTTTCCCTGCGTCTACTCCTCGCCCTTCGCGAAGTCTTCGGGGGTTACCTCGTCGAGGAAGTCTTTGAATTTGTCGACGACCTCCTCGGTGTCCTCGACCTCGTGCTCGAACTCGATCGCCGACTCCTCGATCACGTCCTCGGCGGCGAAGATCGGGGCGGAGACGCGGACGGCCAGGGCGAGGGCATCGGAGGGGCGTGAGTCGATCTCGACCTCGGAGCCGTTGATCGAGACGGTGATCGAGGCATAGAAGGTGTTGTCGCGCAGCTCCGTCACCGAGACCCGCTCGCACTTGGCGTCGAGTTGGTCGAGCAGGTCGGAGAGCAGGTCGTGGGTCATCGGCCGCGGCGTCGACGCGCCCTGCAGCTTCATCAGAATCGCGGCCGCCTCGGGATGGCCGATCCAGATCGGCAGGAACCTGTTTCCGTCAACCGTCTTCAGCAACACGATCGGCTGCTTGCCGACCATGTCGAAGCTGACGCCATAGATCTGCATCTGCTGCACGAGAGAGGCTCCCGACCGTGGTGGACGGCCAAGTATAGGTAGGGAGAGTGGGCGATCCTGGATTCGAACCAGGGACCTCGTCCTTATCAGAGACGCGCTCTAACCAACTGAGCTAATCGCCCGCGGCCGGCGATGATAGCGG
>JBAQZI010000066.1:0-35275 GCA_049790835.1 Solirubrobacterales bacterium
GGCGAGGGCCCGGTGTGCCGCGCGGCGCGCACCGGGCGAGACGGCACGGGCGATTGCGGTGCGCACGATCGGGTGAACGAAGGCGATGCCGGTCGGAGCGATCTCGATCAACCCCGCCTCCTCCGCCGGCTCGAGCGGGTCGAGATCGCCGAGCGCGGCCGCGAGCGCGCGCGGATCGCCATCGCCGAGGGCGAGGAGGAGCAGCGCCTCGCGGCAATCGTCCGGCAGCCCGCCGACCCGCTCCGCGAAGACGGCCTCGAGGCGCGATCCCACCGGCAGCGCATCGGGCAGCGGCTCGCGCCCATCGCGGGCGGCTGGGGTGAGCTGCGCCGGCGCCTCGATCAGGGCGAGCGGATTGCCGCCGACCGCGTCGACCAGCGCCGCCGCGACGGCCGGCGTGAGACGGGCCCTGCGGGCGAGCGTCAGCGCCTCCGCGCGCTCGAGCTGGTCCAGCGCGAGAACCGGCACACCTGGCCATGGGTCGAACGGCTCGCCGCGGAGCGACCAGGCGGCGATCAGCGCGATCCCGATTCGCTCCGCCCGCCGCGCGAGGAACTCGATCGCCTGCCGTGAGGATGGGTCGAGCCACTGGAGGTCGTCGACCCGGAGCGCAAGCCGGCGCTCCTCGCTCGCCGCGGCCAGCAGCTGAGCGGCCGCGTGCAGGACCCGGGCGCTCTCCGCGACGGTGGTCCGCTCGAGCGCAAGAGCGCCGCGCAACGCCGCCCGGGCCGGCGGGTCGAGGGCGCGCTCGTGGCCCATCAACGGCTCGAGCAGATCCGCGAGACCGCCCCACGGAAGGGTCGCCTCGCTCGCGGCGCCGGCCACGTCGAGCACCCGCACCGATTGCGGCGCGATCGCCTTCAGAAGGGCCGTCTTGCCGATCCCCGGCATCCCGGCGATCACGACGGCGCCGCCCCTGCCGGTGCCGGCGAGGCCGTCGACGAGGCCCCTGAGGCGCGCCAACTCGGGGGCGCGACCCACCAGTCCCGTCCCGGGGATGTGGTTCGTGTCCAAGGGGGCAATGCTAAGCGGCAGCCCGATACCCGGCCTTCACCAGTGAGCAGTGCGCCTACGGAATCTCCTTGCGCGTCTCGCAGGAGCTGACCGCATCGCTGCCGGCCCCGCCGCGGCAGAGATCCTCGCCCCGCCCGCCGATCAGCCGATCGTCGCCCGCACCGCCGTAGAGCCAATCCGGGCCGCTGCGACCGACCAGCTTGTCGTTGCCCGATCCGCCGACCAGTTTGTCGCCGCCGCCCCCGCCGACCAGAACGTCGTCGCCGGCTCCGCCTCTCAGAGTGACGGGGACGGCAACGTCTCCGGCGACAGAGACCACATCGTCACCTTCGCCCGAATTCACCTCGAAGCTGCCGATCAGCGACGCTTCGCAGATCAGCTCGTTCGGCACCCCCTCCGGGTTGGCGCAGATCGTGCCACCGACTTCGAGCTGCACCAGTGATTCGATCGCGTAGCTGCGACCGTCGGGCGTGAGCCAGATGTGGATCATGTTCTGCTCAGAGCCACCGGCCACGAGGACGTTGTAGGTCTTAGGCTTGGCTTGACCGAACGCTGGAAGCGCCACCAGACACGCGAGGACTATCAGGGAGATAGCTTTCTTCATCGACGACTCGCCCCGCCTTCTCTTCGGTCGGGGCCCCTACAAGCAGAACCTCATGGTCGCGCCGATGTTGCGGCACGAGACCTCTTGTCAATCGGGTAGGTGTCGAGAATGACGCGAGGACCCAGCCTGCGGTGCCTTCTGATCGCGGCCCTGTCTGCTCTCCTCCTCCTGGCGGGCTGTGGCCTCGACGAGGAAGCGCAGGCGCCAACCGCGAGGTCTTCGCTCGCGATCGACGGCCTCTATCCCAGCTTCGACCCAGACGAGCCTCGCTACGTCTCGCGCTGCGGCCGGGGCGCCGCGCCGATCCACGCCGAGGCCGGCGACGGCGTCGAAGTCGAGGTCGGCTCCGGCCGACCCGAGACGGGAGCCATCAGCGTCGACCCCGGCGTCCCGCCCGGCGAGGACTTCGAGATCGCGATCACCGACGGCGACCGTCGCGATCTCTACGAGGTGCGCTGCCTGCCCGCGGACTTCCCGGCCTGGCGATTCGAAAGTCTGAGGGAGACTGAGCCGGGCTTCTTCGTTGTCAGCTTCAGGGCATCGCCCGAGGAACGGCCCTGGGTGATCGTCTTCGATCACGAAGGCGCGCCGCGCTGGTGGTACAGCCCGGACACGCGAGCGTCGGGAGCACAGATCCTCCACGGGGGAGCCGTCTCCTGGGCGAGGTCGTTCGGCGACGGCTATGGCCTCGACCCGAGGATGGCGCATGAGATCCGCTCGCTCTCGGGCGAGCTGCTGCGGCTGGTCAGGACGAGGGGTCCGATCATCGACGGACACGAGCTCCGCGAGCTGGACTCCGGCAACTTCCTGGTCGGCTCCTACGTCCCGGAAACGGCCGACCTGCGGCGTTTCTGCGCTCGGCCTCCCAGAGAACGATGCGGTCCCGCTCGGGCTGCGATCGTCTCCGTCGAGGTCCAGGAACTCGATTCGCGCGGACGTTTGCTGTGGCACTGGAATTCGCGCGGGAAGATCGCGCTGGAGGAGACCGGGCGCTGGTGGCGCTACGTGCTGAGCAACCCCAGGCGCCGCCTACAGGGACGGCAGGCGTTCGACCCCGTCCACATCAACGCGATCGAGCCGCGGCGAGCCGACGAAGTGGTGATCTCGACCCGCCATACCGACGCGGTGTACGGAATCCGGCGCTCGAGCGGCGAGATCGCCTGGAAGCTCGGCGGCAGCAAGACCGCCGACTCGCTGCGAATCCTCGGCGACCCGGCCCGCAAGCTGTTCGGCGGCCAGCACGACGTCCGCATTGCCGCGGACGGCAGCCTCAGCATCTATGACAACGGCAAGGACAGGCCGCGACGACCGCGGGTGGTCTTCTACCGCCTCGAACCCGAGCAGGGGCGGGCACGCTACCTCGGCCAGCTCAACGACTCAGAGGTGACGACCAGCCACTGCTGCGGCTCGGCAAGGGAACTCGCCGGCGGCGGCTGGCTGGTGAGTTGGGGCGACAATCCACTCCTAACCGCGTTCGACGAGAACGGGGAAATCGCCTTCCGCCTCGAGTTGGCCGCCTCCACTTTTCGCGCCGTCCCGGCTCCCCCCGGCGCAGTGACCCTCGCCCAGCTCGACCGAGGCCTGGAGGCGATGGAGGACGTTTCTGGCCTGGCCGGCGCCGGGGTGAGTCGCTGAGCCTCAGCGGATGCGCTTGCGCATCGGAGTCCGCCAGGAATCGAACTCGCAGTTGGAGAAGCTGTCGGAACGCGCCCCAGTTGCTCTGAGAGATAGCCGCCGACCGTGCTCTCGCTGTCGTGGGCTGGTCTCTGCTCGGATCGCAGCGCTCGACGGCGTCCTAGCGCTCAGGCGGCGCCAGGCTAGTGTGCCGCCGCCGTCTGGCCGGACAGCCGCTGGTGCAGCGCGTCGCTGCGATCGTTGAGGCCGGTGATCGAGACTTCGATGTCGTGCCGGTGGTAGTGCCCTTCGATCGCGTCCACCGCAGCGATGGCCGAGGCGTCCCAGAGGTGGGCGCGGGAGAAGTCGATGATCACGCTCGGCGGGTCCTCGGGGTAGCGGAACGCCTCGATCAGCTCCTGGTCGGAGGCGAAGAAGACCTCGCCGTGGACCGAGTACAGGCAGCTGGAACCGTCGGGGTCGAGGACGCGGTCGACCTCGACCAGGTGGGCGACCCGGCGCGCGAAGACCGCCGTCGCGGTGAGCACGCCCGCGCCGACCCCGATCGCGAGGTTGTGGGTGGCGACGGTGCCCCCCACGGTGACGGCCATGATCACGGTCTCCCCGCGGGGGATTCGGCGCAGGGTCGACGGCGCGATCGAGTGCCAGTCGAAGGTCGAGACCGCGACCAGGATCATCACCGCGACAAGAGCGGCCATCGGGATCACGGAGACGATGCCGCCGAGACCGACGACCAGGACCAGTAGAAAGGCACCGGCGGAGAAGGTCGAGAGCCGGGTGCGGGCGCCGCTGGTGCGGACGTTGATCATCGTCTGGCCGATCATCGCGCAGCTGGCCATGCCGCCGAACAGGCCGGTGATCACGTTGGCGATGCCCTGTCCGCGCGCCTCGCGGTCCTTGTCGGAGCCGGTCTCGGTGATGTCGTCGACGAGCTTCGCCGTCATCAGCGACTCGAGCAGGCCGACGGCCGCCAACGTGAACGAGTAGGGCGCGATGATCGCCAGCGTCTCCAGCGAGAAGGGCACGGCCGGGATTCCGAGGATTGGGAGCGCGTCGGGCAGCTTGCCCTCGTCGCCGACCGTCGGCACGCCGACGCCCGCGACCACGCAAACGACGGTCAGCAGCACGATCGCGACGAGGGGTGCCGGCACCGCTTTGGTCACCCTGGGCAGCAGGTACATCACCGCGAGGCCGGCCGCGACCAGCGCGTAGACGGCGGCGCCGCCGTCGGTCAGGTGCGGGAGCTGGGCGAGCAAGATCAGAATCGCCAGCGCGTTGACGAAGCCGGTCATCACAGAGCGCGGCACGAAGCGCATCAACTTCGCCGCGCCGAGCAGCCCCAGCGTCACCTGGATCGCCCCGGCCAGGATCGTCGCCGCCAGCAGGTACTCGACCCCGTGGTCGGCGACGAGCGAGACGACGACGAGGGCCATCGCCCCGGTGGCAGCCGAGATCATCGCCGGGCGGCCGCCGGTGAAGGCGATCGCCACCGCCATCGTGAAGGAGGCGAAGAGGCCGACCCGCGGGTCGACCCCGGCGATGATCGAGAAGGAGATCGCCTCCGGGATCAGGGCGAGGGCGACGACCAGGCCAGCCAGGAGCTCGACGCGGAGCAGGTTGGCGGAGGGCAGCTGGACGCGGTCAGGGAGGTATGCGACGAAGTTGGGCATCTGTCTCGTTTCGTGTGACTGAGGAGCTGGTCCTCAACCACACGGCCACCGGGCGGTGGCGCTGCGACGGGATGCGCTCAGAGTTCTCGTTGACCGACTGGCCGGGTGCCTCGCCGATCTCGCCCTTGGGGGCGACGCGACAACCCTACATGAACGTAAGGGTAGTTACAGTCCCTCAAGTACTGGCGGGGCGTTTGCGACCCTGGTCGCGTTTTTCCTCGCGTTCCTTCTCTTTTTCGCGCTGTTCCCTGCGTTCCTGCGCCCGCAGCCGCTGCGCCTCCTTGCGGGTCAGCGGCATCTTCGGCGCCACTTCCTGACAGTCCTTGCCGACGCATTCGGCGAGCCGCTTCATTTCGCGGTGCAGGAAGTTGCGGATCGGGAAGAAGTTGGGGACCTTGTGCAGGGAGTTGAGCTCGTTGGGATCGCGGTTGATGTTGTACATCTCCTTCTCTCCGCTCGGCCAGGCGATGTACTTGTAGGCGCCGAGGCGGATGCCGGCGTAGTCCTTGGGCGGCGCCAGCAACGAGGCCGAGGCTTCGTTGCCACGCCCCGACGCCCGGGCGCTCAACGCCCCGTTGGCCTCGACGTCGTTGGTCTCCACGAAGGACTCGAAGAGGATCGGTCGGCGGCTGCGCAACTCGGAGTCTTCGAGGTAGGGGACGAGCGAACGTCCGTCGACACTCTTGGTCGGTTCGACGTTGGCGAGGTCGAGCAGGGTGGGCGCGATGTCGATGTTGGCCGCCAGCTCCCCGGTCTCGGTGCTGGACTTGATTCCCGGCCCGCGGATCAGGAACGGCATGTGGGTCGCCGGCTCGTAGGCGAGGAACTTGCCGCCGAGCAGCCGGTGCTCGCCGAAGAAGAAGCCGTTGTCGGAGATGAAGATCACGTAGGTGTTGCGCAGCCGCCCGAGGTAGCCGAGGGTGTCGATCACCCGTTTGACCCCGTCGTCGACCGAGCGCAGCGACTCGAGCTGCTTTTGCCAGTAGATCCGGTAGACGCGCTTCTCGGTCGGCGTCAGGTAGCTCGCCGTGCGAATGAAGTGCGGCTTGTCGGAGACGTTGCCCTCCCGCAGCCCTTCGCTGACATCGTGAGGCAGGCGAGCGCCACGGAACCAGTCGTAGTGGCGAGGCGCGGGCTCCGGGCCGGCCGGGCGGCGGAAGTCGCCGTGTGGGGCCGAGTAGTCGAGTTGAACGTAGAAGGGCTGCCCGGCCGGGGTCGCGAGGATCTCGTTGGCTGCGATCTCGGTCAGCTCGTCGGTGACGTGCAGGCAGGGCTGGCCGTCGAGCGGCGCCAGCGGGCAACCGGGATCGTCGCGGGTCGCGTATTCCCGCGTCTCCCAGCTGCCGGAGTCGCCGATCGGACCGACCATCTGACCGTTGACGTTCAGCGTGTAGCCGTAGGAGTAGTGGGTCTGGTCCTCGTTTACCAGCCCGTACCAGGAGCTCCAACCCGGCGGCACCTCCAGACCGCTGCTGAACGGCTCCTGGCCGTAGCCGTTCATCACCTTGCCGACGTGGACGGTGCGATAGCCGGCGCCCTGCAGCCAGGTGGCGATGTTGTTGGTGGCGGCGCCGCGGAAGGAGAAGCCGGTGTAGCCGCCGTTGGGCGGGTTGTTGCCGCGCACGTTGTTGTTATGCGAGTAGCGCCCGGTCAGCAGGCTGACCCGCGAGGGGCAGCAGAGCGGGTAGGGCACGTAGTAGCGGTTGAAGCTCATGCCTCGTTTGCCGATCAGGTCGAGCGTGCTCGGCATCGCCCGCGTCGCCGGGGCGCCCGGGAAGGCGCGGTGCGTCGCGTAGAGGCCGTCGAGGGTCTGGTCGTCGGTCTGAACGACGACGAAGCTGGGCGGTTCGCCCTGCGCGTAGGGCGGTGGGATCGCGGCAGGAGCCGCCGAGGGCCCCACGAGGCTCAGCGCCGCCAGGCAGAGGGCAGCCAGAATCGTTGTCTGTCGCTTCGTTCTCATTCGCTGATCGTCGCAACCGCTTGCCCGCCGGCAAGTTGCGGTCGGGAACCTTACGTGACGTAACTGTCGAGTGCAGACACCGGCTCAGCCGCCACCAAACTTCGACGCGGGCTCGGAGGAGCATTAAGGTAGGACGGGCGATGGCAGTGGCGACCGAAGCGAAGCGAACGACGACGGAGAACCTGCACCAGATCGGCGAGGTCGCCGAGCTGGTCGGACTCTCCCTGCGCACCGTGCGCTACTACGAGGAGGTTGGCCTGCTCTCCGCCCCGGCCCGGACCGAGGGCGGCTTCCGTCTCTACGGCGCCGAGCACATCGACCAGCTGCTGCTGATCAAGCAGATGAAGCCGCTGGGCTTCTCGATCGAGGAAATGCGGGCTTTGCTCGACGCCCGCAAGACCCTCAAGGGCCGCGCCAGCGCCCGCAAGCGCACCGAGGCCCGTGAGAGCTTGGAGGGGTTCGCAGAGCTAGCCAGCGAGCGCTGCCGCGACCTGCGCAAGCAGTTACGCAGCGCCGAGCGTTTCTCTCGCCAGATCCGCAGCGAGGCAGAAGGCGGGGATTGATCGGTGACCTCGCAGGCCCAAGCGCCGGCGGGCACATCGTCGCCGTCGGCCTTGAGTCTGATGCTTCTACCGTCCGGCCCGGGCGGGGCCGCACTCTAGTTTCGACAAAATTGGTACCCGATTGGTACCCGCAGGACCGGCTCGACTCGGCTCGGTTACACAAAAAAGCCCGTTTCCGGGGCTTTTCCTCGTATAGCGGGGGAACGTGTCGGCCTTAACGGCGCGCGTCCCGTACCGATCGAGTGGGTCGCGGATTTCGCTCCACAAGCGGGTTTGCGGCGCTCCGACTGATCGCTGCCGGAGGAGTCGGCGGTCGGCCCTCTGAAAAGTCGCCTTGATTTCGGCGGATTCGTCGCTAGATCTTCGCCGACGCAAACGACAAGCGGCCCCCGGCGGCGCCGTTAACGCCAGCCGAGGGCCTGACCACAAGGAAGGCACGCTCCCTTATGGCTGATCGAGACCCTATGTGCCCGGCTGCTGCCGCGCACCCCCCAACCAACGCCGAGCTGGACGCTCGCGACCAGGCGGAGGTGCTTCGCGAAGTCCTCGGCATCTACCCCGAGACGCTGACGCTCGACGAGCTGATCCGCGAGCTGACCGTGGACTCCGCAGAGTTCACCGAGCGCGACCGAATCCGGCGCGCCGTTCGCACCCTGATCGCGGGCGGCCTGCTGTACCTAGTCGGCGATTTCGTCCTCCCGACGAGAGCGGCCGTCAACTTCCACGACCTCCCCCGCACATGACTGGCGGCAACGGAGGTGCCAATCCCGGCCGCGGAAGGGTGCGGCTGCTCGTCGCCCTTGATCTGCCCGAGCTGGTGCGCCGCGAGGTCGAGGCATGGCGGCAGGAGGCGCTGACCGATCCGGCCCTGCGCCACAACCAGGGGCTGCACATGGTCCTGACGTTCCTCGGCCACCGTCCCCAGCGGGAGGTCATCCGCTACCTGGAAGCGATTCGGGAGTTTTGCGCATCCGCTCCCGCGCCCTTGATCGAGCTGGGCGACGTCGTGGCGAAAGGCCCCGCACCGGAGCTTCCCCGCGTTTTCGCCCTGCCGGCCAAATCGCCGGAGGCCGAAGTCCTCCAGATCGGCCTGCGCTCCGTCTTCACCAACCAGGGGCTGATCGTTCACGAACCCAGGCAGAGGGCATTCTGGCCACATGTAACCGTCGCCAGAGTGCGCACCGCGGATCACAAGTCACGGCGACCGGAGGCAGTCCGCGACCTGCCTAACCGTCCGATCCCGCCGAGCCTGCGCGGTCCCTTCGAGGGGCGAAGCGTCGGTCTCTATCGCTCCGAAATGCGGCCGAGCGGCGCGCGCTACTCGCTGCTGGGCAAGGCGGACCTGCCGGGATCCACGTTCGCCACCCTTTACTCCAAAGAACGGTGACGGAGGACAGCCCGGGAGAACAGTGTTGCGCGCTGATTGGCGCGCCCCTTATGCACCACGGAGCTGGGCGTACGCACCCTCTGCAAATGCGAGCGCCAGCTCCTGGGTCGCACCTCCATACTTGGCTTGGCGCATTGAATAGGCATAAGCGCTGGCCAAGATCTCGCGTTCGTCGGCGGCAACCTCCACGGCCCAGGCCCGACACTCTTTGACGAACTCCGAAACAGGGCAGCCCTCGAGATAGCGGTCGAAATCGAGGAAGGCCCGGGCTTGCTCGAGACTCGGCCACGGTGCGAAGGCGGCGTCCATCCCCGGGTGAAAGTGAATGCTCAGCTCGAGCGTCAACGGATCGAGCGCCGCGGGTGCCTTGCCGACCTCGGTGTAGTCGATCAGGGTCGGCTCGTCATCTTGGTTTACGAGGACGTTGAAGCCGTGCATGTCGCGATGCGACCTGGTTTCGTGAATCTCGACCTCGATCCCGCGCTCGTCCAAGAGGCCGACCCCCGCGTCGCGCAGCTGCATGTCGGAGACGAGCGCACGGCGCAGCGCGGTCAGGTTCACGGAGACCGTTGTGTCGGTGTTCCAGGCCGCTAACCCCGCGCGGAGCAGGCCCGCCGCCTTCGCTCCTGCGACCCCCTCGCCGGTGATCAGTTTCGCCGCCAAGGGGGCGGTGTAGTCGCTCGCGAACTCATAGATCAGCGCGCCGCGCTTGCCGGCTCCAGACTTGACGACGTACAAAAGATGGGCACCCAAGCCAAGCGGAATATGGGGCGCGAACAACTCGAAGCGTTCGGCCTCGCGCCGTACCTTCGAGAGGCTTCCGAGCTTGGCGACGGTTCTGATTGATCGGGCTCCCTCCTCGCTCAATTCGAGCTTTAACGTCTTCGCGTCGGATAGGCCGCCGTCCAGCGGGTTGACGACACCGGCGCTCGCACCCTGGGTCCGCGCGTAGATTTTCAGGGAGCGTTCCTCGCTGAGTCCAAGCTCGAGTCCCGAGCACTCGAGCGGGAAGCCATCCAGGTTGCCGGTTTTCGCGATGTGAGCCTGGACCGCGTCGACACAGCTCGGCAGGTCCTCTTTCGGGTAGACGTTGACCAACGGCTCCTCGGTCCTTGCCCCGTACAGATCAGCGCTTCCGCCGACAGCGAAGAACTCCCTGACCATATGCAGATCGAGATTGCCTGAAAGTATGTAGACCGGGGTTCCGGGCACCTGCTCTCGGATTATCTGGAAGAGGCGCTGCCCTTCGGTGACGTCGGGGTCGCCGCGGCGAGCGTCGGCGGGTAGGGCCAGGTCGCAGATGACGAGGTCGAACTCGGACTCCTTGATCGCGTCCTCGGCGTCGGTGGCGTTCGAGGCAAGCTCAAAGGCGACCTTGGTCGAGTCGGGGCAGCACTGCTGCTCAATCATCACTGCCTCGTGGGGGTCGTCCTCGATCAAGAGCAACCGGCAGACGGGGTCGGTCATGGCAGCCCCGGCCAGAGGATGAGCGCAGTGGCGCCGCCGCGCTCGTTGCGAGTCAACTGGACCTCGCCGCCCAGTCCGCGCATCGCCTCGCTGGCAGTGGCCAGGCCGTAGCCGGAGTGGCCGATCTTGGTGCTGAGGCCGGCCCCGCTCGCGCGGGCGAGGAAAGGAGCGGGACCTGGGCCGCGGTCGATCACGGAGATATGCACAGCTTTCTTGGAGGCGCCCCAGGTGATGACGACGACCCGCTCATCGGTGGCCTTCAGAGACTCAGTCGCTTCGGCAGCATTGACCAAGAGGTTGCGGACGGCTATGCCAAGCAGCGAGCGGTCAGCGCGGACGGTGAAGTTGGGGGTCCCCTCGGGCCTGATCTTGACCAGAAGCTGCCCCTCGACACTCTCGGCGAGGGCCGTAACTTCCTCGCTGAGGTCGAACTCCTCAAGCTTCGGGCTGACGGTGGCACTGGCAAGCGTCCGAAGCCCCTGGCAGAGCTCGTAGAGGTAGGTCAGCTGCCGGTAGGTGTCAGAGGCCTGGTAGGCATCGTCCAGGTCCGCCCTGGCGGCGACACGCGCACGGCCGACCACGGCGGAGACCTCGTGTAGGACGCGTTTGGTGCTGAGGTTGATCGCCCGCCGCGCAACATCGGGATTGGCACCCTCGATTTGCTCATCCCAGCGCGGGGCGGCAATCGTGTGGCCGACTCCGATCGGCGGAACCCCTACGTCGAGCACCTCGGCGAGGGCGCCGCGGACCCAGGGAACCGTCTCGGTGGCAAATGCCTCGCTCACCTCGCGCTCCCCCTCGCCCGAGAGTTCGGCAGCGTGCTCCTGCAGTTCACGCGCGGCCTCCAGCCGTGCTGACTCGGTCTCGGCTTTCAGCCCGTCGAGCGCGGCCCGAATTGGGTCATTCATCCGGGTGCTCGTCGTAGAATTCCGCCCGCTGAGCGAACGCCTCCCTGCCCCCCTCCATCAGGGTGGTGATCGCGCGCACCGAGGCATCAGTGTCGAGGCCGCCCGCAGAGGCTACGAAGCCGCGCCGCCCGTCGGAGGCGAGGACAATCACCTGCATTGCCTCGCCGAGGACGGGGATGTTGGCATTGTGGGTCGCGACGATGACCTGACCGCCCTCGGAACGCTTGGAGATCGCACTGACCAGGGTCTCGACGATGAACGCGTTATCGAGGTGGTCCTCGGGCTGGTCGAGGACGACCGCCTCGCGTTCCTCGGCGAGGAGCATCGGCAAGACGACGGTGCAGCGCTGCCCCATCGAGAGGTCGTGGGTGACCTTGTAGTCCTGTCCATCCAACAAGGCGAAGTCGACGGAGTCCTCGAGCGGCGCCAAAAGCAGCGGTGAGAGCGAGTGAGTTTCGAGGTGGGCGAGGAGCTTTCGCGCCCGATCGTGGGGAATGTCGCACAGCTTGGCGAGGCGCTTGGGGTCTTCGGCTTCCACCGCGTGGGCCAGCTCTCGGGGGCTGACGCTCTCGGCCAGCTTCGCCGCCAGGTTCTTGTAGCGCAGGTTGCTCCCCTGAAGGAGCTCGATGAGAGCAGCTTCATAGGCGCCTAGCTCGCCGGACTTATCAACCCGGACCTCAATGCGATTGTTGAAGCGCTCGGTCAGTCGGTCAGCGCACTGCTGGCGGATCGAGTATCGAGCCTCAGCGGCTCGCTCGCCATGATCGAGGAGGCGATCACGCTTTCCGACGAGTTTGGTGATCTCCTTGTCGAGCTGTTTCACGCGCTTCTCCTGGGCGGCGACCGCTTTCAGTTCCTGGCGAAGCGCGCTCACCCGTCGGCCGATCTCCCCCGCGCCCTCTTGCAACTTCTCGAGGCTCTCGGTCTTTTTCGTCAGCTGTTTTTGGAGCCGGCTGGCTTTGCCGTTTTCCTCGCCGGCCGCGTCGCCAACCAGGCTGCGAGCGGCCTCCAGCTCGGTGACGGCGCGCTCGATGAGAGCTTCGGCCCTGGAGAGCTTCTTGGTGACCTGAGACTCGGTCGCCGCCGAGGCGAGTTCGGTCAGCGATCGTTCGACCTGGGTCTCGCGAAGCTCCTTGACCCAATCGCCGATCTCCTCGCCCGCCTGTCGATAGGAGTCGGAGGCGGCGCGCAGCTGGCCGAGCTGGTCGGATTGCTCGGCGACCTCGAGCTGGAGCTTCTCGAGCTTCTTTACCGTGGCGCCGCTTGATTTTTGTTTCTTCTCGGCCTCTTCGAGGGAGGTCGAAAGCTCGGCCTTGCGCTCGGCCCCTTCGGCTACCTCCTCGCGCTCTTCGCGCTGCACCTCTAAACGTCGCTCCAGCGAGGCTACCTCGCTTCGTGAGGCGCCCTCCATCTCGGCTCGCAGCGAGGGATCGATCAGCCGATCGAGTATTTCTCGGCGGCTCAGCGGGTCGAGGCCGATTTGCTCGATCTCGTTCTGGGAGACGATCAGCGGCATTCCTGCGCGGTAGGAGCGCGATGCCGACGGTGCCTCGTCAAAGCCCGTTCGCGTGAAGACCAGCGGGTCGCCGCCGACCGAGCAATAGACGGTGACCGTGCCGTCACCGAGGACCGCCAGCGCCTGCTCAAAGGCCTCCTCGCCCGCCTCCTTGGTGATCGCTGGGAGGCCGAGGCCAAAGCGAATCAACTCGAGTGCTGACGTCTTGCCCGCACCACGGGCACCGATCAGGACGTTGAGCCCGTCGGTGAAGTCGATCTCAAAGTCGTCCAGGAAGCCGCCGCTCACCTCAAGACGATCGATCCTCATCGTGGTTCCTCAGCCGGTTGCACGTGCCGAGGATAGAGGGCACGCCATCGCTGGGTACGGTGGCGGTTGCCGCCTGCGCCGAGATCGAGAACCCTCGAACAGCACGGAACTCCGGTGGGTACGGCGGTCTGGGTTCATGGCACTTTTGACTCCTTCCGGGAGCGCTTCGCTCCAACTGGTCAAGTGTCCTGAAGCTGGTCAAGTCGAATGAGACCTACTGCCTTCGCTCGGCTCCAGCTCCAACCCCCACTCGCGACAGACCGCGAGAAGCACCTCCGGAGCCGGATCGGTGAGAGCGACGGGGTCGCCTGCCTCGACCAAGTCGCCACGGCCCTCGAAGACTACGAGCGCAGGCAGACCGTCGAGCCGTGAGGGAAAGCGCAGCGCACCCGCGTTGCAGCGGTCGAAGAGGTCGGCGGCGATCGTCTGGGTGATGACCCGCCGCCGCGAGGTGATCTCGTGCAGGTCCAGGTGCGCGAGGCCGTGATCGATCAGGAGGGATGCGTGGCGCTTCTCGAGGTCGGCGCGGACCGCCGGATCGGTGAGGTCGATCAGCTCGCCGTCGAGCACCATCTCTGCGGGGACGAGTAGATGCTCTTCGCGCCAGCGGGCGGTCACCGGAGCGGCGGGCAGATCCTCGATCGCGGCCTCGCCGAAGGCCTCAGCGAAGGCTCGCTGGGCGTTCAGGTTGGGACGGAAATCGGCCAGAACCTCGCGTAGCGAAGTCTCGGGGCGCTCGGCGCAGTAGACGGTCCGAAAGCGCCGCCGCGCGTCATCGAAGCGATGGTTCCAGGCGCAGAGCTCAAATGGGGTGAAGGCAAGTGGATTGCCGCGACTCCCGACCCGCCAAAGCTCTCCCCCGCTCACCCCTCGAAGCTAACAAGCTGCCTGGCGGCGGCGCGGACTGCGGCGAACTGCGCCGGGTCCTCGGCGCGGCGCAGGACGTCGATCGGAGCCTCGTCGTCGAGGCGGGTGTTGGTGCCGAAGAGCCAGGCACGGGCCGTCTTCTCATCGAAGCTCTCAACGATCATGCGAACGATCTTGTAGCCCTCGCGCAGACGCAGATCGGTCGTCTGGTTCGGAGCAGGACCATCCGGCTTGCGGTAGCGGCCGATCTGCTTGGCGTCGCGCAGACCCGCGAGGTGAGCAGCAATCCGCTGGCCGATCTGGTCCTGCAAGTAGCCGGCGACTTCGGAGATCGGCAGCGTCGTCGCATCGTGGTCGAGTCGCTCGGCTGCTGGCTGGGTGAGGACGGGCATGATCGCTCCTTTGAAGGCTAAGAAAATCCACCGAGAACTACACCAAAGACTACACCATGATGTCCCCGGTTAAACCCCAAACCCTCGCCGGAGGCTGCAATTCTTCGAATGTATTTTGCCTTGTGCCTGATGCAAGCCTCAAGCAAATGCTAAGCTCGCAACGCAAAAAGAGGGACTCGGCGTTAGTGGCGCCAAGCCCCTCAGAAATCACTCGCTAAGGAGCGATTAGTCATGCCGAAGGGTACTGAAGTGAACGTCCATCTCCATATTCATGAGGGCGCAAGTCCCGAGGCGGTAAAGGCCGCAGTAGAAGCAATCCATGAGAAAAACACAACCGAAGCCGATCCAGGCGCGCAGGGGAATGATGCCGAGCAGGATGCCCAGGTAATTCGCCAGGCCTACCTCGACTCCCAAGAGAAGGCCAAGCCCCTGCTTGAGTATCTGGCCGACAATGCCAGCCGCGAGATTCCCTACCCCGAGATCAGCGAGCGCTTGGGGTTCACGACCTCGCGCTCGTTGCCGGGGCTTCTCGGTGCCTTCTCACGTCGTGCCGATCACCGCTACGGGGGCGTTCAACCGTTCGAGCGACGCAACACGTCGGGTGGCTGGCGGCTCTATATGAGCCGTGAGAACGCGGAGCTGATCAACGAGCTTCGCGACTAGGAAGATTGGCGAAACCCGGGCGCGCGGCCCAGCGAGCGCCGTGTCCCCCGCCACTGGACGCGTGCGGGGGTTTCGCCAATCCCTCCTAGTCACGCCAGACGCGGTACCAGACGAAAGAGAACAGTCCAAGTAGGTCCACAAACAGTGCTGCCGCTGCCATGGTGACGACACCACTTTCGAATTCGGCGCTGTGAACCATGACCCAGCCGGCCAGCACGGTCACCGCCAGCACGGCCGGCACCGAGACACAGGCCATGACCAGCTGCAACCCCGACCAGCGCTCAGCCCTCTTCATCCTGAAGTCGAACTCGAGCCGCTGCTGGCGCAGGGCCTCCCGTGCCCGAGCCAACTCGATCTCCTCTCTCGCCAGTCCGCTGTCGGTGAAATGCGTCATCGACACTGGGTTGTACACACGATGTCACCGAGTTGGCGGGGGTTTGTGGGAACATCGTGGTGGGTTCGGTTTGAGGTTGGATGACACTCGGGGGGATCGTGGGAGAGACTTGGCAGGAGTTGAAGGAGGATCCCCTGTTTCGGGACCTGGAGGGGATTTTCGCCGCGGGTTTCTTCGACTTCTCGGCGGAGTCGCTGACCACGCTGCCGACGCTGCTGGGCAAGGAGGGAAGCCCAGCCGATAGCGACGCGGTTCGGCGCAAGGTGATGCGCCTGCTGATGTGGGACGAGCCGAAGAAGGACCCTGCCGATTTCGCCTCGCTGGGGCAGTACACCCGCTTCGCCCTCACCCTCTTCGGAGCGACCCAGGAGAGCCGACTGCTGACCATGATGGGACGCCGCGAGGCGGCGGGAGCGATCTACCGCGCCGGGGGAATGAGTGCCGACGGCGTCCGCAGGCGGCCGTCGAAGAAGCAACCCGGCGGCGGTCCTGAGTGGCGCCTGCTCAAGGCCATGCGAGAGCGCCTCTCGGAGACCGACCCGACCGGCCTGGGGGATTCCCTGGCGGCGGACTTCTTCGTCGAGGGGTACGTGCAGAACAGCCCGCGCTTCCGCCAGGCCCTGATCTCCTGTCGGTCCCTCTCGCTGCTGGGGTTCTCGCACAACCGGATGGTCGTGACCTACGCCGCCGAGCTCACCCACTTGGTGGAGCGCGGCGGCAGGCTGCGGGTCCTGGCACTCGACCCCAGCAAGCCGATCGTGCTCGACGCGAACCGGCGCAGCTACACCCCGAAGAAGGCAGACGCGGTTCGCCACCAACACGAAGCGGCGATCGCCGCCCTCACAGCGATCGGCGAACGAGCCACCGACCCGGAGAACTTCCAGATCTGCCTGATGGACTGCACTCCACCTTTCACGATCTACCTCTTCGACGAGGAAGATGGGGGACGTGCACAGGTGTTCGTCTGGCTCACCCCCTGGCGACTGCCGTCGCCGGAGCGACCCGGATTCTCCCTCAGAGCCGACAACGACGGCGCTTGGTACGCCTTCTTCGCGGATCAGCTGAAAGCCATGTGGAAACATTTCGAGGGTTCGCCATGACCGATCTGAGACCGATGGCCGCGCACCTGCTCGGCAGCGGCTACGCCCGCCTACCGGAGCCTCTGCCCGAGTCGCTGCTTGAGTCGCTCACGGCCGCGGTCGACGCGCAGTTCGCCCAGCCGACGTCGCCGTTCCGGGTCAACGCCAGGAGGGAGGTGAGCCGGATCGACGGGATCCTCGAGCGCGACCCGGTCTTCCTGGAGGCGCTCAGGTCGAGGCCCCTCCTGCCCGCGCTGCAGGCCCTGCTGGGGCCGGAGATCGAGGTCGCCCGGTTCCGGCACAACCACGCGACCCTGAACCGCGCCGGCGACCAGACGCCGCGCCTTCATCGCGACGTCCAGCAGTGGAGCCGGCCGGTCTTGAACGTATTCGTCTATCTCGAGGAAGCCAGCGTGGAGAGAGGGGCGACGCTGGTCGTTCCCGGTTCCCAGAACCTCCTCTACTCCGGCCCGCAACCGGGGGGCGGGGGCGGCACCTGGGCGGACGAGCACCCCGAGGCGCAGCACCTGGTCGGCCAGGAGCTGCCGGTCCCGATGCGGCGAGGTGGGGTGCTGCTGATGAACGCCCTCACGTTCCACTCGGTTGGCGAGAACCTGACCTCGGAAACCCGCAAGAGCCTCGTCTTCGCCTGTCACAGCTCCGACGACCTGCTCAGCGAGGACGGTGAGTCGCACCTGCAGATCGCCGGCAACCGAACTTTCCGCGGCAACACCGCGCAGCGCGTCTCGGGGGGTCTGGAGGTCGGGTGAGGCTCCCGTGAAGAGCGACCTCTTGGACCGCTGGCCCGAGCTGGTCTCGGCGTTGGTCGCCGCGATCGATTCCGAGTGGAGTCGCGGCGGCCCCCTCCACCATTGGCGCAAGGGCGACAGCGATCAGGTCGTGTCCGACCTCGACCTGAGGCTCGACGTCGCGATCAGGACGACCCTGAGCGGCTACTACCCCCGCCTGCCGGTGCTCTCCGAGGAGCTCGGCTGGCTCCATCCGGACGAGAAGGCGAGCACGCTGGGCGTGGCGGTCGTCGACCCGGTGGACGGCACGGACAGCCTGGTCCAGCACCGCAACTCGTGGTGGACCTCGGTGGCGCTGCTCAAGGAGGGCGTGCCGCAGGCCGGGATCATCTACCAACCGACCACCGGGATCAGCCACGACTCCCACGCGCCGCGTGACAAGCCGCCCGCGAGCGGGGCCATCGGGCTCAGCCCCGACCAGTTCGAGGAGGGCGAAACGCCGGCCCTGCGCCGCTCCGGTGGGCTGGAGAGCTTCGCGGTCGTGCCGGTCCCCCACGCGGTCGAAAAGGTGGCGGCGGTCGTTGAGGGCCGCTGCGACGCGTCTCTCTTCCTGCCCTCGCGGAAGTCGCCGGGCTGGAACTCCTGGGATCTGGCCGCCGTACTGGCGATCGCGCGGGCCAACGGCGCCTTATTGCGGGCCACCGACGGAGGTGAGATTCACATGGACGACCTCAATGCTTATCAGCGGGTGCCCTGGATCTGCGCCCGGGACCCGGCCCTGTGGGAAGCGATCCAAGCTGCTCTGATCACCACCGGGGGCGATGAGGACAGCGCCGCGTGACGGACGCGATCCTCGTCTGGAACCCCAATCCGACCCTGGACGTGGTGAGCGAGGTGAGCGCTCTCGCGGCGGGCGGAGTTCACCGCGCTGACAGGCAGGAGGTCGCCCCCGGCGGCAAGGGTACCCTCGTCCTCCGCACCCTCGCGGCGCTGGGCGTCGATAGCCACGGCGTGGCACCTCTGGCCGGGCCGACCGGCAACCTGGTCGGGGAACTGTTCGAGCGCGACTCGCTGCCGATCGAGACCACGGAGGTGGACGGTCAGACCCGTGTCGCCGTCTCGATCGTCGACGGGGCGACGGGCACCGACACCGTCGTCAACGGGCCTGGGCCGAAAACCGGCGGCCCAGCCTGGGAGGCACACCTGGTTATGGTCGAGCGGCTGCTGGGGAGCGGCCGGTTCCGCACGTTCGTGGTTGCCGGCCGGCCTCCTCTAGGCGGCGGCGACGCCGGCCTCGCGAGACTCTGCGGGAGCGCCGGGACGCAAGGGCTACGTGTAGTGCTGGACCTGTCCTCGCCCTTGCTCGAGGAGGGCCTGCGGGCCAACCCGTGGCTGGTCAAGGTCAACCTCGAAGAGGCGCGAGCGGTGGTCGGCAACGGCGAGCCGATTGAAGAGCTGTGCCGGCGCGGCGCGGCCAACGTCGTTCTCACCGACGGACCGAACGCGATCCAGGCAAAACTCGGAGGGGACCGTCTCGTCATCGTCCCCCCCAGCGTGCGACCGCGATCGGCGGTCGGGTGCGGGGACTGCTTTCTCGGCGCCCTCCTATGGGGGTTGCGCGACCATCCCGACGATCCGGCGAAGTGCCTCCGCCGGGCGGCCGAGGTGGCCAGCGCCGCAGCGGAGACGCTGCAGCCCGCCTCTTTCTCCCCTCGGCGCGCGGCGGAGCTGCGGGCGCGCGGTGAGCAGCGTGGCTGAGTCGGCCACCGAGGCATATTCTCGGGCGGCGAGAAGGCACCGACCAAACGGTCCTGGTCAGCGACGGCTCGGGCTATCTCGGCGGCTGGTGCCCGGTCGAGCTTCTGCGGCGGGGCCACACGGTGCGGGACCTGGCCCGCGAGCCCGCAGTGCGGGCCGGTCACTGCCAAGGTCGACCCCGGCGACAGGCCCTCCTTCTTCGCCGCGGATCTCAGCGCCGACGTGGCCTGAGAGCCTCCATTCCTACCACGGCAATGTCGTCCTCGCCCCCGCGCTGGTCTATCGGCTGCTGCGAGAAACCCTCGGGATGTCTTCGCCAACGCCCTACGAGAGATCGATAATCGTCGCGACGCTCGTCCCAGAGGGGGCAACGTGACGGTTCCCGGTGAACATCCCACCCCTCCACGGACGCTCAATGCACGGCAACTGGTCAGGGGAGGGTCTTGTAGGCGCTTTCGGCGATCTGTCCGGAGCCGACCCATTTTATCCGCTGGAGGTCACTCCAGAGCCACTCGTAGACGATCTCCTCCACCGCCAGCGGCCCGTGGACTCCGAGATAACCGCTCCGCAGGAAGAGACCAATCCAGCGAGCCTGCTCGGGCCGATAGGCGCGGGCGCGGACGGTGGCCTCGTCGGCTTCCTCGTCCCAGCCTTCCGCGAAGCGATCCAGTTGCTCCCTCGTTTCGGGGCCGGTGATTTCGACCTCTGAGGCCTGGCCCGGGGGCAGCGGGTCGAGCCACCATTGGAGGTGTTCGGTGCCGACTTGGGTCGAGGGGTCGCCGCTCAGGTATACGTGGCCTCGGAGGACGGCCGGCAAGAGCACGGCGATCTGCATGAACGGTCGCAGGCCTGCGAAGAGCGAGTCGGTCAACTCGACATAGGAGTCGATGGCGGCGGCGTAGACGGCACGCACATGATCGAGGGTCAGCTCGTTGCGAGCCCTCGGCGAGAGCAGGATGCCCCCGCTTTGCTCAACCTCAAGCGGCGGCGGCGCGAGAGTCTCGACACCATTAGCGAGCAACCTCTCGAGGCGGGCAATCAGCCTCGTCAGATCGATTGCGTGCCCAGGAGCTCGCCAGGGATCTTCGCCACAGGAGGCCTCAAGCTCACCCGCACGTTCGATCACAGCCGAGAGATCGATCGGCACCGCATGGGTCTCGGGCAGACCGAGCACGGCCCGGGCCGCTCGCCAGATGCGGGGGGCCTCCAGACGAGTGCCCTCGAGCGGCAGGGTGCGGTGATTGAGAATGGATTCGAGTTGGCGGCGCAGCTCGTCGAAGGTGAAACGCAGCGCCCATGAGGCTTGCCGGGGCGGAGCAGCTCCCCGCAGTCGCGGCCAGGTGGCCGCCTCGGCAGCACTGGCTTTGCCGAGGCGCACGCCGAGCGGCAGGGAGAGCACATCGCCGGCCGACTCCTCCTCGCCGGCGTACCAAGCGACGAGCAGACGCTCCCCTTCGACCTCGATCCCGAGAGGCGGCAACCGCCCGTCGGGCGAGAGGCGCGGCCACAGGACCGAGGCGAGCGGGCCAAGGCCGACAAGCCAGGGGGTCATCGTCTCCCGGATCCTGGTCCCCGCCTCTTGACGCGGGGGCGCCGAGCCTCGGGATCCGGGCCAGCGCACAATCGACTCCTCGACGATCTGGCTGACGAAGCCGGGGTGCGCCTCGACCAGGGGAGCGAAGACTGCAAACGCCTCGCGGTGTCCCGCGGTCGCAGCGAGGATCGCCAACGGATAGCGCCAGAGCTCGAGGTCGGTCGTATTGCCCACGAGCGCCGACCCACTCGGCTCGCCCTCGGCGAGGCTCTCTGCGGCGAACCACTGCGCCATCAGCGCGAGCGGGAACCAGACTTCTCCTTCCGAACTCGCGATCAGCCTGGAGGACTCGAGCGCAGCAAGCGCCTCCGTGCCGCCCAACTCTGAGCGCGGCACGCGGCCGACACCTCGGGCGATTGAGGCTACGGCCAGTCGGCGAAGCAAGGGGCGCGCCCCTTCTCCCGCACCCTCAAGGCCGCGCTCAGCCAACTCGGCCAGGAGGGTCGTCCGGCTTGCCTCCCCGACCCTGCCGTGAAGCGCGATATGGCGACCGATCAGCAGCGCGAAGAGCGGCACGGAAGCCGCGTCTTTGGTGGGGGGCGACCATCCTGCCTGCTCGCCGCAGGTGATCTCGCGGCCGGCCGCGAGGCCGACGATCCTGCGCGATTCTGCATCATCGAGTCGGGGCAACTTCCTCACCTCGGGGATGCGATCGAACTGGCCGAGCGGACGGGTACCGAGGAGGACCCGCGTGCGCGGCCATCCGTGGGCGAGCTCGCGGGCTTCTGCAAGCAAGAGGGCAGCGCCGTCGGCAGCCTCGTCGGCGCCGTCGACCAAGACCACAGCCCCACATCGATCGGGGTCCCCCAGGCCCTCACTGGCAGAGGTGACGAGCTCCTTCAGGTGGCCAACTGCCTCGCGTGCGGTGATATAGACCGGCACCGGCTCGCCAGCGCCCGCGAGCTGAGCGGCAATCGCCGCCTGCAGGACACGCTCGCAGGCAAGTGACTTCCCGCAGCCGGCCTCCGCAACCAGGGCGACAAAGGGTGAACTGGGTCCGGGCAGCAGATAGTCGGGTGCCGCACCGACATCGACGTCGCCCGCCAGCTCGCGTGCTGGCCCAAGCTCAACACCGGCAGCCAACCACCGCTGGATACAGCGAGCGCGGCTCTTGCGACCGAGCGAGTCGAGCCGCTCGGCGCGCGAGGGAGACGGTTTCCCGTCAAGGGCGCGCGCGAGTTCGTCGGCGACCGCGGCTTCGATCTCCGCCTCAAGTCCGTCGAGGTCGGCGAGTCGGCGGTAGCGCGCGTGGGGACGTACCTTCTCGAGCAGCTCCTCGGTGGGGTGATCACGTTCCTGCGCAGGCAGCGCGAAGACGAGGAGACGCCGATCCGCCGCCAGCGCCTCGGCGATCTCCCGCTCGACCGGAGGCGTCGTCCTGGTGCCTGCGAACCAGAAGACAAGAGTGGCTTCGCGCACCTTGCGCAGGTAGTCATCACCCACCGCCTCCGAGCTCGCCGGCGTCATCTCGAATGCCCACGGCAGAAGGAAGGGGGCCTGCCCCAGCGTCGCGACTACCCGCTTGCGTACCGCCAGCAGCTCGTCATCGATCACACTGGAAATGAAGGCGAACCGGGGCAGCTCGCCCGGCCTCGGACCCGTCCCGCTGCGCTCCTCGGCCTCACCCCCCACGCACATCAGCCTAGACGGCGGATCACGGTGTAGCAGCGCTCAGTCGGCCCAGCGGTTTCTGGAACCACGGCTCACTCAATCCAGTTTGCAAGTTTTCGACATATCTGTATATTTCCGTCACTAATGTCGGAGTTGCACAAAAGAGGGCGGGCTAATGAGCTTCGCAGTCGGACGCTGATGCAGGCGCTTTACCGGCGCGCGCTTGCCGAGGCAGGCGACACGATTAGGGCAGCCGAGGATCAACTCGATGCAGAGGTTGAGCGCATCGCAGTCCAGGCCCACGGAGCTATCAGTTCGGGGATCGGCGTCTCTGAGATCGCCGAGCTGACGGGACTCAGCCGCCAGAAGATCTACGACCTTCGCAAACGCCAGCAGGTGATCGAGGAGGATCTAGATATGCAGATCCTGGCGCAGCTGGGAGCAGCCGGCGCACTCACGGCGGGTCAAGTGTGTGGGCAGCTAGGACTGGATAAGGACTTGGTCATAAAGGTCATAGGCGAGTTGGAAGCTCGGGGGCTCGCCAGGCCATTGATGAGCCGCTACGAGGGTGGTCAGGTCGAGACCCATTTCAAGATTACGAAGGACGGAGCGATCGCAGTTGAGCGTTGGATGCTGGGACCAGAGCAAGAACCCACCAGAGTCAGCGTCTACGCAGCAATAGACATGAACGAGAAAGAGGCAATTCGGGATGTAGCGATCGATCTCTTCGGGCCAGAGTGGTTCGCCATCATCGAGCCCGAGACGATTCACGGCCAGGACACACCCGAGCTGGCATTTCATGTCGTCGCTGACAGCGGAGATGATGCAGTCATCAAAGCCCGCGAACGAATGGACGAGCTGCGACAGATGGCTGGCGTCCGCCCTCGACCGCCAGTAATCACGGCCTTGGCACCTGCTGGACCGCTGCACCTGACTTTCGGGCGAGACCGCGACTGGATTACCGGAGAGCTAGAAAAGGAGAGTCCGTAGTCGCACAGAAACCTGCTCCTTTCTCGCGGCTCTTGCAAGCCGAGTGCGACTGCGGGGCGGACCTCTAGCTGACCAGAAGTTCAGCCCGGAGCGCGTCCCGGAGACCCATCGCCCCGTCGCGCTCTGGCTGGACATCCGTGATGAGGCTCAGGGCACCGAACATTGCTTCGGCGCCCTTCCCTCCGCCGAGCGGGATTGGGATACCTAGTCGCCCAGCGAGCACGTCCTCCATCACTTCAGCCATTGCGAGCGCCCCATCCTTCGCCCATCTGGGGCTAACCCCCAGCCGCGCTACTTCAGCGACGTCCTGGGGGAACTTGCCTATCGCGAAGAGACGAAGGTTCTCTGCGAGGAGTTCTGCCTGCCTCCTGCGGATAGTGAAGACCGAGCCGGAGGCCTCAAACCGGACTCCGTCGGCCTTGTCGCGAATCTGGTCGGCATACCTGACGCTCATTCCTTCTCAAGGTAGCAGCAGATGCGGGTCATCCAAGAGGGCCTACTGATGGGCGGACCCCCTATGCGAATTCGTCACACAGCCGTCACATAAGGGGGACCACTTTCGCTGCTCGCGCCTCTGTAGTAGTGGATGCGCGAGCTAATCGACAACGAAATTGGGGGCCACTTTCGGCCCTCGGCTCCCTGTTGTTATGTGGAGGGCTTTCCGCAAACCGCATTCCAGGGCCAGCAGGAGGCTGCCGTAGAAGACCCGGCGGCCGTCGCTCTTGTCCCTCGCCGGGCACAGCCGGCGGACGGAGATCGCGCCGCAGCGGGCGCGCGCTCCCCACGAAAAGCAGCGTCGTGCTGACGCCGCTCATTGGAAAAAGTGCCGGATCCGGTCGGCTCGTACGACAGGTAGGTAGATGGGCAATTTCGTGAGGAGCCGAGTCGTTGCCGGAACGCCGCCGAACAGGACCGGCTGGGCCGCCCCTGCGCCGGTTGCCGGCGACCGCCTCGTCGAGGTGCAGAGACCGGCACTCGGGGGGCAGGGCGAGGTCAGCACGGCCAAGTTCGTTCGTGAGGTCGGCCGTGCGGTCGCCCCTGCGGTCGGTCCTCGGGTCGCGGCGCTGAGCCTCGAAAACGGCCCGATTCCGCGTCACAGCGCTGATCGCGACCTCCGCGTTTTGCCGACATACCTACGTCACCCAGAGGTAAGTGCATGAAGGGCGACGGTCGCGATCCCAGGCCGATGCTGGCGATCTTCGCGGTGCTCGTGGTCGCCGCTGTCTGGAGCGCCGTGTCGAGCATCCGCGTCGATCACCTCCTCGCCTCCGCGGCCTCGCTCGCGCCCTTCGCTCTCGGCGCCATCGCTATCGCCCTCGCGCTGGCTCCACAGCGTTTCATCGCCACGCGCCGCGCGCTGACCGCGCGCGCCACGGTCGCGGTGATCCCAGCCGACGAGTTCGACCCCAAGCCGGAGACCGTGCTGCGCTTCGCCGCCGAGCTGGCGCGGGCCGACCGCAGCCTGCGCGGCTGGCTCGATCGTCGTGCCCAAGCGCTGCGGGTGCAGCTGACCAACGACCGCGAAGGCCGCCTCGTCTACCTGCTCGAAGTCCCCGACCGCTCGCGTGGGCTGCTGCGCACGGCGTTGCGCGGCTACGAAGGAGCGGAGCTGCGCGAGGTCGCCGACGTGCTGCCCCCGAGTAAGCAAGCGCCCGACAAGACGGTCAGGCTCCGCACCGAGCTGACCCTGGCCCGCGCCAGCGTCGAGCCATTGGCCCGCCTGGACCTCGACCCCGATCCCTTGCAGCCGTTCGCAGCCGCGATGGCCTCGCTGCGACCGAAGCGCGGCGAGCGCTTCATCGTCTGCGTCGACCTTCTGCCGAGCGCCGGTACGCGCCGCTCGCGACTGCAGCGCCGCCTGAAACGGGAGGCGCGGCGGCTGCATGGCCAGGGGCGCAGCTTCATGGAGGTGCTGAACAACGAACGGCGCCGCGGCCCCGCCGATCCCGGCGAGCTTTTCGAGCGGCGCCTCGTCGGCGAGGCCCTCAACGCGAAGCTGCGGGATTCCGGGCCGCTGTTTGAGGCGCAGATCCTCCTCTGCTGCGAGGCGTCCGAGAAGCCGCAGGCGAAGGAAGCGATGCGCAACCTGCTGGCCGCCTTCGAGCCCCTCGCCGGCCACAACCACCTGCGGCCCTCGGGACTGGGGATCGGCGACGTCGCTTTCTTCGGCGCCGACAACCCGCTGCGGCGGCGGGGCTTCGACCGTCGCCTCTCCAACGGCCTTCACCGTCCGGCCCGGCGCATGATCCTCGCGGCCCGAGAGGTCGCCGGCTTTCTGAAGCCGCCGAACGCCCACTGCGTCTCAGAGAACGTCGTGCGCTCGGGCACTCTGTTGCCGGCACCGCCCGCGCTGCCGGAGTTCAAGGAAGGCGATCCCGAGCTGATCCCGTTGGGACGGGTCGGCGGCGAGGCCGGCAAGAAGCTGGTCGGCGCCCGCGCCGCCGACACCTTCTTCACCTACATCGCCGGGCGCAGCCGCTACGGCAAGACCGAGACGGCGATCGCCCAGTTCGTCCACCTGGTCCGCTGCAGGCACGGCGGCCTCTTCCTCGATCCCCACGGCGACGCGCTGAGCAGGATCAGGCCCTACCTGGAGGAGCCAAAGCTCGCCCGCCGGGTGGTCGAGATCGACGTCAGCCAAGGCGGCGGCTGGTGCCTGCCGGGCTGGAACCTCTTCGAGCTGCGGGGCGAGGACACCGCGGCGGTCGAGGCACGGGTCGAGGCGATCGTCGACGCCTTCGCCTCGACCATGCAGTGGAGCGAGCAGAGCACCCGCGCGATCAACCTGACCACGCAGGCGGCCGGGGCGCTCGCGTACGCGGCTCGGGCATTGCCGCCCGAGCTGGCGCCGACGATCTTCCAGCTCCCCACCTTGCTCTCCGACGAGCGCTGGCGCGAGGCGGTGCTGCCGTTCCTGCCGAAGGCCTCCCAGCGCTTCTGGCTCGATCGCTTCCCGCTGCTCTCCGAAGAGGCGATCACGCCGCTCACCAACCTGGTCGACCGCCTGCGCGGCTCGACGCCGATGACGGCACTGCTGGGGCAGAGCCAAAGCACCTACCGGGTGCGCGAGGCGATGGATCAGGGCTGGATCGTCCTCGCCCACCCCGGCTCCGGCGGCACCCGCGAGCGGCTGCTCGCCAACCTGCTCCTCTTCGATCTGCTGCACGCCGCCAAGGGACGCTCGAATGTCGGGAGCGACGCGCGCAAGCCCTTCTGGGTCTTCCTCGACGAGGTCCAGACCTACGACGGCGTCGCTTCGGGCAACCTCGCCGCGCTGCTGGAGCAGAGCGCGAAGTTCGGCCTGCGGGCGGTGGTGCTGAACCAGAACCCCGAGCGGCTGAACCCGCAGACCCTGAACGCGCTCACGACCAACCGCTCCCACCTGCTGACGAGCGCTCTCAACTCCCACGCCGCCGCTCTCCTGACCAAGGAGTGGGGACGGCGGGTCAGTCCCGAGGCGGTGACCCAGCTCGGCCGCTACCGCTTCATCGCCCAGGTCACCGACCGAGGCGAGCTGAGCAGGCCGTTCGCGCTGGAGGGGATCAGGGTCGAGGACGTGGTCGAGCTGCCCGGTGACCGATCCGGAGAGCGAGGCGAGGGCGCGGTCACGCGAGTCGAGGCAACCGAGGTCATCGAACATCTTGAGACGCTCGACGAGCGCATCCTCACGGCGCTCTCGAAGCGGCGGAAGTCGGCGGGCAACAAGCCAGCGCCGGAAGCCCCAGCGGACGCCCCAAGCGAGCCAGCCGCGAAGGCACCGCGCTCGCTCCGGGTGCAGGGAGGCACCGACCAAGCGTGAGCAGATCGGCAAGCCTGGAATCGGCCGCCACCGAGATGGGGATCGAGATCGTCGCCTCGCTCGCCCAGCACCGCGTCCTCTCGGCGGCGCAGGTCCGCGCCATCCACCTGCCCGCCAGCGGCGAGCGCTGGGCGCAGCGAATGCTCGTGCGACTCGGCGACGCCGGCCTCGCCGGCTACGTCCGCTCGCCCCGCTCCCACCGGCGCCTCTGGCACGTCACCGAGTTGGGAGCAAACGTCGCGCGCGAGGCCGGCGCGCTCGATGGGGAGCCTCGGCTGATCGGCGCCGAGGGAGCGGCGGGTCCGCTCCAGGCCCACACCCTCGCCGTCAACGATGCCGGGATCCGCTTCCTCGAAGCTGCGCGAGAGCGGGGCGATGAGTTCGGCCCGTTCTCCTGGCGCCACGAGGTCTCCCACCCGCTCTCCCGAGGTCGGGGCCGTCGGCGTCGGGCGCTGGTCGCCGACGCCGTCTTCACCTACCTGCTGCTCGACGGCGAGGGGGTGGCGATCGAGCAGCGCTTCTTGGAGCTCGACCGCGCGACGCTCTCGGTCGACCGCCTGGCCGCCGAGCTGGCCCGCTACGCCGAGCTGCATCGGCTGACCGGCGCCGATGGCGAGCCGCTGTGGCGCGAGCGCTACCCCGTCTTCCCGCCGGTCCACTGCCTGCTGACGGGCGGCCGGCGCGCCGTACTGGAGCGCCGCCGCGCGACGACGATCGCCATGCTCGGGACCGACCCGCGCTTCACCCGTGAGCGGGAGGTGGCGGTATCGATCTGCCTGCTCGAGGACCTGGAGCGCGAAGGCCCGTTCGCCCCGATCTTCCGTGACGCAAGCGACCCGGCCCGCCCGGTCGACTGGCTTGGCGGTGATCCCGACGCGTAAGCGGGACCACGGCAAGCAGGGCGAGCGCCGCTCTATAAGAGAGAGCAAATCTGCTCGCATTCATAGAGCAGAGTCAGCGGATCGGCTCAGGCAGTGCCCGATCGAGGACCTCGAGCCCGTGTTCGAGATCGAGTCGCCCGAGCCCGGCTCGGCGTTGGACGAGCAACTTCGCCGCGAGCAGGCCAAAGCGATCCTCGACCTGCTGATCGCCTACAAGCGAAGGCATTCCGATTGAGTCAGCGTTTCGGATGATAAGATCCTTTCATTGTCGGGCGTTGACCATGATGCGATCTACGCACACGCGGAGGCCCAGGCCGGCTACTTCACCGCGCCGCAGGCGCTCAGCGCCGGCATGGACCGCAGCACGCTGCGCCACCACGCGCGACCGGGTGGCCGCTACCTGCACATTCGGCGCGGCCTCTACCGGCTGCGCCACTTCCCTTCCAGCCCGCACGAGCACGTGATGATCGGCTGGCTGCCATTGCGCGACTCCGGCGCGGTCGTCTCCCACGAGAGCGCCTTGGAGCTGCACGATCTCTCCGACGTGATCCCCGACACCGTCCATCTCACGGTGCCACGCTCCGAGCGCGGCATCAGGCTGCGGGAGGGCGTGAGGCTCCACACCGCCTTCCGGCCAGCGACGAAGAGAGAAATCCAGAGCATCGCCGGGCTGCCGGTGACGAACCCGGGGCGCTCGATCGTCGATTCGCTCGATGCGGGCGCCCAGCCCGAGCAAATCGAGATGGCCGTTCACCAAGCCCTCGACCGCGGCCTGACGACCCCCCGACGCCTGCGCACGGCAGCGTCATCACGATCGGAACGGGTCCGCAAATTCATCAAGCGCACGCTGGACAGGAGCGCCTGATGCGCAAGTTCGCCTGGTACGGACGGCTCTCGACCAAGGACAGGCAGGATCCGACGCTCTCCTTCCCCTCCCAGCGGGAGGCCTGCGCCGCCAAAGCCGCAGAGTTAGGCGGGCGGATCGTCTGCGACTTCACCGACCAGGAGACCGGCCGCCGCGACGACCGGGCCGGGTGGGGTGAGTTGATCCGCGAGGCCAAGGAGCGCGACGCCCGTCGCTTCGACGCGGTGGTCATCTACTCGACCTCGCGCCTCTCGCGCGAGTTGTTCCACGCGCTGGCCTTCGAGCGCGAGATGGCGCGGGCGGGCGTCGAGATCTTCTACGCGCTGACCGCGGGCGACCAGACGAGCCCCGAGGGGCGGCTGATCCGCCACATGTTCCAGGCACTCGATCAGTTCGAGGTCGAGAAGCTGGGCCGCGAGGTGCGCCGCGGCCAGACCGAGAACACCAAGCAGGGCTACCGCAACGGCGGCCGCGCCCCCTACGGCTATCGCCTGCGCCACGAGCCCCATCCCGACCCGGCCCGTGCCCGCGCCGGGGACAAGAAGTCCCGGCTCGTCGCCGACCCCGAGCAGGCGCCGGTGATCACCGAGATGTTCGCCCTCTTCCTCGGCGGCTCCGGCTACGCGGAGATCGCCGACCACCTGAACCGCCCTGGCGGTCCCCCCTCCCCGCGCCACGTCGACTCCAGCCGCAACACCTCGGGCAGGTGGTCGAAGACGACGATCCGCTCGATGCTGGAGAACCCCGCCTACACCGGGCGCCTGTACTGGAACCGGCTCGACTTCCGCGCCACCAAACAGGGCGAGGGGCCGCTGGTCCGTCGCGCCCCCGAGGAATGGATCGAGGCCGAGCGCCGCCACGAGGCGCTGGTCTCTGAGGAGGACTTCGAGCGCGTCCAGGTCGAGATGCGGGCGCGCAGCACCGGCCAATCCGGCAACCGCCGCCGCAGGGCGCAAAACCGCTTCTACCTGCTGCGCGGGATCGTCCACTGCGCCACCGGTCACAACCCATTGCGGATGCAGGGCAAGACCCGCAAGGGGAACACCTATTACGCCTGCGGCTACCGGATCTCCTACGGCGACAAAGCGGCCGAGGCCACCGGCCACGGCAAATGGCAGTACGTGCGCGAGGAGTCGGTGCTGGCTCTGATCGACGGCTTCTTCGCGACGCGGGTCTTCGGCCCCGATCGCCTCGCCTACCTGCGTAGCGACCAGGCTGCCCTCGCTGACACGCTGCCCACCGCCGACGATGGCGGCGAACACAAGGAGGCCAAGCGGCAGCTATCCAACGTCGAGCAGCGGATCGAGCGCCAGCTCGCCGCCATCGAGGCCGGTGTCGACCCCATCGTCGTCGGCGAGCGAATCCGCGTCTTGAAGGCAGAGCGCGAGGAGATCGAGGCCGCCCTCGCGCAGCTCGCCCAAACCGAGCAGGAGGAGCCGATCGACATCGACGAAGCCTGCGCCGTCCTGGACGCGCTGCCCGACCTCTCCAAGCCGCTGACCGAGGCCGATCCAAAGCTGCGCCACGCCGTCTACGAGGCCTTCCGGCTGCGAGTCGAGATCGACCGAAATGCCCAGCAAATACGACTGAAGGCGCTCGTCTCGAGCGCCTTCAGTCAAGTCAGGGGCCTCAACGATCTAGTCGCCGGTAAGGCCATAGCGGGGGCGGGTTTTGAACGGATATCCGCGACCGCGTATCGCTTGACCGCAAGCCGAATCCTCGGTGGCTGAAGCGGCCCTCTATGCAGACCCGCGGGCGCCGTGCTCCGTCTGCTCGGCCTCAAGCCGTTCCTCCAGCGCTCCAAAGAGCGCCTGACACCTTTCCTCCTGAGCAGGCGATCTGGCAAAAAATCCAACAGCCTTCTTGATCTTGCCGTTGCGCAGATGGATACGGAGGCGAGGGATGTTCCCCCTCTCTCGAAGTTCAAAGTGATCTATATCGTCCCAACGCCAGTGATGGGTCCACCAAGCGCTGCGCACCTTGATGCCCCGTGGTTCAAGGATAACTCCGCTCAAAGCTAGGCGAGCAGAACCGATGGCAGCGAACCCACAGCCGAGAAGGCTAACGAGAGCAGCAATTGCATAGCCATCCTGAATAGCAGTAATGGGCAAGCCAATGGCAAAGAAAGTGTATAGAGCAGTAGGTATCCAAGCTATCTGTTGTCGCCACGGACTAACTCGAAGGCGAGTCCCGTCTGGCGGCAAAAGAGATGACCCCGAGGACCGAGCATCGTCACTAGGCGTTGCCATTTCAGTAACTTTCACTCGCTCAATGTCCCCTTGCTCCATGCACTAGGTCCAGACCCAAGCCAGGCGCATCGAGCACAACCTGAATGATGCGGCGAACTATCGGCCCAAGCTGCGGTCCGGCGCGACCTGCCGTCGCCTCAAATATTCCGCCCGGCAGCGCTGCCGCGAGGGTAACTAGGAGATCCTCCAGCGTGGTGGACCAGAAATCGAAGCAAGGATCTCTGAACTCTCGATAGCCATTTACCCCTGCGGTTCCAGATGCACCAAAAAGGGCGGCCTTCGTGCATCCATCCGGATCGTAGACACAGTAGAGAAAGACAAGGGGTGCAGCAAGCAGAGATATGTTGTCGGCTCCAAAGTTGAGCGCACTCCCAGCTGCGTCTCCCGCCCCATCGACAGCATCGTCGATGCAGTCCCCTGGATCGAAGGTCGGGAACGATACTGGCCCCGACTGGCCCACCCCAACGCAAGACATACCGCTCGGATCGACGTAGTGAAGCGGGCTCTGGTTCGCGTAGCCGTAAGGCGTCCGGAGGATCGCCGCAAGCGGGTCTTTCGTCAGGAACTGAGCGGTCGCGGGGTCGTAGAACCTCGCGCGCAGGTATTGCAGGCCGCTCTCCGGGTCGGTGTACTGACCGGCGAAGCCCAGCGGCGTGGTCGCTGATCCCGTGCTTGCTTCCAGAACTCCGTATGGCCCGAAGCTGAAGCTCCCCGTTACTTCGCCGCCCGAGTCGGTCAGCATCCGAGTGCTGCCGAGCTGGTCGTGATGGAGGTAGGTCGGCACTTCGGATGAGATTTGCGTGATCGGCAGGCCGTTCGGCCCGTAGACATAGCTGTTCTGGTCGTCGTCTAGGGGCAGCGGCTGCGGCGCGCTGAGGTCCCAACTCAGATATTTAGTCGCTAGGCCGCTGGCCTGGGAGGCGAGAAGACCGCTGCCGTCGTAGGCAAGAGTCTCTTCGATCGCCGGCACTTCCCCTTCTTCGGGCCGTTCGATCGAGACCAGGTTGCCAGCCTGGTCGTAGTTGTAACTGGTAGCCGGGCCGCCGCCCGGCGCCGTTTCGATCCGCTGGCCAAGTTTGTCGTAGGTGTAGGCGACACCGGTGCCGGTTTCGAGCTGACTCGCGGCGTCGTAGGCATTGGTGGTGCCCGGCGCTTTCGTGAGGTTGTCGGCTGCGTCGTATTCGAAGCCCGCTTCGCCGGCTTCGATCAGGTGCTCGTTTTTGTCGTAGCCATAGGAGATTTCTTCGGCGCCTGGCAATCCGCTAGTGGCTTCTTCTTCGACCTGGCCGATTTTGTCGCGCGTGTAGGAGAGCGAGGCGAAGGTTTCCATGCCCTTCGAGAACGTCGCTTTGGTCATCCGCCCGACCCGGTCGTATTCGTATTCGTCCACGTTCCCGGTCCCTACCGGGAAAGCGATGCCTTCAAGGTTGGAGTCGGCGTCGTAGCCGAACGTGGTCGTCCCGCCGAGCCAGTCAGTGACGCTTTCCAGCCGCCCCGCCTGGTCGAAGGCCCGCGAGATGCCTTTCCCGTTCGGATAGAGGATGCCGGTGAGCTGTTCGGCGAGGTCGTAGCCGTAGCCGACCACATCGCCGTGGCCGTTCTCGCTCACCGTCAGCCGGCCGAGCTCGTCGTAGCTGAAGGTCGATTCGCCGGTCCCGTCGACCATGCTCGTCACGTTGCCGTTGGCGTCGTATTCGAGTTCGACATCCGGCGTCGCTTCGCTGGAATAGTCGATTCCAATGAGCCGATCCGCTTTGTCGTAGGCATAGCTGGTTTTCCTTTCGGCAGGATCGATCACCGCCTTGAGGTTGCCGGCGTCGTCGAATTCCTCGATCGTTTTGCGGCTCAGCGGGTCGATCACTTCGACCGGCTGGCCGAGGGCGTTGCGGACGTAGGTGGTCGTTTTTTTGTTGCCGTCGGTCTGACTGGTGACATTGCCGGCCCCGTCGTAGCCGGTTTCGAGGATCGCGCCGTTTGGCTTTTCGACTTTGATCCGCTCGTTGTCGGCGTTGTAGGTGTATTTCGTCGTGTGGCCCTTGGCATTCGTCTTTTTTTCCAGGTTGCCGTTGGCGTCGAAGACGTATTCGGAGGTGTGGCCGAGCGGGTCGACTACTTTGAGCGGCCGCCCCTGCTGGTCGCGTTCGATCGTGGTCGTGAATTCCGCCGCTTCGGCGCCTTCGGCGTTGCCACGCGGACTGACGATTGCTTCCAGCCGTGAGCTTTCGTCATATTCGAAGCTGCGAATGTTCCCTTCGGGATCGGTCTCGGCGATCCGATCGCCCTGTTCGTTGTATTCGAAGGTTGAGGCCCGTTCCAGCGGATCGGTCACGCTTTCCAACTGGCCGAATTCGTCGTGCTCGAAGATCGTCGTCTGGGTCGATTCTTCAGGCCCAGGCCGGGAGATGCTTTCGATGTTCCCGTTGCCGTCGCGTTCTATGGTCGTCGTCTCGCCTTCGGGCGTGGTCATCGAGATCACGTCGTGGGCTTCGTTGTAGGCCCATTTCGTTTCGTTGCCCTCGGCGTCCATTTCGCTTTTCAGATTGCCTTCAGCGTCGTAGCCGTAGGTCGTTTTGTGGCCGTTGCCGTCCGTGGCGGTCACGAGCTGGCCGGCTTCGTTGTAGGAGAAGGTTTCGGTCGTCGCGTCCGCGGTGCCGAAACCCCGCGTGGTCGAGTACGGCTGGTTGTTACTCGTGAACCACAGGTCGGTGACGGCGCCGGTGGCTTTGTTGGTGACCTTCGTGTGGAACGAGGCGTATTCGAAGGTGATCGTCCTCCCCGCAGGATCGGTCTGCGATTTGACCCGGCTCGAGCTGTCGTATTCGTTGGTCGTTTTCCCGCCCCGGCCGTCGACCATTTCCGTCATCCGGTGCGAGCCGTCGTATTTGAACTGCCAGCGTGCTCCTTCTTCTCCGGGCAGCGTCACGCTTTTAAGATGTTTGGTTTCGTAGGCGTATTTGACCACATGGCCCATCGGGTCTTCGGCGCTTTCGACCTGGCCGCCTGCGTTGTAGGTGAGAGTGATCTGGCGGCCGGCGGGGTCTTCGATGGTTTTCAGGCGACCCGCTTCGTCGTAGGCGAGGGTCGTTTCGTTGCCGTTGCGGTCGAGGACGCCTTCGAGCCTGCCGGCGCCGGAGAAGTCGAGCTGCGTCTGATCAGCGCGGAGGAGCGTGTAGCCAGCTTCGGGGCTGCCGCTCAGCTCATCCTCCGACCACGCAGGGGCGGCATAAGTGGTACCTCCCACTTTGGTGAAGGGGATCGTGCTCCCGTCGCTTCGGGTTAGCGTTACTTTCGCGCCCGCTTCTTCCACGGCGAGGCGATCCCCGAACGACGAGGTCCAGCCATAGCCGAAGATCCCTGGCGAGGTGGCGGCGGCCGCAGCCTGGGCGCTGTAGGTGCGCGTCAGGTAGAGACCGACCCCCAAGCCACCGATCGCGAGATCGGTCTGGCTCTCGTAGAAGTTGCCCGTCGCGCAGTCGACCGGATCGGCGCATTTGGAGCGCTTGCCGAACTCCTCCGTTTTGGCGACGGTGACCGGATTTTTGATCGATAGCTGGCCGCTCTGTTCTTTGACGGTGCCGTGGTTTTCCAAGTTCATCTCGACAACCGTTTTGCCGGTCCCAGCCGTCTTCACGAATTCCCCCTGGTTCACGAACAAAGGCGAGGTATCGGCTTTGGAAGCCAACCGGAACTCCGGTTCCTGCCACTGCGAGTTTGCTTTGAAGGTGCCGAGGTTCTTGATCCTGGCTTTGTTCGAGACCTTGAACGCTCCGTTGGAGAAAGTGGCGGCCCCTTCGTTGACGAGGGTCCGTTCAGTGAGGTTGAGGAACCCCCAGACGCTGAATTCCGCTGAGGCCCCCGGCCCGATCACGGTTTTCCCCGTCCCCGCCATCAGGCTCTCTTTTTCTCCGATCCATTTCAGAGAGCTCGTGACCGACAAGTCGCCGGCCCCGGCCAACGTTGCTCCACGCAGTTCCACCGCCGATGCGGTTGACGAGGATCCCGATTCCGACAAGATCACGGTACCCCCAGCAAGGTCCAGGGTGCCAGCTTCGAGGTAGCCGCTGCCGATGACAAGCGAGCCCGAGGAGATCGAGAGTTTGTGCCCCGGATCGTGGAGCCCCTGCATTTCCATGCTCGCCCCTTTGAATTCGAGCGCTCCAGACCACGTATTCGCCCCCATCGAGAACAAGCCGGCGGTGAAGGCGAGCGTGGTGCCGCTGGTGGCGATCCATTTCGCACCCCCAGTCGACGATCCGCCGCCAGAGAAGACAAGGCTCGTTTTCTTGGCTTCTACGGTGCCCTGATTTTTGAAGTTGACCGCGATCGTCGTCTTGCCGGTCCATTCCCCTAC
>JBAQZI010000067.1:0-5327 GCA_049790835.1 Solirubrobacterales bacterium
CACCTCGCACGCCGGGTTTGGAAGCTTTTGGTCAATCCTGAAAGAGAGATATCCATGACCACCGTCGACACTCAGAGAGGCAAGCTGACCCCGCAATTCGCGGTGGCGGCTTGACATAGGAGCAACCGATGAGCGACTCGGGCCAGATCCTGCGGCGGTCGATCGGCATCGTCTTCGCCGACGGCGGGCTGCTGGCCGTCACCTCCGCCCTGCCCGCCGGCGCTCGCGAGCATGGCGATGAGGAGGTCGCGGCGGTGCTCTGCGATCCCGACGCCGCCCCCGTTACCTTCGACGAAGCGCTGCTGTCGACCGAGTACGGCGAGGACGGGGTGCAGCGGCGCGTCAGCCTGGAGCTGTGGCCGGACGCCGAGGACGGGCGGCCGCTGCGCGGGGCCGGCACGCTGATCAGCTCGACCTCGGTCCGGCGCCGCGGCCTCAACGCTGAGATCGCCTTCTTCCGCTGGTCGGTCGAGGGCCGCGAGGGCCTGGGCACCTACGAGGTGGCCCGCCCCGATGCCTGAGATCGAGGCGGTCGTCTGCGACTTCGGCGGTGTCCTGACGACGCCGCTGCTGACCTCCTTCATGGCGGTCCAGGACGAGATCGGCATCTCCCCCGAGAACCTCGGCAAGGCGATGCGGGCGATCACCGAGGAGGACGGCGAGAACCCGCTGTTCGCGATGGAGCGCGGCGAGATGGCCGAAGTCGACTTCCTCGAGCGGCTGAACGACGGCCTCGAGCCGCTGCTCGGGCACCGACCGGAGCTGCACCGCTTCCGCGAGACCTACTTCGAAGCGCTCCACCCCAACCGGCCGATGATCGAGCTGATGCAGGAGCTGAAGGCGGCGGGGAAGCGGATGGCGATGCTGACCAACAACGTGCGCGAGTGGGAGCCCGTCTGGCGGCCGATGCTGCCGGTCGACGAGATCTTCGAGATCGTCGTCGACTCCGCCTTCGTCGGCTGCCGCAAGCCGGAAGCGCGGATCTACGAGATCACCCTGGAGCGGCTCGGCCTGCCCGCGGGGGCCTGTCTCTTCGTCGACGACCTGCTGCCCAACATCGAGGGCGCCCGCGCGCTCGGCATGACCACGGTCCATTTCCAGAGCAACGAGCAGGCGATCCCCGAGATCCGCGGCCTGCTCGGCTAGCGCTATCTTCGATCTGTGCCTGCGATCGACAGCGCCAGCGTGACCAGCCGCTTTCCCAGCGGCGGGCGGCTGTTCATCGGCGACGGCGGCCTGGAGACGACGATGATCTTCAGGGAGGGGATCGAGCTGCCGGAGTTCGCCTCCTACGTGCTGCTGCGCGACCCGGCCGGAGTCGAGGCGCTGCGTCGCTACTACCTCGGCTACCTGGAGATCGCCCGCCGTCACGGCACCGGCTTCACCCTCGACACGCCCACCTGGCGCGCCAACGCCGACTGGGGCGAGAAGCTGGGCGACTCCGCGGCGGCGCTCGCAGAGGTGAACCGCGAAGCGGTTGCCCTGGCGGAGGAGATCCGCGGCGCCGAAGAGAGCACTGAGCTGCCGATCGCGATCTGCGGCACGATCGGCCCGCGGGGCGACGCCTACCGCCCGCGGGCGGTCATGTCGGCGCCGGAAGCCGAGCGGTACCACGGTGCCCAGATCGGCACTTTCGCCGGTGCGGCGGTGGACATGGTCGGCGCCTACACGCTCACCTACGCCGAGGAGGCGATCGGCATCGCCAGGGCGGCGGCGGCCAACGACGTGCCGGTGGCGATCGCGTTCACGCTCGAGACCGACGGCAGGCTGCCCAGCGGCCAATCGCTGGGCGAGGCGATTGAGCTAGTCGATGCCGAGACCGACGGTGGCGCTGCCTACTTCATGGTCAACTGCGCCCACCCGAGTCACTTCGCCGCGGTCATCGAGGGTGGCGGCCCCTGGCTGGAGCGCCTCGGCGGCATCCGCGCCAACGCCTCCAGCAAGAGCCATGCCGAACTGGACGAGGCGACCGAGCTGGACCCCGGCGACCCGGCCGCGCTCGGCGCCGAATACCGAGCGTTGAAGCACCGCCTTCCCAACGCCCGCGTGCTGGGCGGCTGCTGCGGCACCGACCAGCGCCACGTCGACCGCATCTGCGCCGACTGGCTCGACTGACCAGCTCCTAGGGGCCGGTGAAGCCCCCGGCATAGCAGGGCCCACCGCCGCAGTTGTCGCGTTCGAGGATCGCTCCGGCGAAGAAGTCGGAGACGAGCCGCTGCTCGGCCGCCGATGCTCGCGGCGCGCCGTGCGGGTCCTGACCAGAGCGGTTCGGCAGGTTCTCGTACGGCGGCGGTTCGACGCCGATCTGCGTTCCGGGATTAGCGGGATCTTCGCGAACGGGGCCGGTGTCCCAGTAGTAGATCGCCGAGCCGGTGTACGGGTATTGGGGAATCGCCGGAACGTCCCAGAGCACGTCCGTGTCCGGCCAGCGGCCGGGGAAGAGGACCGGCCGGTGAGCGGCGGCGCCGATCGTCCTCGCCTCGACGTCCGCCTGGTAGATGGTCACCTGGTGGTCGCCGAAGGCGACGTTGAGCAGCACCTGGTGGGGCGGCGTGTTGGGCAGCGGATCGTCGGTCATCCGATTCGCGTAGCCGTTCGGCTCGCCGCGGTCCCAGAGCATCTGAATCAGGTCGAGGATCAGCGGCCGCGCCGTTTCGTTCGGGTAGGAGGGGTAGAGGATCGCGGCAAACGGGTCGAAGTCGACCGAGCGCGGCAGCAGCACCGAGTAGTTCATCGCCGGTACCCCGAGCGAGGCGCGGGTGAAGTCCGGGGAGACCGCGGTCAGAGCGCCGCCCATGATCCCGCCCTGGCTGTTGCCGTTGTAGTAGAGGCGGCTGGTGTCGAGAACCGGGCCGCTGGAGAGCGTGCCGTCCTGGTGGAAGGCCGGATCGGTGGTGAAGCCGGTCGGGCTGATCATCGCCCGTCCCAGGTACAGCTCGTTGAGCAGGCCCTGCTGGAGGCGGTCGGGGATCGCCGGGAAGCGAGAGAGGTCCTGCAGCGCCGCGGCCACGACCGGCAGGTCCGCCTGCGACATGCCGATCTCATCGGTCGCGCAGTGGACGATCCCGTGATTCTGGGAAAGGGAGCGCTGGGGGCTGGAACCGACCTCGCCGGCGCTGCCGAACAACCCGTGCCCGTAGAGCGACGGCCGCCCGGTTCCGGGCGGTCCACTGACCACCGACTCGGGCACGATGCAGTCGAAGTTGGCGGTCCAGGCCCCGTTCTGGATCGGCGCCCCGCCGGGGTCGAGCTGGAAGCTGCCGCCCGGGGCGCAGCTCGGGAACAGGTAGCACGGCACCTGGAAGCTGCCTTTGACCCGGCGGGCGATCTGCCCGGGGTTCGGCGCCGTTTCGACGCTGGTCACCTGGAAGCTCGGCGAGATTCCCTGGGGGATGCCATCGGCGAGGTCGGTGTCGCCCAGCTGAGCGAAGGAGGCGTCGCGCATGGCCAGCTCGCGGCCGGCGTTGTTCTGGTCGCTCGCCACGGTGAAGTCCCAGGCGAGGTAGAGACCGTGACGCTGGATCCCCGAGCGCCGCAGGCGCGAGAAGATCGCCTCGAAGTGGCCGCGGCGGGCATTGATCTCCGGCTGTTTCGACGCTACGCGGTCGCGGTAGTAGCGGAAGGCGACCGGGGCTTCGATTCGCTGCCCGGCGGCATCCCTGAGCTTGCGCAGGGCGACGATGTAGCGGTGGCCGGAGGCGAAGTTGACGGCTGGGTGAATCTCCAGCACGGCTTTGGCCGGGTCCGTTGCGGTCGAGTCGATCTCGCTCCAGATCGGCCAGCGCTTGCCGGTCTGGGCGTCGATCACGACGATCGGCGCATTGCCCTTGCGGTAGCGGCCGATGTGGTTGATCGGTGCCGCGCCCGTCGCCCGCACGTCGGCGGCGGTGTCGATGCCGGGCACCTTGAGCAGGATCGTCGCGCCGGGGCTGAACCCGTCGGAGGCGTTGTAGGGCGCCGGATCGATGTGGGAGCCGAAGACGTTGGCCGGCATCCCGGCGGTGGTGAAGGCGACACGGCGACCAGTCGGGCTGCTCGGGTCGGCGACGGTGTAGTAGTCGTCCGGGAAGGGCAGCAGGCAGAGCGGGTTGCCGGGCTGGGCGATGAAGTCGCAGCTCCCGGCCTGGCTCATGTCGATCGGCGGCAGCAACTGCTGGGGCGGCTTGGAGCTGTGATCGGGCGGCGATGCGAGCGCGACCGCGGCGAACAGCGCGATCCCGAGGGCCAGGGCGGCAGCAGTGGCGAGAGCCACGTTCAAGCGATTCCTCATCGGCAATCCCTCCGAGCTTTGTCCTGGCCAACCCCTGAGCACATCGCCGCGGACAACGGCGCTGCCTGACCTATCTCTCCAGTGAATTCACGGTAACAGGCCGGTTGCCCGGCCCTGCCCCATGAGCGGGCCATTAGGGCGCGAAAACCAAGCAGGTCGGGGGATGCAGGGAGGGAGACGAGGGGAAGCGCACTCCAGTGCGTGACCCCGAGGATCCCGACCGAAGACCCCGAGATGCGCCGGTTTGCAGCGTCCTAATTGTCGGAGCCGGCGCGGTCCCAGACGTACAACTCGACCGCCTCGACCGCGAGCGCCATCAGGCGCGGTGGGGAGAGCAGGCCGAGCACCAGCTCGAGGGCGTCCTCCTCGGTGACGCCGGCGTCGACGGCCTCCTCGCCGCGGAAGCCGGCGGCGAGCTTGAGGGCCTCGCGGCGGTTCTCGCCGAGCGAGCCGAAGGCGCCCATCAGGAAGTCGCGGTTGGGGACCGGGTGGCCGACCTCGAGCGAGCCGTGCCAGGCGGCGAGCATCGAGAGGTCGTGCTCGTCGAGCTCGGAGATCGCCTTCGCATAGTGGACCTCGAGCTCGGTATCGGGGATCTCGTCGACCCAGGCGCGGACGGCCTCGCCGAGCAACTGGCGACGAGCCTCGCGGCCGACCGAGTCGGCGATGGCGCGAACTGCGTCGGCTGGGTCTACGAAACAGAGGGACATGGGCTGGTTCGCAATCTAGAGAGGGCGGAAGACGGCAAAACCGGGGCAGGAAACCCCCGCTTTGCGGCTTTGTGGCGCGGTCTGCGTCCGCTTTCGGGCACGCCGGACGCCGACCTATGCTGGGTCGCTTGCCGATATGCCGCTGAAGCTGATCCACGGACCCCCGAACTCTGGTCGCGCCGGACTGATCCGGGGCGGGTTCGTGGCTGCGCTCGAGCGAGATCCGGTCCTCGTCGTACCCACCGTCGACGACGTCTTCGCCTTCGAGCGCGAGCTCTGCGCGAGCGGCGCGGCGCTGGGCGGGTCGGCGATGACCTTCGGGGCGCTGTTCCGCGCCGTCGCCACCG
>JBAQZI010000068.1:0-11816 GCA_049790835.1 Solirubrobacterales bacterium
GCCGTCGCCCGCATGCCCCGGCATGCCGCTGCCGGCGACGAGAGTCACCGGCGAGGGCGCGGCGTGCGCGGTCGCGGCTCCGACCGCGAGCAACAGCATCGCGGCGATCTGTGGGACGAACCTCATCGCCGCGATGCTAGGCGGCCAGATCGTCGGTTCAGTCTCGAATCGGTGTCAGCTTTCCCGCGTCCGCGACTCCAGCACCTGCTCGCAAACGCGGCTGACCGCGCTGCGCAGGCGGCGGAAGTAGGTCGACCGGCTCATGTGCAGCTCGGCTTCCGATCGAGCGTGTCCCCCGATCGGATCGAGGTAGGCCCGTTCGACCACCGCCCGCAGCAGACGCTCGTCCTCGCTCTCCCCGAAGGCGGCCGCGATCGCCTCGCGAAGGCGCCGGCGCACGGATTCCGTGCGCTGCTCGGTCGTCGCTCCGCGTGCCAGTGGGCTGGCCGCAAGCGCGACGGGGTCGTGAAAGGAGCGCAACGCGTCGCGGACCGCCGCCGCGCCCACGGTCGCGTCGGGCCGCGGGTCGGGAGGCTGCAGGCCGAGGTCGCGGTAGACGAGCCAACGCGAGAAGCCGACCACGCCGGCCGGCCCGAAGTCATGCAGGTAGCAACGGGCGGTGCGCTCGCCATCGACGACATCGAGCGCCGGGACGGGGACCCAGCCGAGCGCGGTGCGGAAGTCGCGGAGCGCGGCGGTCTCGTTGCTTGGGTTGAAGTAGATGCAGTCGACGTTGGCCAGGCCGGAGCCGACAACCAGGGCGGTGTTGCCCAGCGCGGCGGCGTCCGAGATCGCCGCCGGCGAGCCCTCGGAGAGGTCGATCGCGTCGCGCACGATCAGCGCCCGCCCGGTCGGGACCCTGGTGCGGGAATCGTCGAGCCAGCGGGCGACGACCGGGTCCTCGCGCGCCCACGCCGGGGCGCCGGACGGCGTCACCCCGACCCCGACGTAGTCGATGTTCCCGCTGCCGTCGCGCACGACCACGACGTGCCGCGGGCTCTCCCGGAACCATCGCCGCAGGCGGGACCACCACTCGGTATCGGCCGCTTCGAGCGCTGCCGCCACCCGCTCCTCGTCGCCGCGCTCGGGAGGGCCGAACCGGTGCGTCGCCCCAGGCGACGGCGATATCCCCCAGCGCACCGCCGGGTCGTCGATGAGTTCGGTCAGGTCGGGGAGCATCCAGAGCTCGCCGAGCGCGATCCGGTCGGTGACGTGATCGGCGATCCTGCGCCGCAGCTCTCGCTCGTGATGCGGCTCGCGCGCGCGTAGCGCCCCGCGGGCCGCGGACCGCACGCGCTCGTGAAGCGTTACGCGGGTCCCGAACGGTTCGGCGAACGAGCGGCCGCGCAGCCACGCCTCCGCATGGTCGGCGTCGACCCCGGGCAGCACCGCCGCCAGCAGCCGCGCGTCGACCGCGCGGGCTATCGCGGCGACCGCGACCACCTCGAGGTCGGCGCCCGCGAGCTCGTCGCCGGCCAACCGCCGCATCAGCGCCTCGGCGAGGCCGGCGTCGGTGTCGAGGCGACTGAGGTCCAGATGCTCGCCCGCGAGCAGCGCCTCGGCGGCAACGCCGAGCGCGAGCGGCGATCCTTGCGCCCAGCTGACGATCTCCTCAACCGCGCGGCTATCCCCGAGACCACGCCGCTCCAGCAGCAGGCGCCCGTCCTCGTCCCCCAGCGGTTGCAGCGCGAGCGGGCGCACGAGCTCCTCCCACCCGCCCTGAGACCAGGCCGGCTCCGGAGGCCGGCGCCCGGCTATGAGGAGTCGCACCCCCGAGCCCAGGTCCGTGCCCAGAGCCGAACGCAGAAGAGCCCCGAGCGCGGCCACGTGCTCGTAGGCGTCGACGACGAGCAGGGCCCTCTCGGCTCCGCGGGAGGCGGTCAGAGCCTCGTGGGCAAGGCGCTGCGCGCGGGCCGGATCCCGCCCGTCGACCGTCAGGACCATGTACCCGAGCGTCCCGGCGCGGCGCTCGAGCTCACGCAGCAGGGTCGTCTTGCCGATGCCGCCCGGTCCGTAGACGAAGGCGGCCGGCCAGGGCGGCTGCTCGCGAAGCAGGTCGCCGAGCTGATTCAGCTCCGCCTCGCGACCGATGAGGAGGGGGCCCCGCGGCGAGGATTCTGTCGTCATGAGGAACCCGAATCTAGCCGAGCCCTCGATTGACACCAACCCGGCACTGACAGGGGCGGAACCAGGGCCGATCATGCGACCGATGGGCAGCTGGACGCGCGCGGGATCGAGACTGGTGCTTGCCGCCGGCGTTGCGCTGCTTGCCTGCGTCTCCGGCCCGATACCCGCGGCCGACGCCGACGTCGGTTCCCTCACCCATCGCGGCTGCCTGCACACGGGGACCTCGACGTCGCTCTGCGCGTCGCTGCCCGGGACCGCCCTGGACGCCCTCAAGGACGTGGTCGTCAGCCCCGACAGCCGTCATGTCTATGGCGCCGCTGACAACGCCGCCGCGATCACGACCTTTACTCGCGATGCGGCCGGAGGCCTCAGCTTCGCCGGCTGCCTGAGCTCCAACACCGACTCGGCCGGGTGCGACCTCCTGCCCGGTGCGGCCCCCGGCGGCGAAGGGACCCCGCTCGCCGGTGCCAACACGCTTGCTGTCAGCCCCGACGGCCGCAGCGTCTACGTGACCAGCCAGGACGAAGCGCTGATTCGCTTCGGGCGCGACCCGGGGACCGGCACCCTTTCCTACGTCGATTGCATCAGTGGCCGCAGCGGCAGCCTCTGCGCACACCTGCCCGGTTCGACCAGCGACGCGAACGGCACCGGTCTGGCCGGGGCCCGGGAGCCGCTGGTCAACGCCGACGGCACGAACCTCTATGTCGCCGCTCGCGGCAGCGACGCGATCAGCCGCTTCGCCCGCGATCCTCAGTCGGGGGCGATCTCCTATCTCGGCTGCATCGGCGCCAACACCGCCGCCGCCTGCTCCCACATCCCCGGGGCCACGATCGGGGGCACCGGCACGGGCCTCAACGGTCTCTACGAGATCGTCCTCAGCCCAGACGGCAGGAACCTCTACGCGGTCGCCTCCGCCGACGACTCGGTCGCCCGCTTCGCCGTCGACCCCACAGGCAAACTCAGCTACGGCGGCTGTCTCACCTCCGACAGCGACGTGGCCAACTGCGCCGAGCTGCCCGGGGCCACGGCCGAAGGCGCGAAAACGGCAGCGGACCGGGCGATGTCGCTGACGATCGCGCCCGACGGCCGCCAGGTCTACGTCGCGGGCCGCGACGACTCCATCGCCCTCTTCGACCGCGACGCGGGCAGCGGGGCGCTCGCCTACTCGGGCTGCGTGAGCGGCAACCTCGAAATGCCGGGATGCACCCAGATCCCCAGCGCCACCGCGGACGGGAAAGACAGCGGGCTCGACGGGCCGCGCAAGATCGCCGTGTCCGGCGACGGCCGGGACGTCTACCTCGCCGCCGAGTACGAATCGGCCATCCTCCGCTTCAGGCGCGACACCACCAGCGGCGCGCTCGCCTTCGCCGGCTGCCACACCGGCCGGCCGCAAAGCGTCGCCTGCACCTCGCTGCCGGCGCCGAGCGCCAGCGCCAGCGGACTGCAAGCACTCGAGTCCATCGCCATCAGCCCGGACGGGCGTGGGCTCTACACGGCTTCGGCGATCAGCGACTCGCTGTCGCACTTCGCGCGCGAGACGCCTCCGATCAACGCCCTGGCCTCGGCTCCGCCCTCTGAAGCGGGCCACGCTCCGAGCTGCACGCCACCCCGCCTGCGGCAACTCAAGGGTCTCGCGCGCGGCGCCGCCAAGCGCCGCCCGGCGGTACGCCTGCGGGCGGCGCTGAGCACCCCGGGTCAGGTCAAGATCCTCCGCGCGAAGCTGATCCTGGGCGCGGGTAAGGCCAGGCGGGTCGTCGCCCTGCGCCCCGCCTCGGGGCGGGCGGCGCCACTGGCGACGCTGAGGCTGAGACTGCCGGCCCACACCAAGGCCCCCCGCGGGACCAGGGTGCGAGTGCGCGCGGTGCTGCGAACCCGCGGCGCCGACAAAGGCTGCCGCCTTGGCCCCAAGCGCCGGATCGAGCGCCGCGCCTGGATCGTCTGAGCACGCCGAGCCCCGGCCGCTTCGTCCCCCGCGGACCGCGGATGCGGATCCTCGACCGGCTGTTGTCAGGCAGCGACGTAGTCCGCGAGGTGCTCGCCGGTGAGGGTGGAGCGGGCGGCGACGAGGTCGGCGGGGGTGCCCTCGAAGACGACCGTGCCGCCGTCGTGGCCGGCGCCGGGGCCGAGGTCGACGATCCAGTCGGCGTGCGCCATCACCGCCTGGTGGTGCTCGATGACGATCACCGACTTGCCGGAATCGACCAGGCGGTCGAGCAGGCCGAGCAGCTGCTCGACGTCGGCGAGGTGGAGGCCGGAGGTCGGCTCGTCGAGGACGTAGACGCCGCCCTTCCCGGCCATCTGGGTGGCCAGCTTCAGCCGCTGCCGCTCGCCGCCGGACAGCGTGGTCAGCGGCTGGCCGATGCTGAGGTAGCCGAGCCCGACGTCGGCGAGCCGCCGCAGGATCGTGTGAGCCGCCGGGATCTTCGCCTCGCCGGCGCCGAAGAACTGCTCGGCCTCGCTCACCGACATCGCCAGCACCTCGCTGATGTCCCTGCCGCCGAACTCGTAGTCGAGCACCTCGGCCTGGAACCGCTTCCCCTCGCACTCCTCGCAGGGCGTGGCGACGCCGGCCATCATCGCCAGGTCGGTGTAGACGACGCCGGCGCCGTTGCAATTGGGACAGGCGCCCTCGGAGTTGGCGCTGAACAGCCCCGGCTTGACGCCGTTGGCCTTCGCGAACGCCTTGCGGATCGGGTCGAGCAGCTTGGTGTAGGTCGCCGGGTTGCTCCGCCGCGAGCCGCGAATCGCGGCCTGGTCGACCGTCACCACCCCATCCCGCCCGGACACCGAGCCGTTGATCAGCGAGCTCTTGCCCGAACCCGCCACCCCGGTGACGACGCAGAGCACCCCGAGCGGGATGTCGACGTCGACGTCGCGCAGGTTGTGGGTGCCGGCTCCGCGGATCTCCAGCGCCTCGCTCGACTCGCGCAGCTCGGGCTTCAGAGAGGCGCGGTCGTCGAGGTGCCGCCCGGTCAGCGTGTCGCTGGCCCGCAGGCCCTCGACGCTGCCCTCGAACACCACCTCCCCGCCCTCGGCGCCGGCGCGCGGGCCGAGGTCGACGACGTGGTCGGCGACCGCGATCGCCTCCGGCTTGTGCTCCACGACCAGCACCGTGTTGCCCTTGTCGCGCAACCGCAGTAGCAGCTCGTTCATCCGCTGGATGTCGTGCGGGTGCAACCCGACCGTGGGCTCGTCGAAGACGTAGGTGACGTCGGTCAGCGACGAGCCGAGCTGGCGGATCATCTTGGTGCGCTGCGCCTCGCCGCCCGAGAGCGTGCCGGAGGCCCGGTCGAGCGAGAGGTAGCCCAGGCCGATCTCCACGAACGAGTCGAGGGTCCCCCCCAGCACCTCCAGCAGCGGCGCCACCGAGGGCTCGTCGAGGCCGCGGACCCACTCGGCCAGGTCGGTGATCTGCATCGCGCAGGCGTCGCCGATGCCGATCTTCCTGATCTTCGACGACCGGGCCGCCGCGCTGAGCCGGGTGCCGTCGCACTCGGGGCAGGTGGTGAAGGTGACCGCCCGGTCCACGAACGCCCGGATGTGCGGCTGCATCGCTTCCCGGTCCTTGGCCAGGAACGACTTCTGAATCGACGGGATCAGACCCGCGTAGGTCAGGTTGATGCCCTCGACCTTGATCTTGGTCGGCTCCTTATAAAGGAGGTCGTTGCGTTCCACCTTGGTGAACTTGCGGATCGGCTTGTCCGGGTCGAAGAAGCCGCAACCCCTGAAGATGCGGCCATGCCAGCCGTCCATGCTGTAGCCGGGGATCGTCAGCGCACCCTCGTTGAGGGACTTGCTGTCGTCGTACAGCTGGGAGAGGTCGAAGTCGGTGACCGAGCCCCGGCCCTCGCAGTTGGGACACATGCCGCCGGTGCGGCTGAAGTTCACCCGCTCGGACTTCCCGTCTCCTTTCTTGATCATCCCGGACGCCTGGACCGAGGTGACGTTGAAGGAGAACGCCTGGGGCGAGCCGACGTGCGGCTTTCCGAGCCGGCTGAAGAGGATCCGCAGCATCGCGTTGGCGTCGGTGGCGGTGCCGACCGTGGAGCGGGCGTCGGCGCCCATCCGCTCCTGGTCGACGATGATCGCGGTCGTCAGGCCGTCGAGCACGTCGACCTCGGGCCGCGCCAGCGTCGGCATGAAGCCCTGCACGAAGGCGCTGTAGGTCTCGTTGATCAGGCGCTGGGACTCCGCGGCGATCGTGCCGAACACCAGCGAGCTCTTGCCCGAGCCGGAGATGCCGGTGAACGCCGTCAGCCGGCGCTTCGGGATCTCGACGTCGACGTCCTTGAGGTTGTTCACGCGGGCGCCGTGCACGCGGATCAGATCGTGGCTGTCGGCGGCCGGCGCCGCGGCCGACTCCTTGTCCGTCTTCCTGGGCACCAGGTCTACGCGGCGGGCGGCTGGTCGATGCGCACCATGTTGCCGGACGGGTCACGCACGGCAAGGTCCCGCGTGCCCCAGGGCTGGTCGGTCGGCTCCTGCACGATCTCGGCGCCGGAGGAGCGCAGCTTCTCGAAGCTGGCATCGAGGTCGTCGCTGTGGAAGTGGACGCCGTTGAGGGCGCCCTTGGCGACGAGGGCGGCGACCGCCTCGCCGTCGGCGGGGCTGCCGTTCAGGTAGTTCGTGATGACGATGGCGACGTCGGGCTGCGAGGCGGCGCCGACGGTGATCCAGCGGAAGTCACCTTTGCCGACGTCGTTGCGCAGCTCGAGGCCGAGCGTGTCGCCGTAGAAGGCCAGCGCGAGGTCGGGGTCATGGACGATGACGAAGCATTGGGAGAGAGTGAGTTTCATGCCCGCAAGGCTAGGGAGCCGGCGCCGCCGGCGTTTCTCCGATCCTGCTCGGTTTGCGGCTCGGGCGGGTGAGATCCCTGGCGATGCAGCCCGGCACGCTGGCGAGCGCGCCGTGGTCACGGGCGCGGTAGGCCGTCGGCGTCTCCCCCACCAGCTCGGTGAAGCGGGCGCTGAACGAGCCGAGCGACGAGCAGCCCACCGCCATGCAGACCTCGCCGACCGGGAGGTCGCCGCGGCGCAGCAGCGCCTGGGCGCGCTCGATTCGCCGCGTCATCAGGTACCCGTAGGGCGTCTCCCCGTACGCCGCGCGGAACTGCCGCGAGAAGTGCGCGGTTGACATCAACGCGGCCCGGGCGAGCGCCGCGACCTCGAGCGGGCGCGCGTACTCGCGGTCGATCAGATCGCGGGCGCGGCGCAGATGCGCGAGGTTGGCGAGCTCCTCCGGCGTCACGATGCGAGCGTAGCGGCGTGCCAGCATCTTCAACGTCCCACAAGGCGCGCTCCTCTGTAACAACCGTGCCTGGCCGCACATTTACTCCAGATGCCTTCCGTCGACGATCCACCGAACGCGGTCCCGGACGTCTACCGCGACCGCTTCGAGCGCTGCTTTCGCGACCACTACGCGCAGCTGCTCGCCTTCGCGATGCGGCGTGTCTCCGGTCGGGAGATTGCCGAGGACGTCGTCGCGGACTCCTTCGCGGTCGCCTGGCGCCGGCGCGACCGCATTCCCGATCCCGCCCTGCCCTGGCTGTACGCGATCGCCGGACACGTCATCGCCAACCAGTATCGATCCACTCGTCGCCGCCACAACCTCGATTTGCGCTTGGCGCACGAGACCGGCGCCGTGGCGCCGGGGCCTGATCCCGCCGAGTCGCTCGATCGCCGCGACGCCTTCGCGGCCGCCTTTGCCCTCCTCGGTGAGCCAGAGCGCGAGGTCCTGCGCCTGATCGCCTGGGACGGGCTCGACACCCGCGATGCGGCACGAGCTTTCGGCTGCTCGCCCGGTGCTTTCCGGGTGCGGCTGCACCGCGCCCGCCGCAAGCTCGCGAAACAACTCGAAGCGGCCGGACACTTACCCCGAGAGAGCCACGCCACGGTATCCAGCCCCGCCGAGGAGATCCAATGAACCGCAAGAGCCGAAACGACGATGCGCTCGCCAGAATGCGGGCGGCCAACCCATTCTCCGCAACGGAGCTGGGGAGGGCGATCACCGATGCGGAGCTCTCGGGCGCCATGCGGCGGGCGATCGCCGCCGCTGAATCTCCTTCGCAGCCGATCCCGGCCGGCGACCGCATCGCCAGGGAGCACGCCATCCGCACCCGCTCAGACCGCGGTGGGGTTTTCTCGCGGCGTCGCGGCACTTCGCTCGGCCTCGGCCTCGGTGGCCTCGCTTGCGTTGCGGTGATCGTCGCCTTGATCCTCCTCGGCGGCGGCTCGGTCAAGGATGGCGGCCACCCGGCCTTCGCCGCCGCCGCGGTGAGGGTCGCCGAAGCCAACCCCCGCCTGCTCGTCACCGCACCCGGCTGGTCGATCGTTCACGGCCGCGGCTTCGAGGTCGACAGCGGCGAACTGATCTATAGCGACGGCGAGCACCGACCCAACGGCCCCGGCGGGCGCCAGCTCTCCCTCAGCTGGCATCCCGCTCGCTACTACCGCGACAGGCTGCGCGAAAGCGGCCATGCCAGCACCCGGGCCGGTGATGTCACCACGCCGGTGACCTCGACTCTCCTCGGCCAGAGGGCGGTCACCTTCCACTACCCCGGACAACGTCCCAACTACGCGACGATCCTCTCACCCCAGGGGAACGTCTTCATCTCGGCTAGCGGCACGCTCGGAAGCAAAGAGGAATACGAGGCCGTGCTGCATTCGCTGCGGCCGGTCGGCGTCGAGGCCTGGCTCGGCGCGATGCCACCCGAGGTCATTCGCCCCGCGGCTCGCTCGGCGGCGATCGCGCGGATGCTCCGCGGCATCCCTGTGCCGCCAGGCTTCGACCCGTCCACCCTGCAGAGCGAAAGCACCCTCACCGATCGCTTCATGCTCGGGAAGTCGGTGACGGGAGCCGTCGCTTGCGACTGGCTTCAGCGCTGGTTGTCCGCGACCCGAGCCGGGGATGGCGCCGCGGCGCAGGAAGCGGTCGAGGCGATGGGCACGGCCCCCCACTGGCCGGTCCTCCTGCAGATGGTCCGGGAAAAGGGCTATCGGGGGAATGCCCTGCCGCCCCACGGCGTGGGTTGGCCGTCGGAGATCCTTACCGCGGCGCGAGAAATCGCCCGCGGCCACCTCAGGCGCAAGCCGGCAGTCACGACGATCTACGTTAAGGGGCTCCCCGTCGGGCAGATGACCCCGGCTGGGGCGGCCCCGGCGAGCGTCATGGGGTGCCTTTAGTGACTATCCGAAAACTCGCGCGTGCGACTGGCGAGGGCCGGACCGAGCGGGGGTAGGACGCAGGGAGGCCTAATGGCAGCGCCATTTGGCCGACTGAGGACGCCGCCCCGCGAAGTGCGTCCGGTGCCGCCAGGCGTGCGTGGGAGTTTTCGGATAGTCACTTAGCTTGCGAGAAGCCACGCCGCCCGGTTGACGCGGGCGGGCCGCAGCAGCCGGGGTCCGTGGTTTCCCTGATGCGGATTGGCCGCCGCTCGATCAAGCTCCGGGGCGATGCGGGTACCGATCGACCTCCGTCCCTGGGCCCTTGCCCTGCTTCCCGCCCTGGTCCTGGGGCTCGGCCTCGCCGACGCGTCCGCCGCGCCCTCCAAGCCCGCGGCGAAGAAGAAGAGCTGCAAGCCGGGGCAGGGAAAGCTCGTGATCGGGCCCAGGTCGAGCTGCGTCAGGGCGCAGGCCCTGTTGCCACGGAAGAAGCTCGGGCCGCACACTGTCCTCGGTTGGGCCGACACGGCCCTCGATCCGTCGCTGGGTGCGACCAGGATGGTCGTCCCGAAGCGCCTGCGCGGCCCCGAGATGGGCCGTGGCGTCGCCGGCGGCGTGAAGTCGCTGCGCAAGGGACTCCTCCCCTACAGCGGCCGCATGGAACGCCGGGCGGGAGGGGCGAGCGCCTCCGCGATGAAGCTCTCGCCGGGCCCGGTGACGACCAACCAGACGGCGGGCGGGGCCAGCGTGCGCGGATCGATCCGCGGCACCGACTCGGCCACCGGCACCTCGGTCGAGGCCTCGATCGGCCTTGGCGCCAAAGCCGGCAGCACGGCGCTCGACTTCGAGCTGGGGGTGACGATCACCGACCGGGACGGCAAGGCGAAGACCACCGAGCTCGCGCTGCCGATCGAGATGAGCACCAAGGAGGCTCAGCGCTGCCCCACCGCCGAGGGGCGGATCGAGCGCTCCTCCAACTTCAAGGCTCGCCGCACCACGCGCGAGCGCGGCACGCCGCCGGGATTCGAATATCGCAACGAGTCGATCTCGTGGTCCTCGCCGATCGCCGTCACCGGGCAGGTCGGCGCCGACGCCGCCCTGAGCAGCGTCTCCTACCGGCTCGACGGCAAGTTCCAGTACGCCTATGCGGCCAGCGCCCTGCGCGGCGTCGCCCGCGGCAGCGTCCAGGCCGAGATCGAAATCAAGGCGCAGGGAACGCTCGACGGGCGCAGCGGCGCGACGACCTCCGGCACCACGACCCTGAGCGGCACGATGCGCTCCCTCCATCTCAACGCCGCCGAGGAGAAGGCGGAGATGGCGAGGCTGCTCGCCGACCCCAGCTACCGCGACTCCTTCCTCAAGCTCGTCGCCAAGATGGTCGAGGGGGAATTCGCGGCGCTGAAGAAGGCGGAGAAAATCTGGCAGACGCCGAACGCCTGCGCGAAGATGGCGCTGACGCCGCCGGGAGCGACCCTCGAGGAGGGTGACTCGACGGGCGTCGCCGGCAGCGTCAGCGCCGAGGACGGCAAACCCGCCGAGGGGCGCTGGTCACTGGCGTCGCAGGGCCGCGGAGAGGCCTCCGTGCTGCCGGGCTCCTCGAGCGCCAGCGCGCCGATCGAGCTGACGATGACCGGCGGCGCCGCCTCGGCGACCGGCCGGACGGCCGACCTGCGGCTGCGGGCGACCTCGCCCGCCGGGGTCGCCGAAGCGCCCTGGACCGCCGACGGCACCCAGCAGGCGCTCTACTTCCGCGTGCTCGGCGGCAGTGGCTCCCAGACCGCCTCCGGCTACCTCGAAGGAAACGGCTGCATCGTCGACCAGGTCGGCGTCGTCGGGCCCTGGACCTATGCCTTCCAGCAGACTTCGGGCGAGCCCGACGGGGAGGTGTCGGTCGAAGCCGCCGGCGCCCAGGGCGCGGTCAGGGCCTCGGGGGTGAGCACCCGTCCCGGCTACACCTGGCGGGCGACCTGCTCCCCTGACCCTCCTTCGACCTTCGTCCATCAGCCGCTCTCCTACGAAGGGCGGTTCGGGCCGCTGGTCGAGTTCTTCCCGGTCGCCGGCCAGCCCGGGATGGTGGACGTGGTCTGGGGCGTCCTCGCCCCGGCGCCGATCTTCCAGGTCGAGGCCTGGGGCCCGAGCTGCACCCCGAACGAGTTCGAAGCAGGATCGCCGTTCCGCGGCCGGATCCCGCTTTCGACCCTGCGGCAGACCGCCCCGTTCACGCTTTCGGTCGACGCTCCCTGGACCACGGACTCCGAAACTGCCTCGACCTACACCGAATGCAGTGGCCAGACGACGCTCTCGCTGACCCTGCAGCGGGTCGGGGCCGGCGGCGGCCCGCTCGGCTGAGTCAGGCGGCTGCGTCGACGCCTGCCGCGATGCGGGCGGACATCTCGGTCCGTGAGCGCACCCCGAGCTTGCGGTAGGCCATCCGCAGGTGGTGCTCGACGGTGCGCGGGGACATGTAGAGGGCTGCGGCGGCCTCGCGATTGGTGGCGCCGGCGGCGACCAGGCCGCAGACCTCGCGCT
>JBAQZI010000069.1:0-7057 GCA_049790835.1 Solirubrobacterales bacterium
GCCAGGAGCTGGGTGAGCGGCTGAGCGCCGGCCGCGCCAAGGCATCCCGACCGCTGGAGGAGCGCGTTGGCGCCGAGCTGGAGAAGCTCTCGATGGCCGGGGCTACGCTCGAGGTCGTGCTCGAGGCGCACCCCGATGGCTATGGCGCCAGCGGGTGCGAGACGGTTGAGCTGCGGGTCGCTCCCAACCCCGGGATCGACGCGGCGCCGCTGCGCGACGCGGCCTCCGGCGGCGAGCTCTCGCGGGTGATGCTGGCGCTGAGCGGCCTCGGCCCGGCCGGTTCGGCGGGGACCCTGGTCTTCGACGAGATCGACGCCGGCATCGGCGGCAACACCGCGCGGGTGGTCGGCGAGCGGCTGAAGGCCCTGGGCAAGGGCCATCAGGTCCTCTGCATCACCCATCTGCCCCAGGTCGCCTCGCTGGCCGACGTCCACTTCCAGCTCGAGAAGCGGGTCGCCAAGGGAGAGTCCCTGGCCACCGTCGAGCGGCTCGACGGTGAGGGCGTGGTCGCGGAGATCCGCCGCATGCTCGGCGGCGAGGGCACGGCCGCAGACCGCCACGCACGGGAGCTGCTCGCGGCGGCTTGACTCACGAGTCTGCTCCAGTACGTCCATAAGACGTACAAGAACAGACGCGTGAGTGCTTGCCGGGGAGCCGGTCCGTCGCCTAGTCTGGGTCAGTGGCCGCCACCAGTCGCCGTCGCCTTCCTGCTCTGCTCGGGCGTCGCAACGGCGTGCGCCCGGAAGCGCCGGTCGAAGGCACGGCCCGGCTGGGCGAGCGGACCAAGCACCTGGTCAAACGCCTGCGGCCCGGCGACGTCGCCGTCATCGACCACGTGAACATCGACCGCATCGCCGCCGAGGAGCTGATCGAAGCCGGCGTCGCCGCGGTCCTCAACGCCTCTCCATCCAGTGACGGGAAGTACCCCAACGCCGGTCCGCTGATGCTGGCGCGGGAGGGGATCCGTCTCGTCGACGCTCCCGGCGCCGGCCTCTTCGAGCTGCTCAACGACGGTGACAGGCTGCGAATCGACGGCGGCACGGTGCTGATCGGCGACCAAGAGGTGCTGCGGGGCCGGGTGCTCGGCGCTCCTGAGCTGGAACTGCAGCTGGAGGAGCAGCGGGAGAGGATCGACGAGGCGCTGGCCGAGTTCGCCGAGAACACGGTCGCCCACGTGCGCCAGGAGACCGACCTGCTGACCGGCAGCGTCGAGTTCCCGCACACCGAGACCTCCTTCCGCGACCGCCACGTCCTCATCGTCGTCCGCGGCGACCGCCATCGCCGCGACCTCAAGGCCCTGCGTGCCTACATCCGCGACGTGCGGCCGCTGATCGTAGCCGTCGACGGCGGCGCCGACGGCGTGCTGGAAGCGGGGCGCAAGCCGGACATGATCCTCGGCGACATGGACTCGGCCAGCGACGCCGCCCTCGCCTGCGGCGCCGAGCTGATCGTCCACGCCTACCCCGACGGCCGCGCCCCCGGCTGCGAGCGCCTGATCGAGTCCGGCCTGGTGCACAAAGTCGTCCCCTCCGCCGGCACCAGCGAGGACGTGGCGATGCTGATGGCCTACGAGAAGGGGGCGGAGCTGATCGTCAGCGTCGGCGCCCACTTCAACCTGATCGAGTTCCTCGACCGCAAGCGCGGCGGCATGTCCTCGACCTTCCTCACGCGGCTGCGGATCGGCGAGAAGCTGGTCGACGCCAAGGGGGTGAGCCGGCTCTACAACCCGAGCTCGACCCTGGCCCCGGTCGGCCCCTTCGTGCTCGCCTTCCTGGTCCTGCTGACGATCCTGATCATCACTTCGCCGGCGCTGAACGACATCTTCGAGCTTTTCTGGCTGAAGGTCCGCATCTGGCTGGGCGTGTAGGAGGGTCCGGCGAGCACCGGGGCGACCATCTAGCCTTCGGCCGCTGATGGGTTACAGCGCTCGCTACCACGCCACCTCGCTCATCGCCGTCTTCCTGGCGCTGGCGATCGGGATCCTGATCGGCGCCGAGTTCGGCGGCGACGCGCTGACCAACACGCGCAAGAACCTCGAGGCCAGCCTCGTAAACAACCTCCAGGACGCGCGCTCCAAGACCGACGAGCTGAACGGCGAGCTGGGACGGGCCAACGAATTCGCGGACCGCGTCTACCCGGCGCTGACGCGCGATCGGCTGGAGGGCAAGCGGCTCGCGATCGTCGCCCTGGGCGGTCTGCCGAGCCAGGACATCGCCGCGGTCGAGGAGGCGCTGGCGCCGACCGGGGCGAAGCTGGTCGCGGTCGGCGTCGTGCGCGAGCCGGTCGACCTCAATGGGCTCGCCGGCGATCTCGGCAAGACGCGCTTCGCCGATATCGAGAGCAATCCCGAAACCCTGACCGCGCTCGGGGTCGGTGTCGGCCGTCAGCTGGTTCGCGGCGGCACCCTGCCCGAAGTGGTTCGCGGCCACCTCTTCTCGCGGGCCAGCGGCAACTTCGGCGCCCTCGACGGGGTCATCGTCGTGCGCAACCAGCCGGGAGACCTGGGCCCGGTTCAGCGCACGACCGCGGGCACGCTCGAAAGCGGGCTGCTGAGCGGGATCACCGGAACGCGGACGCCGGCGACCGGCGTCGAGACCTCCGACGCGGACCCATCCTCGATCTCCTTCTTCCAGAGCAACGACCTCTCCAGCGTCGACGACGTCGAGGCGACGGCCGGGCAGCTGGCGCTGGTCTTCACGATGCTCGGCGCCGAGGGCAGCTTCGGGGTCAAGAGCAGCGCCGACCGCCTGCTGCCGGATCTGCTGACCCAGGGCCCCTGAGGTGCACTGGGTCGGCTTCCCGCTGGCGATCGCGCTCTCGCTCTGGCTGTTGCCGGCGGGGGCGCGGGGGCTGCGGGAGGCGGGGCTGACGCGGGAGAACTACCGCGGCGCGGCGCTCGCCTTCCCGCTCGGGGCGGTGTTGGCGACGGCGGCGTTGGTGGCGCTGGCACCGCTCGCCTTCCTCGACGACCGCGCCGACCTCGATCTGCTCGACCCCGAGCTGCGGCGATGGCTGCCGTACCTGTTGGGGGTCGCCTTCCTCGGCTTCCTCGACGACGCGCTCGGCCAGGGTGCCTCGCCTTCGACCCCGCGCGGCTGGCGCGGGCACGCGCGGGCGCTGCGCGAAGGCAGTCTCTCGACCGGGGCGATCAAGGCGATCGGGGCGCTGGCGCTGGCCGCCTACGTGGTCTCCGGGCGTGGGTTGGAGGACTGGCGCTACGTCGCCGACGTGGCGCTGCTGATTCTCGCAACGAATCTCTTCAACCTGCTCGACCTGCGGCCGGGGCGGGCGGAGAAGGGGCTGGCGCTGCTCGGGCTGGGCCTCTGCCTCGCCGCCTGGACGCTGGCACCGATCGAACTGCTGGGGATCTTCGCCGGGCCGATCCTGGTCGGCGCCTGGCTGACCCTGCGCGAGCGGGCGATGCTGGGCGACACCGGCTCGAATTTGATCGGCGCCGTCGCCGGCGTCTGGTTATTGACGATTTTGGGAGGAGACGCGCGCCTGATTGCCCTCGTCGTGGTCCTGGCGTTGACGATTTACGGGGAGATGCGGTCAATTTCGGCGACGATCGAGTCGGTTCCGCCACTGCGCTGGCTAGACTCGCTCGGCAGAGCATGAATCCTTCCCACAAAGGCGACACCAAGTTCATTTTCGTCACCGGCGGGGTGGTTTCAGCACTCGGGAAGGGCATCGCCGCGGCCTCGATCGGGCGCCTGCTCGTCTCCCGCGGCTACCGCGTTCAGCTGCAGAAGTTCGATCCCTACATCAACGTCGACCCGGGGACGATGAGCCCGTTCCAGCACGGCGAGGTCTTCGTCACCGAGGACGGCGCCGAGACCGACCTCGACCTCGGTCACTACGAGCGCTTCACCGACGAGAACACCTCACGGGCTTCCAACGTGACGGCCGGCGCGGTCTACAACTCGGTGATCAAACGCGAGCGCCGCGGCGACTACCTCGGCGCCACCGTGCAGGTGATCCCGCACATCACCAACGAGATCAAGCAGCGCATCCTGATCGTCGCCGAGTCGCAGGCGGTCGACTTCGTGATCACCGAGATCGGCGGCACCGTCGGCGACATCGAGTCGCTGCCCTTCCTCGAGTCGATCCGCCAGCTCTACACGGACCTGACGCCGAAGCGCAGCATGTTCGTCCACCTGACGCTGGTGCCCTACGTCGGTCACGCCGGCGAGCTGAAGACGAAGCCGACCCAGCACTCGGTCAACGAGCTGCGCCGGATCGGAATTCAGCCGCACGCGCTGGTCTGCCGCTCCGAAGGCCGCCTCGACCGTGAGATCCGCAGCAAGATCGCCCTCTTCGCCAGCCTTCCCGTCGACGCCGTCATCTCCGCCCACGATGTCGACAACATCTACAAGGTGCCGCTGGTCTTCCGCGCCGAGGGCGTCGACGACCTCGTCCTCGACCACTTCGGGATGGAAGCGCCATCGCCGGACCTGGGCGAATGGGAGGCAATGGTGCGCAGCGCCGACTCCGCCGAGGGCAAGGTGCGGATCGCCGTGGTCGGCAAGTACGTGCAGCTGGCCGACGCCTACAAGTCGGTGATCGAGGCCGTCGAGCACGGTGGCTTCCACCATGGGGTGGAGGTGGAGGTCGAGCTGGTCGACTCCGAGAACCTCGATCCCGAGAAGCTCGAGGGCTGCGACGGGATCCTGATTCCCGGCGGCTTCGGCGAGCGTGGCATCGAGGGCAAGATCCAGGCGGCGAAGATCGCCCGCGAGCGCCGGATTCCATACCTGGGGATCTGCCTCGGGATGCAGATCGCCGTCGTCGAGTTCGCCCGCACGGTCGCCGGCATGGACGGCGCCAACTCGGCCGAGTTCGATCCCGAGACCCCATTCCCGGTCGTCGACCTGCTGCCGGAGCAGAAGGAGGTCTCCGACATGGGCGGGACGATGCGCCTCGGCGCCGACCCGGTGAAACTGCACGAGGGGACCAAAGCACGCGAGATCTTCGGCGAGGCGGTCATCTACAAGCGCCACCGCCACCGTTACGAGGTCAACAACCAGCTGCGGCGCCGACTCGAAGACGAGGGCCTGGTCTGCGGCGGCACCTCGCCGGACGAGCGCCTGGTCGAGATGGTCGAGCTGCCCGATCACCCCTTCTACGTCGCCTCCCAGTACCACCCGGAGTTCAACTCGCGGCCGAACCGCCCCGAGCCGCTGTTCCGTGAGTTCATCGGCGCCGCCGCCGCGCACGCCGGCGACAAGCCCGCCGAGAACGTCGAGCCGGAAGCGGTCGAGAGCGCTGAGACCGGCGACGTCGGCGCTTCCCGCTCGAGCTGAGCCGTCCGCTCCGGCTAGCCTTGCGGTGGTGGCCGGCGTGAATTCGAGACTTTCAGAGACCTTCGTCCGCCTCTGCGAGATCCGCAGCCCGACCGGCGAGGAGCGCGAGGTGACGGACACCGTCGCCGCCGAGCTGCGGGCGCTGGGCCTCGAGGTAAGCGAGGACGACGCCGCCGGTCCGGCCGAAGCCGGCGCGGGCAACCTGCTGGCGCGACTGCCGGGGAGCAGCGACGAGTGGGTGATGTTCTGCGCCCACCTCGACACGGTTCCGCACAGGGGCCTGGTCGAGGTGGTCGACGACGAAGGCGTCTTCCGCAGCCGCGGCGCGACGATCCTCGGCGCCGACAACAAGGCCGCCGTCGCCGTCTTCATGGAGCTGGTCGCCCGCCACGCCACCAAGGCGCCGCCGATCGGGATCGAGCTGGTCCTCACCGTCGCCGAGGAGCAGGGGCTGCGCGGTGCGAAAGCCTTCGACACCGCGGTCCTGCGCTCGCGCAGCGGCTTCGTCCTCGACCACGCCGGGCCGGTCGGCGAGGTGATCGTCGCCACTCCCACCCAGCAGAAGATCCTCGCCGACTTCATGGGGGTCGAGGCGCACGCCGGGATCCAGCCGGAGGCCGGCAGCAGCGCGATCGCCGCCGCTTCGGCGGCGATCGGCCGCATGGAACTGGGCCGCCTCGACGAGCAGACCACCGCCAATGTCGGCCTGATCAGGGGCGGCACGTCGGGCAACGTCGTCCCCGGCCATTGCTGGATCCAGGCCGAGGCGCGCAGCCGCGACGCCGCCCGCGCCGCCGAGGTCGCCGGGCAGATCTCCGATGCCTGCGCTTGGGGCGCCAGCGAGCACGGCTGCGACGTCGACGTCCGGCTCGAAGAGCTCTTCCGCGGCTACGAGGTGCCGTCGTCTTCGCCGGCGCTGGGGCTGGCCGAGGCGGGACTGCGCTCCGCTGGCCTCGAGCCGGTGCGGGCGGCGATCGGCGGCGGCAGCGACGCCAACGTCTTCCGCCTCGACGGCTTCGACGCCGTCCTCCTCGCCAATGGGACCGATGCCGTCCACACCGAAGACGAGCACGTCCCGGCCGCCAGCCTGGAGAAGATGCTCGAGGTCTGCGAGGGGATCGTCGCCGCCGTGGCCGCGGCTGGGGACAGATCTCCTACGGCAACCGTGGAGCCGGGTGGGTCCGCCGGCACGGGCGACGCGTGAGCGGTCGCCTCGAGCTGCGCCGCGGCACCGTCGTCTCCGCTGAACCGCTGACCGTCGATGTCGACGGCGAGCGCCGGCCCGCCTGGGCCGACACCGTCCTCCTGGGGGAGATGCGCGAGGGCGACGAGGTCGTCGTCAACATCGCCGCCCTCGACCTCGGGCTCGGTTCCGGCGGCTTCGACGTCGTCCACGTCAACCTCAGCCGCGGTCTGGAGGGCGGGGGAGGCCCGGACGGCGAGCACGTGATCAAGCTCAACTACACCTCGCTACAGCACCCGGTGGCGCCGGTTGAGGCCACCGCGGTTGCGCGGTTCGAACCCCACGTAATTCGTGGAAAAGGAACCGCGGAAGGTAAAGGGACAGTTGCGCGGTTCGAAACCCACGAGATTGGTGGGAAGGGAACCGCGCAAGGGGTGGGGGAGAAGTCGCCCGAGGCCGCGGAGACGGGCGCGCCGGTGGCGGTGTCCGTGCTGGTACTGCCGCTCCACGGCCATCTCGCGCCGGCGGCCTGGGCCGCCGGCCAGGCCTCGCCCGGCACGCGGGTCGGCTA
>JBAQZI010000070.1:0-22805 GCA_049790835.1 Solirubrobacterales bacterium
GGATCAGCTCGGCGGCTTCGGCGAGGCGGCGCGCCACCGCCTCGACCGAGTCGGCGACCGCCTCGCGGTTGCTGGCGAAGATGTCGGCCCAGATCGCCGGGTTGGAGCCGGCGACGCGGGTCGTGTCGCGGAAGCTGGGCCCGACCTCCGGCATCCGCTCGGAGTCGCGGCTGAGCTCGGCCGCGGCCTCGGCGGCGAGGGCGTTGGCGACCACGTGCGGCAGGTGGCTGATCGTCGCCAGCAGGCGGTCGTGGGCGCCGGCGTCGATCGCCTGCGGGCGGGCGCCGAGGCCGGAGACGGTGCGCTGCAGGCGGTCGTAGAGGACACCGCTGGAGTGCTCTGTCGGGGTCAGGTACCAGCGGGCGCCCTCGAAGAGGTCGGCGCGGGCGTTCTCGACGCCGGCGGTCTCGGCCCCGGCCAGGGGGTGACCGCCGATGAAGCGCTCGTCCTCGCCCAGCACCTCTACCAGCTCGCCCTTGGTCGAGCCAACGTCGCTGACGACGGTGTCGGGGCCGGCGGCCGCCAGGGCCGCGCGCGCCTGGCCCGGCAGCGCCCCCACCGGTCCCGCGCAGAAGACGACCTCAGCCCCCTCGCAGGCCTCCGCGACCGAGGCGGCACCGCGATCGAGAGCGCCGAGCTCGACCGCGCGCTCGAGCGTCGCCGGGGTGCGGCCATAGCCGACGACCTCGGCCTCCAGTCGCTGCCGCGCGGCGAGGCCGATCGAGCCTCCGATCAGGCCCACGCCTAGGACCGTGATCTTCGTCAACTGCGGCGGGCCTCGATGGCCGAGGCGAAGCGCTCGAGGACGTTGACGGTGTCCTCCCAGTCGATGCAGGCGTCGGTGATCGACTGACCGTAGGTGAGCTTCTCGCCCGGCACCAGGCTCTGGCGGCCGCCGACCAGGAACGACTCCAGCATCACCCCGACGATCGCCTTGTTGCCGTCGGCGATCTGATCGGCGATTTCGCCGGCGGCGAAGAACTGCTTTTCGGGGTCCTTGCCGCTGTTGTCGTGCGAGGCGTCGATCACGAGGCGCTCAGGCAACCCGGAGATCCCCAGCGTGACCAGGGCGTCCTCGACGTCGGGCACGTGGTAGTTCGGCATCCCGTGGCCGCCGCGAAGGATGATGTGGCAGTCGGGGTTGCCGGTCGTGTGCAGGATCGCCGGCATGCCGGCGTCGTCGATGCCGGCGAAGGCGTGGGAGACAGCCGCGGCGCGGACGGCATCTACAGCGACCTGAATATTGCCGTCGGTGCGGTTCTTGAAGCCGATCGGCATCGACAGCCCGGAGCCGAGCTGGCGGTGGGTCTGACTCTCCGAGGTGCGGGCGCCGATCGCTCCCCAGGCGACCGTGTCGGAGATGTACTGCGGCGTGATCGGGTCGAGGAACTCGCAGCCGACCGGCAGCCCCAGGTCGATCACCTCGAGCAGCAGCTTGCGGGCCATGCGCAGGCCGGCGTTTACGTCGCCCGAGCCATCCAGGTGAGGGTCGTTGATCAGGCCCTTCCAGCCGGTCGTCGTGCGCGGCTTCTCGAAGTAGACCCGCATCACGAGCAGCACCCGGTCATTGAGGTCCTTGGCGACGCCGGCGAGCCGGCGCGCGTAGTCGAGCGCCGCTTTGGGGTCGTGGACGCTGCAGGGCCCGACCACGACCAGCAGGCGGGAATCCTTGCCGTGGAGCACGTTGACGACTTCCTCGCGTGCCTTGATCACCGCTTTCGCCTGCTCTTTTCCGAGCGGCAGCTCCTCGAGCAGCTTTTCCGGCGGAGCGAGCTCGACCACTTTGGCGATCCGCTGGTCGCGCACCCCGTCTCGCTTGGCACCCTCCATCCCGATGATCATTTTGCCGTCGCCTTTCTCCAAACCAAGGGAATCGTACTTTCTGATCGCTCCCTGCCAAAGCGAAGCAGTAGGAGTACCACGCGCGGGACTATTAGTCGAGGATTTCTGACAGGCCGCGCAGGAAACGCTCGTTCTCCGCGGGCGTGCCGTAGCTGACGCGGAAATGACCCGGGGCCCCGAGCGGGGTGCCGGAGCGCACGGCGACGTTGCGCTCGGCGAGTCCGGCGACGATCTCCCCCTCCCCTGCCTCGCCGAGGTCGATCCAGGAGAAGTTCGCCTGCGTCTCGCTCGTCCGCAGGCTCAGGCCCGCCAACCCCTCCTCGACCCGCAGCCGCTCGGCGACGGTGGACGCGACCCGCCGCAGGACGTCGTCCTGGTGCAGGACAGCCTCCGCCCCGGCCGCCTGGGCGAGGGCGTTGACGCTAAAGGGCTGGCGCACGGCGTCAACGGCGGCGCGGAAGCTGGGTGAGCCGATCGCGTAGCCGACCCGCAGGCCGGCCAGGCCGTAGCACTTGCTGAAGGTGCGTTGGACGACCAGGTTGGGGAAGTCGGCGAGCAGGTCGAGCGTCGCGTCGGGATCGTCGTTGGTCTGGAACTCGATGTAGGCCTCGTCGAGGATCACGGTCACGTGCGGCGGGATCCGCTCGCAGAAGGCGGCGATCTCGGCCGCCGGGATGTGGGTCGCGGTCGGGTTGTTGGGGTTGCAGATCAGCAGCAGCTGGGTCGCCGCGGTGACCTCGGCCGCCATCGCGTCGAGGTCGTGGACGTCGCCCGCAGCCAGCGGCACGCGGACCTCGCGGGCGCCGGTCAGCGCCGGCAGGTACGGGTACATCGAGAAGGCCGGCCAGGCGTAGAGGATCTCGGCCCCCGGCTCGCAGAGCGCCTCGGCGGCGGCGAGCAGGATCTCGCAGGACCCGTTGCCGACGGCGATGCAGCTGGGGTCGGTCTCGTAGCGCTCGGCGAGGCGCCGGCGCAGCAGGGTGGCGTCGGGGTCGGGGTAGCGGTTCATCGCCGCCGCGGTGCGGGCGATCACCTCGACCACCTGCGGGTGCGGCGGGAACGGCGACTCGTTGGAGGCGAGCTGGGCGATGCCGCCGGCGGCGATCGCCTCGGGCGCCTGTCCGGTCGGCACGCCGGCCTGGTAGCCCGGCATCCGGGCCAGCTTCTCCGCGAAGGTGACGCTCATGCCCAGAGCATAGGTCGATGGGCCTAAATGTCGTCCCTGACTCGACGTTTCGGCCCGTCGGCCGCGTCGTCTACTGGGCGGCTTCGAGATCGGCGCGCAGCTTCTGCGCCTCGCCGATGTAGGCATGGGCGGGGACGTGGCCCTCCGGCGCGTAGAAGTGGAGCATCACCCGGATCACCCGCGGCATCGCGCCGGGGACCGGGATCTCGCGGCAGCAGAGCAGCGGCACCGAGTCGAGGCCGAGGCGCCGTGCCGCGACCGCCGGGAACTCGGCGTCGAGGTCGTCGGTGGTGGTGAAGAGGCAGCTGACCATCGCCCCGGGTTCGAGCCCGCCGTTGCGCTCGATCAGCTCCTGCATCAGCGCCGTGGTCGCATCGAGGATCGCCCCGGCCTCGTTGGCCTCGGCCTGTGTCGCGCCGCGGACGGCGAAGAGCCGCTGGCGGGGAGCCTCGTAGGAGCCGACGTCGATCTCGCTCACAGCTCCGCATCTTTCCAGAGCCGGGCGATCTCACCGGCCGAGAGGCGGCGGCAGCCACCCAGCGCCAGCCGGCCCAGGGCCAGCGAGCCGAAGCGGACCCGGCGCAGGTCCAGCACCTTGTTGCCGATCGCCTCGACCATGCGGCGGACCTGGCGGTTGCGCCCCTCGCGCAGGACGATCTCGATCTCGCAGTCGCCAATCCGGCTGACCTCCACCGGCGCCGTGCGCCCGTCCTCGAGGTCCACCCCGCGCCGCAGGCGCTCGAGGTCGCGGTCGCTGGGCGGGCGCAGCAGCTTCACCCGGTAGACCTTGGCCACTTCGTAGCGAGGATGGGTAAGCCGATTCGCCAGCTCGCCGTCGTTGGTCAGCAGCAGCAGTCCGGTCGATTCGGCGTCGAGCCGGCCGACCGGGTAGAGCCGCGCCTCGGTATCGACCAGCGACACCACCGCCGGCCGCTCCCCTGGCTCCTTCGCGGTCGAGACCACCCCGGCCGGCTTGTTCACCGCCCACACCTCATGCGTCTCCACGCCCACCGGGCTCCCATCGACGCGCACGTCGTTCTCCTCGTCGACGTCGCGGGCGGGATCGGTAACCACCTTCCCGTCAACGGTGACGCGTCCGTTCGCGATCACTTTCTCGGAAAGCCGCCGCGACGCCACCCCGCCATGAGCGAGGTACTTGGCCAGCCTCACGAGAGGAGAGCCGGGGGAGGTCTCGACGGAACCTCCCGCAGTTCGTGACGGCGAGACCTCCCCCGGCTCTCTCCCCTCATGGCTCAGACCTTTGTTCCCCGGCCTTGAGCAGGCGCTCGCGCAGCTCGCGGGCGTCCTCGGGGCTTGGGTCGAAGCGCGAGGGCTCAGGCAGTTGATCCAGCCCGGAAAGCCCGAAGAGCCGTTCGAACAGCTCCGACGTCTTGAAGATCGCCGCGCCGAACTGCGAGCGCCCCGCCTCCTCGATCAGCCCGCGCTCGGCCAGGCCCTGCACCGCCGACTCGGAGGAGACGCCGCGGATGCGGGCGACCTCGGGGCGGGTGACCGGCTGCAGGTAGGCGACGATCGCCAGGGTCTCGGCCTGGGCCTGGGTCAGCGGCGGCGTCCGCGGCTTCGAGAGCAGGCGCCGCGCCGCTTCCTCGCTGGCGGGATCGCTGGCCAGGGCGAAGCCGCCGGAGACCTCGCGCAGGACGATCCCGCGCTTGCCCTCGGCCAGGTCCTCGCGCAGCAGCTCGATCGCCTCGGCGACCTGGCCCTCGGTCGCCTCCGTCGCCCGCGCCAGGTCGGCGGCGGCGACCGGCTGCGAGGAGAGGAAGAGCAGCGCTTCCAGGGTGCGGGTGAGGTCGCTCATGCCGCGGCCGCCACTTTGCGCACCTGGATCGGGCCCAGCGGCTCACCCTGCTCCCAGGTGATCTCGCCTTTGCGGTAGAGCTCCAGCAGGCCGAAGATCGTCACCGCCTGGGTCAGACGGTCCTCACCCCCGAACTCCTCGTCGAAGTCGAAGCTGGTGCGGCGGCGGAGGACGTCGCGCAGGGCGCGCAGGCGGCGCTCGAGCGAGACGGTCGGGCGGATGTGGCTGATGTCGACGTCGGGCGGCTCGGTCAGGAGGTCGCCGAGGGCGGCTCCGAGCGCCTCCGGGTCGTAGACGGCGGTGGCGGCGTCGACGGCGATCTGGCGCAGCGCCAGCGGCAGCGGCGCCGAGCGGTAGAGGTAGCCGCGCTGACTCTCGAAGCGGTCGGCGATGACCGACGAGGCGTCGCGGTAGCGGCGGTACTCGAGCATCCGCGCCAGCAGCTCCTCGATCGCCTCTTCGGGGCTGAGGTCGTCGAGCTCGTCCTCGGGCCCGGGCAGCATCAGCCGCGACTTCAGCTCCAACAGGGCGGCGATGAGGACGAGGAATTCGGTCGCCACCTCCAGCTCCAGCTCGCCCTCGCGCTCGAGGTGCTCGATGTAGGCGACGACGACCTCGCCCAGCTGTAGGTCGAGCAGGCTGACCTCCTCGCGCAGGACGACCGCCATCAGCAGGTCGAACGGCCCAGCGAAGATGTCCAGGTCGAGGTCTAGCTCGGCGATCGCCACTCGCCAAGCCTAGTCTGGAGGTGGGACGAAGCACCGGCGGCGTCGGCTCCCCGCCCGCCGGCAGCGGACGAACCCGGGCAAAGGCCCGGATCACCGGTCGCTCCGCTCCCTGGGAGCAGCCGTCGGGTTTACGCCGGGCCGAAGCCCATGCGGGCACGCACGTCGGCCAGCGTCGGCGCGGCGATCTCCCGTGCCTTCTCGGCTCCGGCGGCCAGGACCGCGTCCAGCGCGCCCTCGTCGGGGCGCAGCTCGGCATAACGGTCGCGGACCGGGCTCAGCAGCTCGACCACCGCCTCGGCGACGGCCTGCTTGAAGTCGCCGTAGCCGGCGCCCTCGAACTCGCGCTCGACCTCGCCCTGGCCGATCCCGCGGGCGACGGCGAGGATGTCGATCAGGTTGGTGATCCCGGCCTTTTCCTCACCGCGGCGGACCTCGCGGCCGGAGTCGGTGACGGCGCTGCCGAGCTTCTTGCGGATCGCCGCGGGCTCGTCGAGGACGAGGACGGTGCCGGCTTCGGTGCCGGCGGTGGTCGACATCTTCCGCTCCGGCTCCTGCAGGTCCATGATCCGGGCGCCGACCTCGGGGATCTTGAAGTCCGGCACGACCAGGGCCTCGCCGAAGCGCTCGTTGAAGCGGCGGGCGATCTCCCGCATCAGCTCGACGTGCTGGCGCTGGTCGTCGCCGACCGGGACCTCGGTGGCGCGGTAGGTGAGCACGTCGGCGGCCATCAGCACCGGGTAGAAGAAGAGCGCGGCGGAGACCAGCTCCTTCTGACGCGCCGACTTGTCCTTGAACTGGTGCATGCGGTTGAGGTCGCCGTGGGCGGTCACGGCGGAGAGCAGCCAGGTCAGTTCGGTGTGCTCGCGCACGTCGGACTGGCGGAAGAGGATGCAGCGGTCGGGATCGAGCCCGGCGGCGAGCAGGATCGCGGTCGTGTCGTAGACCCGCTCCCGCAGCTCGTCCGGGTCGTAGGCGACCGAGATCGCGTGCAGGTCGACGATGCAGAAGATCGCCGGCTCGCCGCGGTCCTGCCCCTCGACGTACTGCTGGATCGCGCCGATGAAGTTGCCGAGGTGCTTGCGGCCGGTCGGCTGGATGCCGGAGAAGATGATCGGGGCGGGCATTGCGCGCAGCCTATGCAGGCTCGGAGCTGGGCGTCCCTTCGGCGCCCCAAGACCTGCGTTCGTCCTTTGTATCCGCATGGGTGACAAAGGACGAACGCTCCCGGCGTTTCGGGTCCTCGACCCCGAAGATCGCCGGCCAGGAGAGCAGCCCGATCAGGGCGCTGCCGCCGGCCAGGCCGGCGTCGAGGTCGTCGCTGATCGCCGGCAGGCAACGTTGATCACGATGGCGTCGAGGAAGACGACGGTCGACCGAGGATCGTCGCAACGAGGGTCAGGCGCTGCTGGCGGGACACCGACCGAGCCTAGGAGGGACTTCTGCCGCGGCCTCGGCCGTATCCCTTGAAACGACCGGAAAGGCGTCCCCGTGGACACAGGATCGAGAACGAGAAGGGGCCGTCTGGCACTTGCGGCCACACTGCTGGTCCTCGTCTCGCTCGCCGCTTGGGCAGTGCCGGTCGCGGCGACGGCGAAGACCGGGCAGCTGGGCAGCTTCGGCGGCGTCACCGTCCCCGGCTCGCCGTATCGATACGCGGCGATCTCGCCGCGTATACCCGACAAGCTGACCGTGGTCGCGCGGATCGAGCGCGACGGCGGCCGGATCAGCCGCTCGTGGTATCTGCGGGGCAGCTATCTGCTGCCCGCCGCCACCTATGACCCCGACAGCGGCGGCGGTCTATCGGCCGACGGCACGACCCTGGTCCTGAGCCGTCTCTGGCGGACCTATCCGCCACGGATCTCGCGGTTCGCGGTGCTGAAGACGCAGGTCAGCTACGAGTGGCACGGGTCCGGTCGTCCACCCCGGTTCCGTCAGTTCCCGAAATTCGTCGACGTACCGGGCATCTACAGCTTCAATGCGATCTCGCCGGACGGCACGACGGTGTATCTCACGCGCTACCGCATCACCCGCGACCACGAGCCGGACACCGGGCCGAGCGACGACTTCGAGATGAGGGCCCTCGACGTAGAGAGCGGCAGGCTGTTGCCGCGACCTCTGCCATGGGCGCCGCGCCAGCAAGGTCCCCTCACCGGAGTGCCGATCACCCGGGCCAGCAGCGGCGACGGACGCTGGGCCTACACCCTCTACCTCGGCGACCGCCGCCCCGTCTACCTGCTGGTCCTCGACACCGTCGCCGGCCGCGCGATCCCGGTCGAGCTGCCGCGCCTGCCGGGGCCGGCCAATGCGCCCGCCAACGCGCTCTCGCTCAGGCTGCGGCTGGAAGCCGGCGGGCGGCTGCTGACCGTCTTCGACCGCTCACCCGACCTCGAAGGCGCGAGGCCGCTGGTCAGGGTCGACACGAGCACGCTCGAGGCCCGGCCCGGGCGGCGCGGCACGGCGAGCATCGGCATGATTCCAGCCTGGCTCGAGGCCCCGCCCACCCCGCCGGACCCCCTCCTCGCCTTCGCCCGGACCCCACGCGGCCCCGGCAACCTGCTGGCGCGGCGCGACGTCGTCGGCCGCTCTGCCGACGGCCGGCGAATCGAGCTGCACCAGAAAGGGGACCCGGCGCTGAGCGGCGAGATCCTGGTCTTTGGCTGCATCCACGGCGACGAGTGCGCGGCCGCCGAGATTCAGCCGAGCTCGTCGCTCACCGCAGGTTGCCCGGATTGGAAGTCCGATGTCTACGTCGTCCCCAATCTCAATCCGGACGGCGCCGCCCGCGGCAGCCGGCTCAACGGCCGCGGGGTCGACCTCAACCGCAACTTTCCCGCCGGCTGGAGGCCGATCGGCGAGCGGGGCGATCCGCAGTACTCTGGACCGCGGCCGTTCTCGGAGCCCGAAACGCGGCTCGCCGCCCGCATCGTCCGCGAGCTCGAACCGGAGGTGACGATCTGGTTCCACCAATACCGGGGCCAGCGGCCGTTCGTGCGTGCCTGGGGCGACAGCGCACCGGCAGCACGCGAGTTCGCGAGCCTGGCGCAACTGTCGTTCCAGCTCTTGCCGTGGCCGGCCGGGACGGCGCCGAACTGGCAGAACCATCGCTTCCCTGGCACCAGCTCGTTCGTCGTCGAGCTGCCGCCGGGGCCGCTCGCTCGGGGACTCGGCGCGCGCCTCGACGACTCGCTCGTTCGCCTCGGGCGGAAGGTGAGCAAGGATTGAGATGTCCCGCGAAAAAGGTGAGGCATGGGCATTGAGAGCGGCACGGTCGAGGGGGTGGGCTGGCGAGAGCCGCCCCCGCCTCGCCTGGAGCGGAAGCTCGTCCGCGAGGCACAGCGGGGGTCCCGCGAGGCGCTCGCGGATCTCTACTTGGCCCACTGGCGGCGGGCGCACCGCGCCGCCTACCTCGTCGTCCACGACTCCGCCGCAGCCGAGGACATCGCCCAGGACGCCTTCCTCGCGGCGGTCGACGCCCTCGACCGCTTCGATCGGCGCCGACCGTTCGCCCCTTGGCTGCACAGGATCGTCGTCAACCGAGCGATCGACTGGGCGCGACGGGAGGCGCTGCGGCGCAAGGTCGACGACCCCGAAGCGCAGGCCGCTGCCGACCCTTCCGAAGCGCTTGGCGACGAGTTGATGGAAGCGCTCGCCGAACTGCCTCCCGATCAGCGCGCCGTCGTCGTGCTCAGGCATCTGCTCGAGTACACGCCCGGCGAGATCGCGCGCATGCTCGAGCTGCCGCGCGGCACCGTGAACTCGCGGCTGCGGCGCGCCTTGGACCAGCTGCGCACGCGGGTCGAGGTGGAGGGATGAAGGCGGCCGGGCTGAAATCGCTGCTGCGCGAGACGACGGTCCCGCGCGACCAGGGGGCCGAGCGCCGCGGCCTGGAGATCGTGAGCGAGGCGTTCGCGCAACGTCGCCGCCCTCGCCGCAACCCACTGCCACGGATCGCCGTCGCGGTGGCGATCGCCACCCTGATCGCGGCGCTGCTGCTCTCCTCCGCCGGCGCCGCGGTCCGCGACTGGGTTGGCGACGTCTTCGCCGCGGGAGTGCCCGACGCCGAGCCCGGACTGACCGAGATACCAGGCGGCGGCCGACTGTTGGTTCAGACCCCGGCCGGCCCCTGGGTGGTGCAGCCGGATGGCTCCCGCCGCCTGCTCGGCGACTACGGCGAGGCCACCTGGTCTCCGCGCGGCCTCTTCGTCGCCGCTGCCTCGGGGCGCACGCTGAGCGCCGTCGAGCCGAACGGCACGCCGCGCTGGTCACTCTCGTCCAAGGCCGCGGTGAGCGACCCGCGCTGGTCGCCGTCCGGCTTCCAAGTCGCCTACCGGCAGGGCGCGCAGCTACGGGTCGTCGCCGCGGACGGGGACGACGACCGGCTGCTGGATCCGAGCGTGACCTCCGTTCCCCCGGCCTGGTCGCCGCTGGCCTCGGGGCTGATCGCCTACGTGGATGCGAGCGGCGGGCTGCGCATCAGGGCTGACAGCGGCGGGACCGCCGGCTCGGCGCCGGCCTCGCCGGGAGTCGCGAAGCTCGAATGGGCAGCCGGCGGCTCGGCGCTGCTGGAATCCTCGCCAAGCTCGCTGCGGGTGAGAGAGCTGACGTCGCGCAAGTTGGCCACCGAGCTGGAGATCGGCCCGGCTCGCGAGTTGCGACTCCCAGTCGCCGCCACTGTTCGCGACGCGGCCCTGTCTCCCCATGGAGACACCGTGGCCGCGCTGCTGGCCCCGCGCTCGGCCGGCCCGCCCAGCAGCCTAGTGGTGCTAATCGACCTTCAGGACGGCGCGCCGCGCCGACTCCTCAGCACTCCGGGGTGGCTCGCCGAGCTGGCCTGGTCGCCCGATGCCTCGCGCTTGCTGATCTCCTGGCCCGATGCCGACCAGTGGCTCTTCGTCCCAATCGAAGGACAAGGCCGCGTCCGCGCGATCGGCGAAATCTCCAAGCAGTTCGCCCCCGGCAGCCCCGGCTCCGCCTTCCCGCGCATAGAGGGCTGGTGCTGCCCGGCGACCGCGGACGCAGGCTGACCTACTGCGGCGGCTCGCGTAGTTGCTGGGCGGGAGTGAAGAAGTTGCGATAAGCCAGGCCGGTGGCGACGAGGGCGGCGATCGCGACGCTGCCCAGCAGGGCGTAGAGGAGGATCAGCTGCAGGCGCACGGCGTCGGTCGGGTCGGCGCCGGCCAGCAGCATCCCGACCATCGTCCCCGGGAAGAAGATCAGGCCGGTGGTCTTGGTCGAGTCGACCAGGGCGATCATCCCCGAGCGCAGGGAGCGGCGGACGGTCGGCATCGCCGCTTCGCGGGCGGTGGCGCCGAGCGCCAGGGTCGCCTCGATCCGGGCCCGCGAGTCGAGCATCTCGTCGCCGAGCCGGTCCAGCGCCACCGCCGAGGCGGTCATCGCGTTGCCGATCACCATGCCACCGACCGGGACCAGGTAGCGCGGCGTCGCCTCGAAGATGCCGAGGGCGACGACGAGGCCAAGCGTGCCGGCGCCGGCCAGGGCGAGGGCGATCAGCAACGGCACGAAGGAGTGCGGGACCTTGTCGGCGCGGCTGCGCGCGGTGATCGCCCCGAAGAAGACCATCACGGTGAGGAGGACGAGGACGAGCCAGACAGTGTCGGCTTCGAAGATCAGCTTGATCGCGTAGCCGATCGCCGTCAGCTGGATCAGCGAGCGGACGGCGGCGATGCCGATGTCGCGCTCGAGGTCTGCCTTCCACCAGAAGGAGATTGCCGCGGCGACCGCGACGAGGGCGAGCGAGGCGGCGACCTGGCCGAGCGAGACCTCGATCGAGGTGGAGAGCGCCGCGGCCGCGGCGCTCATGTCAAGACCTCGTCGAGGACGCCGCAGCCGACGACGCGGCCGGCCTCCAGTCGCACCACCCAGTCGCTGAGGCGGCGCGCCTGCTCGGGATCGTGGCTGACGAGGACGACCGAGATCTCCAGCTCGCGCCGCAGCTCCGTCAGCGCCGCCTCGACCGCGTCGCGGGCGGCGTGGTCGAGGGCAGAGGTCGGCTCGTCCAGCAGCAGCACCTCGGGCTGCTGGGCCAGCGCCCGTCCCAGCATCGCCCGCTGCTGCTCGCCGACCGAGAGCTTGGCGACGTCGCGACCGGCGAACTCGGGGCCGAGGCCGGCGAGGCACAGGCAGCGTCGGGTGTCGAGCTCCTTGCCGGCCAGGCGGGCGGCGTAGCGCAGGTTGGACTCGACCGTTCCCTCGAGCAGCGCCGGCAGCTGCGGGACCAGCGCGACCTGGCGCCGCAGCGCCAGCGGGTCGTAGCTGGCCAGCGGCTCGTCGCGGTAGGAGATCTCGCCGCGGTCGGGGTCGGCGAGGCGGTTGAGCAGCCGCAGCAGCGTCGACTTGCCGCTGCCCGAAGGGCCGACGATCGCGGCGGCGCCGAGCGGGATCGCGGCGCCGACCCCGTCGAGAACCGGGCGGCCGCCGCGGGTGAGGCCGACGTCTCGCAGCTCGAACAGCACCGGCGCATGATCCCATCGACTCCAGCGCAAGATGGCTCCCGCGGACCCGCGGGATTCGTCGGCCCCTGGAATTGCCTGGAACAATCCGGGTAGGTGACCTTCCATGGCTAGAGCGATTTGGAGCGGTTCGATCAGCTTCGGGCTCCTCAACGTGCCCGTGAAGCTGTACAGCGCGGTCGCGCGGCGCAACATCGCCCTGCGCGAGATCCGCGACTCCGACAGCGCTCGGATCAAACACCGGCGGGTCGCCGAGGGGACCGATGAGGAGGTCCCCTACGAGAACATCGTCAAGGCCTACGAGATCACCCCCGGCCAGTACGTGCCGCTGAGCAAAGAGGAGATGTCGGCACTGGCGCCGGAGAAGACGCGGGCGATCGACGTCCAGGACTTCGTCGACATCGAGGAAATCGACCCGATGTACTTCGACAGCCCCTACTACCTCGGCCCGGCCGACGGCGCCGAGAAGGCCTACTCGCTGCTGGGCGCGGCGATGGAATCCTCCGGCAAGGCGGCGATCGCCCGCTTCGTCTTCCGCAACAAGGAGCACCTGGCGGCGATCCGCGCTTCCGACGGCGTCCTCACGCTGACGACGATGCGCTTCGCCGACGAGGTCGTACCGGGGTCCGAGCTCGACGACGCCCTGCCGGACAAGAAGCCGAAAGTCAACAAACGCGAACAGGAGATGGCCGAGCAGCTGATCGAGTCGCTCAGCACCGACTTCGACCCCACCGCCTACCGCGACGAGTACCGCGAGCAGCTGCTGGGGCTGATCGAACGCAAGGCCGAAGGCAAGGAGATCGTCGCCTCGGAGGCGGAGACCCCGAAGGCGACCAAAGCTCCCGACCTGATGGCGGCGCTGGAGGAGAGCATCGCCGCGGTCAAGGACACGGGCGCAAGGCCCAGGAAAGCGGCGGCGAAGAAGGCCAAAGCCCCGGCCAAAAAAGCGAAAGCGACGAAAGCGAAGAAAAGCTCTTCGTCGCGCTCCAAAGCGAAGTCCTCCAAGTAGCCCGTGGCCACTAACCAGGTGGTCGAGGTCGATGGGCGTGAGCTGAAGCTCACCAACCTCGACAAGGTCCTCTACCCGCAGGCCGGTTTCAGCAAGGGCGAGATGGTCGACTACTACGCCAAGGTGGCGGAGGCGATGGTGCCCCACCTGCGCGGCCGCGCGGTGACCCTGCGCCGCTTCCCGGAAGGGGTCGAGGACCTCGACTCCGCCTTCTTCGAGAAGCGCTGCCCCAAGCACCGGCCGCGGTGGGTCAAAACCACGAGCGTGCGAGCCGGGCCGGACGCCGGCAAAATCGACTTCTGCGTCTGCGACGGCCGGCCGACGCTGATCTGGATGGCGCAGCTGGCGGCGATCGAGCTGCATCCCTCGCTCTCGCTGGGCCGGGCGCCGACGCGGCCGACCGTGCTCGCCTTCGACCTCGACCCGGGGCCGCCGGCCGACGTCGTCGACTGCTGCCGGGTGGCGCTGCGCCTGCGCGACATGTTCAGCCACTTCGGGGTCGAGTGCTTCCCGAAGACGTCGGGCTCGAAGGGGATGCAGGTCTACGTTCCGCTCAACTCCAAGAAAGTCAACTACGAGACGACCAAACCGTTCGCCAAAGCGATCGCCCAGCTGCTGGAAAAGCAGACCCCCGACCTGGTCGTCTCGAAAATGAAAAAGGTCGAGCGCGGCGGCAAGGTCTTCGTCGACTGGTCCCAGAACCACCGCAGCAAAACCACGATCGCCGTCTACTCGCTGCGGGCGCGAGAGCGGCCGACGGCCTCGACGCCGGTGACCTGGAAAGAGGTCGAGGCCGCGGCCGACAGCGGCGACGGCAGCTCACTCGTCTTCGAGGCAAGCGCGGTCCTGAAGCGCATCGAGCACCACGGCGACCTCTTCGCCCCAGTGCTAGAGCTCGAACAGGAGCTGCCGGAGCTCTAACCGCCCGCCGATGGGCCTATAAGTCGAGCCAGGGACGACATATCGGCCCGTCGGCCGTCAGTTGAGGGGTTGGCGGACTATGGGGTGGCGGGTGGCGCGGACCTCGTCTAGGCGGCGGACGGGGGTTGTGTAGGGGGCGTTCTTGGCCAGCTCGGGATCGGACTCGGCCTCGGTGAGGATCTGCTCGACGGCGTCAGCGAAGGCGTCGAGGCTCTCCTTGGTCTCGGTCTCGGTCGGCTCGATCATCAGCGCCTCCTCGACCAGCAGCGGGAAGTAGACGGTCGGCGGGTGGAAGCCGAAGTCGAGCAGGCGCTTGGCGAGGTCGAGGGTGGCGATGCCCAGGTCCTTCTTCATCGGCTTGCCGGAGAGGACGAACTCGTGCATGCAATGGCGGTCGAAGGCGATCGGCAGGCGGGCGCCGGCGCGGCCGGCGGCCAGGCGCGCCTTCAGGTAGTTGGCGTTGAGGACGGCGGTCTCGGAGGCCTCGGCGAGGCCGTCGGCGCCGAGGCTGAGGATGTAGGCGTAGGAGCGGACGAAGACGCCGAAGTTGCCCTGGAAGCCGCGCAGCCGGCCGATCGACTCGGGCCGCTCGAAGTCGAGGTCGAAGCTGGGGCGGCCGCCGTTGTCGCTCTCGCGCCGCACCACCTGAGGGCGCGGCAGGAAGGGCTCGATGCGGTCGGAGACGGCGATCGGGCCGGCGCCGGGGCCGCCGCCACCATGGGGCTGGCTGAAGGACTTGTGGAGGTTGACGTGGACGATGTCGAAGCCCATGTCGCCGGGCCGCGAGTGGCCCATCACCGCGTTGAGGTTGGCCCCGTCGTAGTAGAGCGTCCCCCCCGCCGCGTGGATCAGCGCCGCGATCTCGGCGATGTTCTCGTCGAAGAGGCCGAGCGTGTTGGGGTTGGTCAGCATCAGGCAGGCGACCTGGTCCGGGTCCGCGTCGATCTTCGCCCGCAGGTCGTCCATCTCCACCCCACCGCGCTCGTTGGTCGCGACTTTCACCACCTCGTAGCCGGCCATCGTCACCGAGGCCGGGTTGGTCCCGTGCGAGGTGTCCGGCGCCAGCACCTTGGTCCGGGTTTCGCCGCGATCGGCGTGGAAGGCGCGGGTCAGCAGCAGCCCGGCGAGCTCGCCGTGGGAGCCGGCGGAGGGCTGCAGGCTGACGTGTGGCAGGCCGCAGATCTCGCCGAGGGACTCCTGCAGCAGCCACATCAGCTCCAGCGCTCCCTGGGCTCGGCGCGGATCCTGGGCCGGATGCAGGCGAGCGTGCCCGGGCAGCGCGGCCACCCGCTCGTTCAGCCGCGGGTTGTGCTTCATCGTGCAGGAGCCGAGTGGGTAGAAGCCGCTGTCGAGGTCGAAGTTGCGGCGCGAGAGCTTGTTGTAGTGGCGGACGATCTCCGGCTCGGCGATCTCCGGCAGGGCTGGCGGCTCGGAGCGCAAGAGGTTGGCGGGGATCAAGTCCTCCAGCGGCTTCTCGGGCACGCCGGCCTCGGGGAGCACGGCGGCACGCCGTCCCGTCTTCGACTTCTCGTAGATCGTCCTGGCGCGTTCGCGCTGCATCGGCGTCTCCGTGATCGCGCTCATGCCATGCCTCCCGCGACTGGCGCTTTTGTCTCCTCCGAGGAGACAAAGTCGCCATGGGCGTGGAATCCGGCGATAGCGCCGCCGATGGCATCGGCCAGCTCGTCGATCTGCGCGGGCGTGCGGCGCTCGGTGATCGCGACGAGCAGCCCGTTCTCGTGCTCCGGGTACTCGCGGCCGAGCGGATAGCCGGCGGCGATGCCGCGCTCGGCGCAGTGGTCGAGCACGGCTGCGACCGGGGCGTCGAGCTCAACCGCGAACTCGCGTGCGACCGGCGCCTCGTGCAGCAGCTCGACCCCCTCGACCGCGGCGAGGCGCTCGCGGGCGTAGGCGGTGCGCTGGACCAGCAGCTCGCCCAACTCGCGGAAGCCGGGGCGGCCGAGCCAGGCGAGGTGGACCATCGCCCCCAACGCGTTCAGGGCCTGCGCGGTGCAGATGTTGTTGGTCGCCTTCTCGCGGCGGATGTGCTGCTCGCGGGTCTGCAGGGCGAGGACGAAGCCGCGGCGGCCGTCGACGTCCTCGGTTTCGCCGGCGATCCGCCCCGGCATGCGCCGGATCTGCGCCTCGGTGGCGCAGAAAAAGCCAAACGAGGGGCCGCCGAAGTCGAGGCGGTTGCCGAGCGGCTGGCCCTCGCCGAGGGCGATGTCGGCGCCGCACTCGCCGGGCGGCTTGAGGATCCCCAGCGTCATCGGGTCGCAAGCGACGACCAGCAGGGCGCCGTGCTGCTTGGCGGCGGCGCCGAGCGCCTCGACGTCCTCGACCGCGCCGAGGAAGTTGGGGCTCTGCAGGATCACGGCGGCGGTCTCGCCGTCGACCGCCGCGGCCAGGGCGACGGCGTCGGTCAGCCCGCCCTCGAGGCCGACCTCGACCACCTCGGCGCCGTAGCCGGCGGAGTAGGTGGCGAGCGTCTCGCGGCTGTGCGGGTGGACGCCGCGCGAGACGACGAAGCGGCGGCGCTTGGTCGCGCCCATCGCCAGGTAGCCGGCGGAGGCGACCGAGGATGGGCCCTCGTAGAGGCCAGCATTGGAGACCGGAAGCCCGGTCAGCTCCGACATCGCGGTCTGGAACTCGAACATCACCTGCAGCCCGCCCTGGGAGATCTCCGGCTGGTACGGCGTGTACGGGGTGAGGAACTCCGAGCGTGAGGTGATCGCGTCGACGATCGCCGGCACGTAGTGGTCGTACATCCCCGCGCCGACGAAGCAGACCTGCGCTTCGGCGTCGGCGTTGCGCTCCGCCAGGCCCGCCAGGCGCTCGTAGACCTCGGCCTCCCCGAGCCCCTCCGGCAGTGCCAGCGGGCGGCCCAGCCGCAGCGGCTCGGGGATCTGCTCGAAGAGATCGGCGGCCGAGTCGACGCCGATCGCGTCGAGCATCTCGGCCCGGTCGTCGGCGGTCGCTGAGGTGTAGCGGGTCACGGGGCTAAGGCTAGGGAACGGGGCGGGCGGCGCTCGCCGCTAGCCCTCGAGCAGCTTGCGGTATTCGGAGGCGCCGAGCAGGCTCTCGGCCTCCTGCGGCGCGGTCAGGCGGACCTTGACCAGCCAGCCCTCGCCGTAGGGATCGTCGTTGACCTTCTCCGGCGAGTCTTCGAGCACGTCGTTGACCTCGACGATCTCGCCCGACATCGGCGCGATCACGTCGGAGACGGCCTTGACCGACTCGACCTCGGCGTAGGAGGAGTCTTTCTGGATCGTCGCGCCGACCTCTGGCGGGTCGTAGAAGACGACCTCCCCAAGCGAGTCCTGGGCGTACCAGGTGATCCCGAAGACGGCATGCTCATCGCCCTCCAACCGCGCCCAGTCGTGCTGGTCGTGGTAGCGCAGGTCGTCGGGGTAGTTGTCGTCTGACAAGGCTCAGCTCGCTTTCCGATTGGGCTTATACAGCGGCTTGGAAGCTACCCGGGCGGCACGATGCTTGCCGCGCACGTCGATCTCCAGCTCGGTCCCGGGCTCGGCCAGATCGCTGCGGACGTAGGCCATGCCGGCGCCCTGCTCGAGCGAGGGAGAGAAGGTGCCGCTGGTGACGACGCCGACCGGCTCCTCGCCGCCCAGCACCGGGTTGCCGTCGCGGGGGATGCCGGCTCCCTCGATCAGGAACGGGGCCAGGCGCTCGGGCGTGCCGTCGGCCCGGGCCGCAGCGACGACCCGGGAGCCGAGGAAGCCGGTCGCCTCAGCGCAGCACCAGCCGAGGCCGGCCTCGATCGGGTTGCGCTCAGGGCTGAGCTCGTGGCCGTGCAGCGGGAAGCAGACCTCGAGCCGCAGGGTGTCGCGGGCGCCAAGCCCGCAGGGGACGACGCCGGCGTCGAGCAGCTCGGCCCAGATCGGCGTCGCCACCTCGGGATCCAGCAGCAGCTCGACCCCGTCCTCGCCGGTGTAGCCGGTGCCGCAGACGAGCGCCGGCCGGCCGCCGACCCGCACGTGGGAGACCCGCATCCGCGGCGGCAGCTCGATTCTGAGGGCGCGGCCGAGGACAGCGCGGGCGTGCGGGCCCTGCACGGCGAGCATCGCGTAGCGGTCGGCGACGTCGCGGACGATGACGTCGAAGTCGCGGCTCCAGCGGCCGAGCCAGGCGAGGTCGGTCCCGTGGTTGGAGGCGTTGGTGACGATCAGGTAGCGGTCGCCGCCGAGCCGGTAGGTGAAGAGGTCGTCGATGACGCCACCGTCCTCCTGGCAGAGGCACGAGTACTGCGCCCCGCCGATCTCGAGCTTGGCGACGTCGTTGGAGAGCACCAGCTGCAGAAAGGCCAGGGCGCCGGGCCCCTCGACCTCGACCTCGCCCATGTGCGACACGTCGAACATCCCAGCGTGCCTGCGCACCGCCGAGTGCTCCTCCTTGATGCCCTCGTACTGCACCGGCATCTCCCAGCCGGCAAAGGGCACGACCTTGCCCCCAAGGGCAACGTGCTGCTCGTAGAGTGGGGTGCGCCGGAGGTCAGCCACGACGCGCAAGGCTATTCGTCAGCGGCAGGCTCAGTCTTTGAGGAAGCCAGGCACGTCGATGTCGTCATCCGACACCCGCAGTTTGCGGATGTCAGTGTCGTCGGCGGCGATCCGCGGCTTCGACTCGTAGCGCCGCCGCACCCGCTGCGGCGACCGCGCCAGCAGCTCGAACCCCTCGAAGCCGGTGGCGATGACGGTGACCCGGACCTCGTCTTTCATCGACTGGTCGACGACGGAGCCGAAGATGATGTTGGCGTTGTCGTCGGCCTCGGCCTGGACCAGCTGCGCCGCCTCGTTGACCTCGAACAGGCCGAGGTCCTCCGGGCCGGTGATGTTCAACAGCATCCCGGTCGCGCCTTTGATCGACTCCTCGATCAGCGGCGAGGTGATCGCCGCCTTGGCGGCATCGAGCGCGCGGGCCTCGCCGGAAGCGGAGCCGACGCCCATCAGGGCCGAGCCGGCGTCGCGCATGATCGTGCGCACGTCGGCGAAGTCGAGGTTGATCAGGCCGGGGATCGTGATCAGGTCGGTGATGCCCTGGACGCCCTGGCGCAGGATGTCGTCGGCCTGGCGGAACGCCTCCAGCACGCTGGTGCGCCGCTCGACCGCCTGCAGCAGCTTCTCGTTCGGGACGATGATCAGGGTGTCGACGTTGTTGCGCAGTTTCTCGATGCCCTCGAGCGCCTGCTGCATGCGCCGTTTGCCCTCGAACTCGAAAGGCTTGGTCACGGCGCCGACCGTGAGCGCGCCGATCTCTTCCTTGGCGATCTCGGCGATGACCGGGGCTGAGCCGGTGCCGGTGCCGCCGCCCTCGCCGGCGGTGACGAAGACCATGTCGGCGCCCTTCAGCGCCTCCTTGATCTCATCGCGGCTCTCCGCCGCCGCGCCAGCGCCGACCTCGGGATTACCCCCGGCGCCGAGGCCGCGGGTCAGCTCCTGGCCGATCGAGAGCTTGATGTCGGCATCGCAGGCCTGCAGGGCCTGGGCGTCGGTGTTGACCGCGACGAACTCGACGCCGCGAATGCCGGCATCGATCATGCGACTGACCGCGTTGGTGCCGCCGCCGCCAGCTCCGACGACCTTTATGACTGCGAGGTAAGTGGATTCCATCTCCCGATTTCTCCAGCTCGCCGACTCGAGGGTCGGCGTTTGAGTTGAGCCCTTGTTCCGTCCGAGCCTTCAGTGAGGCTCAAGGGTTCGAGCCTTCGCTTCAAGTACGGAAATTCCGCTGAACGTAGGGTATTTCGGCGCCTCTGTCAAACCGGCGACAGGCATCGTGCAGGCTGAACTCTCTATGTTGACTTGAGACTTCAGGCACCTTAACCCTGTGGTCGAGGGTTCAGCCTGGCGGCGGGAGCGTATGCCCAGAGCCACCGTAGGAGAGGCGCGCCGGAGCGATCACGTTTACATAATCGAGCGCCGTGATTTCCGGGTCGGCGAGAATCGCGGCGGCCGCCTTCCACTTCCGCTCTGCCTGCGAAGCGTCGCCGAAGCGCAGTTCGATCCCGGCGGTGGTTTCGACGTCCACCCCGCTTTCGCCGTAACGGCTGCCGGCCAGGTAGGGACGGAGCGCTTCGGGCGCGGCGCCGAGGATCCGGACCTGTTGCAACATCGGGCCGGCGAAACGGCCGCCTTTCGGCAGCTCCGTCGAGGGCAGCTGCGGCAGCTCCGGTTCGTCAGGCAGGGGCCACCAGGGGACCACGACGCCGTTGGCCGCAACCGCGATGGCTTCCTCGCCGCTGCCGATCGTCGCCACCGGCGCCGGCACCAGCAGCATGCCCGTGGCCGACTTGTCGGCGATGAACTTCTGGAAGAACGCCGCGGCGGCGATCACGGCCAGGACGACCGCGACCGACTTCCACAGCCGGCGGCTCACAGCTCCCAGCCGTCGGGCCAGCGCACCTCGCCCAGCACCTGGACCTCCGGCTCCAGCTCGACCCCGAACTTGGCGTGGACCTGGCGACGGCCCGCGGCCATCAGCTCCAGCACGTCCGCGGTGCTGGCCTCGCCCGTGTTCTCGACGAAGTTGGCGTGCTTCGCGGAGAAGCGGGCGCCGCCGTGGCTGAGGCCGCCACAGCCGGCGGCGTCGAGCAGCTGCCCGGCTGAGCGACCCTCGGCGCGCGCGTCCTCGGGGTTCTTGAAGGTCGAGCCGAAGGTCTTGATCCCCGAGGGCTGGGCGTCGTGGCGGCGCTCGCGCATCGTCGCCAGCGTGGCGCGGATCGCGGCCGGCTCCCCAGGGCTGAGGCGGAACGAGGCTCGGGAGACGACTTCGCCGCCGCGCAGGTTCGAGCGCCGGTAGGAGAAGCCGAGCTGCTCGGGGGTGCGGCGCTCGCTGCCGGAGGCGCTGCTGACCTCGACCCAATCGAGCACCCGTGCTAACTGGCCGCCGTAGGCGTTGGCGTTCATCCGCACCGCTCCGCCGGCGGTGCCTGGGATGTTGATCCCGAACTCGAGGCCGGAAAGCCCCCAGCCCGCGGCTTTCGCCGCCGCCGAGGGCAGCCGGGCACCGCCGCCGCAGAGGACGCGCTCGCCCTCGCGCTCGATCGTCGCGAGGTCGCCATCCAGCTTGATTGCGAGTCCGTGGAATCCATCGTCGGCTATGAGCAGGTTCGATCCGGACCCGATCAGTCCTACCGCCAGGCCCTCCGCCTCGGCCCAGCGCAGCATCTCGACCAGCTGCGCCTGGGTCGAGGGGCGGGCGAGCCAGTCGGCGGCGCCGCCGGTGCGGATCGTGGTCAGGCGGGAGAGCGGCTGGTCGGGCTTGACCCCCGCCGGCGGCGCGCTCATCCCGCCGCCACCAGCGCCTCGCCGAGCTTGAAGACGTCGCCGGCCCCGATCGTGACCAGGACGGTGCCATCGCCGTCTTCCCGCTCGCGGTCGAGCCGGTCGGCCAGGGCTCGGCGGGCCGTCCCGGCATCCGGCAGCCACCAGACCGGCCTCCCCCCCATCCGCTCCGCCGCCGCCTGCGCCACCCGCAGGCCGCTGACCCCGGCCAGCTCGCCGACCGGCTCCTCGCGGGCTGGGTAGACGTCGAGCACCACCGCCTCGTCGGCCAGGGCCAGGGCGGCGCCGAACTCCTCGCCGAGCGCCTTCGTGCGCGAGTAGAGGTGGGGCTGGAAGACGGCGATCAGGTGCTCGGGCTGGAGCTCGCGCAGGGCCGAGAGCGCGGCGCGGACCTCGGTCGGGTGGTGGGCGTAGTCGTCGTAGACGCGGGTGGCGCCGCGGCTGCCCTTGAGCTCGAGCCGGCGCCGCACCCCGGGGAAGTCGGCGAGCGCCGCGGCCGCAGACTCGACGTCGAGCCCGGTCAGCTCGATCGCGGCCAGGGCGGCACGGGCGTTGGCGCGGTTGTGGGCGCCGGGGACGGCGAGGGGCAGGGTCTCCGGCCCGGGCGTGGCGTCCGAGAAGCGCTGGACCTTCTTGCTCGCCGTGACCCTGGCGTAGAGAGGATTGGCCGAGTCCAGCTGCCGGCTCTGGCCGGAGCGAATGTCAGCCTCGGCGGGAAGAACGACCTTGCGGGCGGGCTTGACGAATCCTTCGAAGGACTCGTACAGCTCCGCCAGCGACCCCCAACGGGCGTGGTGGTCGAGCTCGACGTTGGTGACGACCGCGATCTCGGGCTTCAGCTCGAGGAAGCTGGCGTCGCTCTCATCCGCCTCGGCAACCACCCACTCCCCCTCGCCCCAGCCGGCGTTGGCGGCGGCGCCCTCCTCGCCGACCCCGGGGACCTCGCCGCCGACCAGGAAGGCCGGGTCGGCGCCGATCGCCCGCAGCGCCCAGACCGCCATCGCGGTGGTCGTCGTCTTGCCGTGGGTGCCGGCGATCGCGATCAGCCGCTTCTCGGCGCAGAGCTGGGCCAGCAGGGCGCCGCGGTGGATCGGCGCGATCCCGCGCTCGCGGGCCAGCGCCAGCTCCGGGTTCTCCGCCGCGATCGCGGTCGAGACGACGACCTCCGCCCCCTCGGGCAGGTTGGCGGCGTCGTGGCCGACGGCGGGATCGAGGCCGGCCTGGCGCAGGCGCTCCATATAAGAGGAGTCGTTGCGGTCGCTGCCGGTCACCTTGGCGCCGAGCCGGGCGCAGACCAGGGCGAGGCCGCTCATCCCGGCGCCGCCGATGCCGATGAAGTGCAGCCGGCGCTCGGCCCAGGGCGTAGCGGTCCGCGTGTCCACCGCCGCCTCGTCGCCGAACCCAGCGCTAGCCATTCGCCGCGGCTTTCAGAACCTCGTCGGCGATCCGCCGCGCCGCGTCGGGCCTGGCCAGGGCGCGCGAGGCCGCGGCCATCGCCTCCAGGCGCCCGTCCTCGGCGAAGATCGCGG
>JBAQZI010000071.1:0-1639 GCA_049790835.1 Solirubrobacterales bacterium
ACGGTCGCCGACAACCGCGCCGGCGAACTGCCCCCGTTCGCCGCCGTCGCCAGGCGCCCACGGGTCGCCCAGCTGACCTCGCCGCCGGTCTCGGAGCTCGTCAAGCTGATCCTCAAGGTCAGCCACAACCTCGGCGCCAACACCGAGCCGTTCTGGATCGCCGTCCAGGCCGGCGGCCCCCCCACCTTCCGCGCCGGGATGCAGCGGATCCGCGCCTACGCCCGCCGCGCCGGCGTCCCCGCCGGCCAGGCGGTGCTGACCGACGGCCAGGGCCTGCCCGGCAACCGGATCTCACCGCTGGCGATGGTCGACCTGTTGCGCTACGTCGCCGGCCGGCCCTACGCCGAGGACTTCCGCCAGGCCCTGCCGGTCAAGGGCGTCGACGGGTTGCCCGAGCATCCCGAGCGCGACCCCGCGACCGGCCACGTCTTCGCCAAGAACGGCCTGCTCGGCGGACTCGACGCGAACGACGAAGTGATCGTGCAGGCGATGGCGCTGGCCGGATACGCCGGCACCGGCCCGAACCAGATCGCCTTCGACGTCGTCGTCAACGACGTGCCGATCCTGCCCAGCGGCAAGTCCAGCCTCGACCCCGACAAGCTGATCGCGGCCTTCACCCGCTTCGGCCCGCTGGAGGGCATCACCACCCAGGTCTACCTGGCGAGCGCCGGCCGCACCGGCATCCGCTAGCGCCCGCCTCGCCTGGGAGTTCCGTGGTTCCTTTCCCACGGGATACGTGGATACGGAACCGCGCAACTGGCCGGCCCCGTTCCGCGGTTCCCTTTCCACCAGACGCGTGGATAAGGAACCGCGGAACTCGATGTGGAGGCGTCCCGTCGCCTGAGAGCCCGCACCGTGTCCGCCGCCGGCGCGTGCGGGGGATTTCGTAGGCTCTCCTAGCGCGAGAGGTAGCGCACGACCGCCTGCACGCGACGGTGGCTCTCGTCGGCCGGGACCAGCCCGAGCGCGTCGTAGACGTGGGAGACGTGCTTGGCCGCCGCCTTGGTCGAGAGCGTCAGCCGCTCGGCGATCGCCGCGTTGCTGCAGCCCTCGGCCATCAGCGCCAGCACCTGCTGCTGGCGCTCGGTCAGCCGCTCCAGCGGATCGTCGCGGCGCGGCCGCGACATCATCGTCGCCACCACCTCCGGGTCGAGCACGCAGCCACCGGCGGCGACCCGGCGCAGGTCGGCGCGGAAGGAGTCGACGTCGGCGACGCGCTGCTTCAGTAGGTAGCCGACGCCATCGGCGCCGCCCTCCAGCAGTTCGGTCGCGTAGGCGCGGTTGACGTGCTGGGAGAGGACCAGGACCGGGATCCCCGTCAGCTCGGCGCGGATCCGCAGCGCCGCCCGCAGCCCGTCGTCGGTGTCGGTCGGCGGCATGCGGATGTCGGCGAGCACGAGGTCGGGACGGTGGGCGCCGGCCTTGCGGACCAGGTCCTCGGCGTCGCCGGCGCGGCCGACCACCTCGTCCCCGCCCTGCTCGAGCAGCAGGATCAGGCCTTCGCGCATCAGCGCCTGGTCCTCGCCGATAACTACCCGCATGGAACCTCCGCGAGGATCCGCGTCCCGCCGCCCGGCGGGCTGTCGACGCGGAGGCGGCCGTCGAGCGCGTCGAGGCGGTCGGCGAGCCCGCCCAGCCC
>JBAQZI010000072.1:0-4526 GCA_049790835.1 Solirubrobacterales bacterium
GCGGCGCGCTTGCCCTCGGTGTCCATCTTCCAGGCGGCGTAGAGGGTCAGCAGCCGGGCCTGGTCGATCTCCATCCGCGAGGCGGCGATCGACTCCTGGACGAACTGCTTGTCGGCCAGGGGGCCGCCGAAGGCAACCCGCTCGTTGGCGCGGCGGCACATCATCTCGTGCGCCCGCTCGGCGGTCCCGATCGCCCGCATGCAGTGGTGGATGCGGCCGGGGCCGAGGCGATCCTGGGCGATCGCGAAGCCGGCGCCGCGCTCGCCGAGCAGGCTGCCGGCGGGGACGCGGCAGCTTTCGTAGCGGATCTCGCAGTGGCCGGGGCCCTTGTCGTGCCCCATCACCGGGATCGACCGCACCAGGTTGAAGCCGGGGGTGTCGGTCGGCACGCAGATCATCGAGGCGCGGGCGTAGGGAGGGGCGTCGGGGTCGGTGACGACCATCGCGATCGCCAGCTCGGCGCCGACCGCGCCGGAGGTGAACCACTTGTGGCCCTCGACCACCCACTCGTCGCCCTCGAGCGTCGCCTTCGCCTGCAGCAGCGTCGGGTCCGAGCCCGACACCTCGGGCTCGGTCATCGAGAAGCAGGAGCGGATCCGGCCCTCGAGCAGCGGCTCCAGCCAGCGTTCGCGCTGCGCCGCGGTCCCATGCTCGGCGAGGATCTCCATGTTGCCGGTATCCGGCGCCGAGCAGTTGAAGGCCATCGCCGCCGCCATCGGGCTGCGCCCCATCTCCTCGCAGAGCAGCCCGTACTCCCAGTTCGTCAGCCCGGGCCCGAAGCGCTCGTCGGGCATGAAGAGGTTCCAGAGGCCCTCGGTCTTCGCTTTCTCGCGGATCTCGACCAGGATCTTGGGATAGGGGACGCCGGGACCGACCTCCTCGTCGAGCGCCTCCATGATCTCGCGCTCGACCGGGTAGACCTCGGCGTCCATGAAGTCGAGGACCCGCTCGCGCAGGGTCGCTACCTCGGGGCTGGGGGTGAAGTCCATCGTGTCCTCTCCTCGTGGGCTCGGCCCCGCAACGCTAACTCAGGAAGGGCGCCGGTACCGCGCGAACAGCTCGCCGTCCTCCTCCAGCAGCCAGGCCAGCTCCAGCTCGGCGACGCCGGGCAGCGGGCCCTCGACGATCCGCGGCGCGTCGCCGCCGCTCAGCTTCGGGGCGATGGTGAGGAAGAGGTCGTCGACCAGCCCGTCGGCCTGGAGCTGGTCATGCAGATGCGGCCCACCCTCGCAGAGCAGGGCGCGGATGGCGTGGTCCCGGCGCAGCTGCTGGAGCGCCTCGACCAGGTTGACGGCCCCCTCGTGGCGCAGGACCTGCAGTGGCGGCTCGGTCTCCGGCGGCTCGGCCTCGGAAGCGGTGAAGATCAGGACACGGCCGCCTTCGGTGAACAGGGGTGCGTCCCAGGGCAGGTCGAGGCGGCCGCTGACGATCACCATCAGCGGCTCGGGGGGGAGGCCCAGTCGTTCGCGCCGCTCCCGCGTCGCCTGCTTCTTCGCCAGCCGCCCGTAGCGCTCCGCCCGCATCGTCCCGGCGCCGATCATCACCGCGTCGAAGCGGGTCCGCAGGCCAGCCAGCATCTCGGTGTCCGTAGCCGAGCCGATCGGGCCGGAGACGCCGTCGATAGTCACCCGCCCGTCGACGGTGGTGGCGAAGTTCATCGCCACCAGGGGCCGGTCCCCGTGTGGCTGCTCCCAGGGCCGGTAGCCGTCGAGCTGCCGCTCGACGCTGGTCGGGCCCGGATCGGGCAGAAGCCGCCGCATCGGGGCGAGCCTACCCGTGGTCGCTCAGGAGTAGTCGTGCCAGCCGGCGAACTCGCGGCCGGCGAACTTCTGCAGCGCGGCGACGTCGTCGCCGAAGCGGGCGCGGACGGTCTCGAAGAGGTCGTCGGGAAGCTTCGGCTTCGGCGCCGGCGGCTTCTCGGGATCGTGGACCAGCTTCTCGACCCGCCAGCGCAACGGCTCCGGCAGGCGGTCGAAGTTGCGGTCGAAGGAGCGGAAGCCCGGCAGCTTGATCAGCTTCTCCATGAACTGGTATTTGTCGCCCTCCTTCGCGCCCGACTTCTCCCACTCGCGGTCGAACTGCTCGGAGACGAAGGTCTCGTCGACGCCGGCGAAGGCGAAGGCCTTGCGCATCGTCGCCTCGCGCTCGCCCTGCAGCTCCTCCTGGGTGACGATCTCGATCTGCTCGCGGTCGAAGCGCTCCAGGTAGGGCTGCAGCTGCATCCAGTACTTGGAGCGGTTGATGTAGGAGGAGTCGGGGTTGGAGAGGGTCTCGACCAGGTCGCCGGTCTCATAGCCGGCGCCGGTCGCGTGGACCCAGTGGGAGAGGATCCGCTTGATCGGGTCGCGCACCATGTAAAGCAGGCGGGCGTCGGGACAGTGCTCGTGGATGCGCGCGGCGACGCCCTCGAAGCCGGGCAGGTTCGTGTAGTGCGGCGATGACTCGCCGCGGACCTGGAAGCGGTCGTCGAAGCGGCTGGCGTACCAGTCGAGGCCGAGGTCCCAGTTCAGCTCCTCGACGAAGAAGTTGAGCTCCTTCGGCTTCGACATCTGGATTTCCGGATGCAGGCCGAGGTAGTGGTGGATGCTCGTCGTGCCGCACTTGAGGCCGCCGATGATGATCAGGTTGGGCAGCTGCGCGTGGCGTTTGCGGCGGCGGCGAAAGCGGCTCTTGCGGTCGGCCGCATAGCGCTCGCGAGCACGCGCGCACATCGCCTCGTCGGCGGGGTCGGGAGGGAGGATCTGAGGTGGCATATGCGTGTCGATCTCCGGCACGAGCGGGCTAGTCTAGCTGCGATGCCGCTCGCCGATCTCGGATCCAGTTTCACCTTCTTCTTCAACAGCGCGGCGGAATTCTTCCGCCACCTCTCGGAAATCCGCTGGACGCCGTTCATGGTCGCTCTGCTCTGCCTGCTGGCGATGCAGTTGGCTCGCTCCCGGGCCTGGCGCAACGTGCTGCGGGCCGCGTACCCCCGGCGCCCGATTCCGTATCTGCCGCTCGCCGCCGCTTACCTGGCGGGCGCCGGGATCAACGCCATCCTCCCCGCCCACGCCGGCGACGTGACCAAGGTCTTCCTGGTCAAACGCCAGATCCCCGACTCCTCCTACCCGGCGGTGACCTCCTCGTTCCTGGTCCAGACCGTGTTCGACACCAGCGTCGGCGTCCTCGTCCTCTTCTACGCGATCAGCCAGGGCCTGCTGCCGCCGCTGCCGCAGATCCCCAACCTGCCGGCCTTCGAGATCTCCTTCTGGGCCGAGCACCCGAAAGCGCTCCTGTTCACGGTCCTGGGGCTGTTGCTGGCGATATTGCTCGGCATCTACTTCCTCGCGCACCGGGTGCGGCGCTTCTGGGACCGCGTCCGCCAGGGCGTGATCATCCTCGCCGAGCCGCGCCGCTACCTGCGCGAGGTCGCCGCCTGGCAGGGCCTCGGCTGGCTCTTTCGCTTCGGCGCCTTCTGGTTCTTCCTCGAGGCATTCGGGATCGGCGGCTCCTTCGGCACCGTGATGCTGGTGATGAGCGTGCAGGCGATCGCCAACATCGTCCCCTTCACCCCTGGGGGCGCCGGTGCCCAGCAGGCGCTGCTGGTCGCGACCCTGACCGGCCCCTCGCGCACCGCCGTCCTCTCCTTCTCGGTCGGTACCCAGATCGCGATGGCGGCCTGGTCGGTCGTCCTCGGCTTCGCGGCGATCCTGCTGGTCTTCAGGACGACGGACTGGCGGGGGCTGATCAAACAGGCCCAGGACGAGGCGGATCAGGAAAAGGCGGCAAGCGCGAAGGCGCCGGTGGCCGGCGGTGCCTAGCTAGGGGTCGGGCGAACCCCGCGCGCGCCCGGCGGCGGACACGGTGCGGGCTCTCAGGCGACGGGACGCCTCCACATCGAGTTGCGCGGTTCCTTATCCACGCATTTGGTGGAAAGGGAACCGCGCAACGGGCCGGCCAGTTTGCGCGGTTCCGTATCCACGTATCCCGTGGGAAAGGAACCGCGGAACTCCGATACCTGGTTCGGCGCTCGCCAGTCCACGCACCCCGGATTTCGCCAGGCTTCTTAGGAGGCGTCTAGTCGAAGACGACGCGGAGCTCCCCGACCCGAAGCCGGTGAGCTCGCGAACGGGGCTGTCAAGCAGCGGGTCAGGTCGACCAGCCCGGGTACCGGCCCTGGACGTGCCATTGCCAGGGCGGGCGTTCGCCGGCTGGGAACTCGTAGTGGTCGCGGCCGGGGAGGGTCTCGAGGGGGACCAGGGCGGGGTCGTCGCTGAGCAGGACCTCGACCCCGCGGGCGGCCTCGATCTGGGACGGGCCGGCGCGTCTGACCAGGCGTTCCCAGCCGAGGGTCGGGCGGTAGAGCCAGTAGACGAGTTCGACCCAGCCGAGCGCGGCGCGGCGGTCGACGATCTCGGTGAAGGCGGTGGTGCGGCGGCGCGAGGCGGTGAGGTGGGGGCCGGCGACGACGGCGCAGCTCTGGCGGCGGCAGCGGCGGAAGTCGACCGGGGCGAGCGGCAGCCCGGCGGGACCGGGCAGGGCCACCG
>JBAQZI010000073.1:0-11419 GCA_049790835.1 Solirubrobacterales bacterium
GCTCGGGCCGGCGCTGGACCCTCCACCTGCCCGCCCGCTGGCCCTGGCGGGACGCCTTCGCCGAGGCGTTGAGCAGGATCAGGGCGCTGCCGGCCGCAGCCTGAGCCCCTCTCGCCGACTCCGCCTCGCCGCCGATTCGCTCGGACCCCGCGAGCTGCTCGCTTTCGATCGCCAACGGGCTCGAGCAGCCCCTACTGCCCGCCTGGCAACGCGGAGCGCGCCTGCAACCGCCAGTTCTTGCTGCTCACACGGTTGCGGACGGCGATTCCTATATGGGTGATGGTGAATCGGTGGATTGGGGCTAAGGCCGTATGGCGCGCAATCACGAGGTCAAGGTAGGGTCGGCGGGAGGCGCCTGTGCAAGGGCCGGAATCGACCTCTCTCAGACCTCACCTTGCCCCAGCGCTTGCCCCCAGCGCCTTTTCGCGCTCTTCCCGGCTTCCTCAAAGCGCGCAAACCCGCTTCCCAAGCGGAATCACAACAATGCGCCAGGCAGGATTCGAACCTGTGACCTTCGGGGCTGAGGCGGTGGATCGGCTGGGACCCGTGGAGCGCGGTGGCTAACTGCCCGATGGGCGGAGCTGAGCGGCAGCCCACTCTCCAACCCCGTCCGCCATTGCCATCGCCGCATCGCGGTCCAGTGGCTCAGCATCCAGGAAATCGGCATAGCGCATAGGGACGGCTAGATCGAGAGGCCGTCGAGCTGATCGGCACCTGGTGGGGAATCGATGCCTGTCCGTCCAAGGAACACCAACAGGCGGCCGAGGTCGTGGGTACGCACCTCTTCCAACCCATGAAGAGCCATCACTGCCTTGAGCCACTTCTCGATCGCCTGCTGGGCGTGAAACCCAACCGTCTCGTCGTCGATCTCGGGGTCGGACGCCAGTCGACGCATTGCCTTCGCGTCTCCCTCTGCCTTGCGAGCGAGGACCCTCGCGAGATCCGGGCCTTCAGGCCTCGACAAGAACCCGACCCTCGCTCAAAGCCTCGTTCAGCATCGAGCCTTTGAAGTGGCCCCATTCCTCGGCGTGTCTGGCGCTGATGACGATCACGTCGAGAGCCACGTCGAGCCCACGAAGCTCTCGCCGCAGGCGTGCGGTCTCCGCGCGCCGCTTCGTCACCTCGCCAGGCTCGATGACAAGCAAGTCGAGGTCCGAGTCCGGGCGAGCCTCGCCGCGAGCACGGGAACCGAAGAGGATCACCTTCGCCCCAGGCGCAGCAGCAGCAAGGCACCGCCCTGCCTCGTCGATCAGGTTCTCATTCGTCATCGGCATAGCCTGAGAATCGTAGCCGCACCCAGCGACGGCTTGCGTTCATTCAGCCAAGCGGCGCAGCGTCTCAGCGTGCTTCTCCATTGCCGCGCGAATCTGCTGCCGTCGCTCCTCGGGCGTACCGGGCAGTCCGAACTTAAACTCACGCTTGGCTGGCCTTGTTCGTTTGAACCCCTTGGGCTTCATTGGGCCGCTTCCCAAGCGGAATCAGGTCAATGCGCCAGACAGGATTCGAACCTGTGACCTTCGGTTTCGTAGCCCGAGACGGTGGGTCGGCTGGACTACGTGGGGCACGGTATCAAGCGGTTTTCGCGGGATCGAGATCGGCTGGGATCGGCTGGAATCTGTGGGGCATGTTGCCCCATTTGTTGCCCCAAAGTCCGATCACGCCTTGACGAGAACCCGGCCTTCTCTCAAGGCGTGGAAGAGGAAGGTGCCCGGAACGCCGCGGCGTTCCTCGGCCTCTTGCCTTCGGTAAAGGACCAGATCCAACGCGACGCCGAGCCCTCAAAGCGCCTTGCGGAGCCGGGCAGACTCCGCTCCTCGACCGTCGAAGTCGGGCTCGATGACGACCAAGTCCAGTTCGCTGTCGTTGCGGGCTTGCCCAGCGCGTGGACCAAAGAGAACGACTTCCGCGTCTGGCGCAATTGCGGATAGCCGTCGAGTCGCCTCCTCGACCAGGGCATCATCCGCACCGATGCCGGGCAACGGTCCAAGTTGGGCAACCGGCCGACCACGGTGGGTAATCAGCAGTCGCTCCCCCTGGCTCGCTCGGAGGACGTACGCGCCCAGGCCTCGCCGCAACTCCGTAGCTCCGACCGTCTCGCCCACGCATTCAGGCTAACTGGCCGCGCAGCGTAAACGTTTCGTCGCTCGATGCCTTGGCTGTCGGCTCCGTCCGGTAGACATCGCCCATGACCGACGCCGTCTCCGAGCTACTCGCCACGGATGCTGCTCGCGTCAAGCTGGGCGCGCGGGGCATCTCGACCGCGGAGGCCGAGCAACTGCCGCGCAATCAGCACGCGATCGTGCGAAATCCCCACAGCGGCGGTCGAGAGGGGGAGCGACTGCTGCTCATTGGCCATACCGATGGCAGCCGAACACTTACGCTGGTCATCGAGCGCACCGTCGATCCGACCTCATGGCTGATCGTCACCGGCTGGACCGCCACCGAACGCGAGCGTAGAATCCTGGGTTGATATGACGAAGAACCCTTGGACCGATCCCGATCCGCAGCCTGGCGACTTCGACGCCGAGCTCGATCGCGCCCGCCCCGACCAGATCGAAATCCACGAGGGCAACCCCGACGCAAAGCTCGCGATCCTCGTCAGCGTCGAGGGCGACGACGCAAAGCGCCTAGAGCGAATCGCCACCGAGCGGGGTCAGCAGCCCGGCGAGGTCGTTTCACAGCTGCTCCGCAGCGCTTGACGCTCGCGAGGTAGGCGCAACCTAGGAATTTCGCGCTCCAGCGGAATAGAGGACTCGCTGAAGCGCCGGTTCGGCGATCCAGCCACCCATTCCGCTCTTCCGGAAGCAGACTTGCTACTTGCCGCGAGCCTCGTCCACTGCCTGCTGGATCATCCGATCCCACCCAATCGCGGTGTCGTCAAGATGACGCTCCACTAGCTCCATTTTTTCATCTAGGTGTCGATAGCGGCTGAAAAGGTGTCCGAGACTTCGCGCGCTCGACAGTCGCCCGGCGAGGCGGCGGAGGCGCTGGATGTCGCGCAGATCGAACTCGCTCTTGAAGTCCTTGGCTAACTCGGCCACTCGGTCGTTGCGCTCGCGGAGCAAGTCATTTCGTCGCTGGAATCCAGAGTCGTCGTCATCTGGATTGCGGATGATGGAAGTTCAGAGGTCGGCGAGTTCCCGGTCCAAGCGGACTACGTCTGGATCGACCCCAGCGAGATCCCAGAACTCACCCCAGCGCAACGACCATTCAAGCCGCTCCTTCGGCATTCCTTCCCCAAGCAGATCATCCACCATTGCATCTGCCCAATCGGTCCGTGAGGTTAGATCGTCCTGGAGAGTCTTCCGCGCTTCATCAAGTGAGATCATCAGGCTTGCGCTGAGGTAAGTGATGATCTTGTTGGCTGCCTTTCCAGGCCAGAAACTCGCTCCGCCTGGGCTGTCACCGTCCGGCTCGTATCCGTAATGCGCGAGCTTCGCAGTCGTTGAGCTGGGGGAACTACCGACGTTAGTTGGCTGAAAACGCACAAAGGACCGACCAACGGCATTTAGGTATGCCGTAGTGAGCAAAGGAGTGACTGCTGCGTTGTGATGATCGGCGTGATACACGCGGTTGCGATAGGCGTGAGCCACACGGAAGATCGCCTCGTCGCCCTCGTCGAGCAAGGGCGCGAGCATGTGACCAGCCATTCCCTCTCCGCCGCCCTTCCGCCCCAATCCAACCCTCGTGCCGAAATCGCGTTCGAATTCGCGCAGGTCAGAGCAGTCGAGCCGAGGAAGATCGAGATCATTGCCTTCGGAGCCAAGCCGCAGAACGCGGCGCTTGTGCCTGTAGAGGAGCAACTCCGCGAGGTTGTCCGCTGCGATCAGCGCCATTCGCTGCTTGGAAATCTCGCCGGAGCAGGCGAGGTCTTGAGCCTCGGAAAACTGCTCAACGAAGAGGAGAAACTGCGCCTCTGAGTCGTGCTCGTAGCGCTCGTTCAACTCCATCCAAGGATCAGTCAACTCCATGTCGGGGCCGATGGTAGGGGACGGCTCTTCGGGGTCTCCTCGACGCACCGAATCCAGCTTCTATCGACCGCGAATGTTCCGCCGACCTTGCCTTCAGGATCGTGGCTTGTGGAAGCACTCGTTAACGCAGCCTCAGAGTTTCTTGCAGCGCTATTCGCTCGCTTTGGCTACGTGGGCCGTCCTCGGCGGCGCGCAGCGATTCGAGACGAGATCCTGTTGCTGGGAGAGATTCGCGACTCGCCCGATTTCGGGGTTGAGAGCAAAGCCCATCGGTTCCTCGCAGACCACGTTACGTCTGAGGTTGCGCGCTATTCAGGCGTCGAGCTAAAGCGGAAGCGCAAGATTCCGTGGTCATCTGTCTTCATCGCCTTGCTCATCGGCCTTCCCCTCGCATACTGGACCTACAAGCTCAACGAGGACGGCTTCGCGTGGTTCTCGATTCTGCCCGGCTTTCTGGCCGCGCTGATGTTGCTCGCAGTCATGGGGATGCTCTTTGGCGAGTCTGGCTCAACCGAGGAAGAGCCCGATCAGGCGGCACATGCCGAAGGGTCCACCTGATGCCAAGCAGCCAAGAGAATCCTCTGTCATCGAACGACCTTGCCGCCCAGGCGCTGCGGCGGATGGTCGCCGACCTAGCGGACCGACTGCATGACGCGATTGACGCAGGCCTCGATGTAGAGACACTTCACGACATTCTCGGGCTGTGGGAGGCCAACAACCTGAACGAGGAACTTACGTACGAGGCCCTAGTCCGATGGGGTGCGCCGACGACCTGCGATGACTGCAACAACGATGTCACGCCTTATGACGATTATGGCCGTCCTGTCGAGGGAGGTTGGGAGTGGTACATAGTCCGATCCGAGATTTGGAAGGCGGCGAGTAGCCAGGGCGAGCAGCCACGCTTCCTTTGCATTGGCTGCCTTGAGGGCCGAATCGGCCGACAACTAACACGGGCAGATTTCGCCGATGTAGAGATAAACAAGCCCGGCTGGGTAGCCAGCGAGCGGCTGATGAATCGTCTAGATGCAGCTTGAGGCCGCCCTACACTTCCACCGCTCAGGGTCTATGTCAGTTCGAGCGGAGGAGCCTCGTCGCCGGGCAGCAGATGCGTGTAGCGAGTCAGCGTGAAGGCGGCCGAGTGGTGACCGAGCGCGCGGCTGAGCTGGAGGAGGTTGGTGCCCTGGCTGAGGTGGAGCGAGGCGAAGGTGTGGCGGAAGGTGTGGAAGCCGGCCCAGGGGGCGTTGACCTCCTCCACGAGCGGCTTGAGGACGCGGCGGCGGAGGTTGTTGGGGTCGAGCGCTCCGCCGCTTTCGTTGGCAAAGGCGAGAGCGGTGGAGCCTTGATCGGGCTGAGTGGTTAGGTGGGCTCGCAGCTCTGCCGCGAGCGATGCCGGTAGGCGGACCTCGCGGCGGCCGTATTTGCTCTTGGGCGGCTCGATGCGTTCGCGCACGATCGCGCGGCGGATGCAGACCTCGGGTTCGCCGTCCTCAAGCTGAAAGTGCAAGTGCTGGAGGGCGATCGCCTCGCCGATCCGCAGGCCGGTGGCGGCCAGGAGCCCGAAGAAGAGCTGGTGGCGCTGAGGCGCCATCGCCAGAACGGCTGCGAGCTGCTCGCGACTGAAAACCTTGACCTCCTCCTCCGGGATCTGCTCGCGCTGGGGCAGGGTGAGGCCCTGCGCGGGGTTGTGACGGATCAGGCCCTCGCGCTTCGCAGTCGCCAGCGCGGCGCGCAGCGGCATCGTCGCGTTGGCGATCGTGCGGTCGCCGAGGCGCTTGCCTTGCTCCTCCTCGTCGGCGAGCCAGTCCAGGTAGCGCGCCAGCCTGTAGGTACTCACGTCGGTGAGCTTCAACTTGCGAGGGAAGTAGCGATGGGCGTAGGCGGCGATCAGGCGCCGGTATTCGTCGCGGGTGCTCTCGCGGAAGCCGCGGCGACCCTGGCCGCGGTAGCGCTCTACCCATTCATCCAGATAGCGGCGGAGGGTGATCCCGCTGGGTTCCTGCAACTCGCCACGGTCGCGATCGGTCTCGCTCTCGCGCTTGATCCGCTTCGCTTCCTCGTAGGTGCGGGCGTGGCGCTTTCGCTGTCGTCCTGCGCTGCGGAAGACGCTGACGTAGCCGATCGTCCGCCCTCCGCCGTCCACGCGCTTGAAGACCCCTGGCGTCTTCGTCTTCCTGAGCCGCCGCTTGTCGCCGCAGCCTGGATCGGCCGCAGGAGCCGACGTATCCTGGGAAACGCTCATGAGCATCACCTCGTGAGCCGGGGGGCGGGCCGTTGGTGCGGCGCCGCCCCATTTGCGTTGTCGGACAAAACGTTAACAGGAGGAACTGGCTTCCAGAGCCGTTTTGAGCGCTTCGCCCTGACTTCGCGCTGCACTTCGTTCTGTAGCTCGCTCTGCACTTCGCACTGCGGCTCGCACCCGACACTCCAAAGGCGCCGCAATGCGGCTTGCCAAGCGGCATTGCGGCGACCGCGTTCCGCTGACTTCTATATGTCGCACTGGGGTTCCCATCGGGGTTCCCCTTGGGGTTTCCATCGGGGTTCACACGGCCCCAAAGCGATAGCCGCTCTGGACCGCTCGCAGCCTGACGTTGCGGCGGCTCGGCTTCGCTGACATCTATTGGTGAATGCCGAGCCCTCAGTCGCCATTTGCTCAGGGTCCGACCCGCTCCGTCAGCCTCGCCGTGGCTCTGCTGACCTTCGCCTTCTGGGTTGACCGCCGGCCGCCTGATCGGACGGCCGGACATTCGTCGGACGAGACGGATCAGCGACCGCGGGATCGTCATCCGCTGCTCGGGCATGGAGACCTGGAGCAGTTCCATCAGGTCGTGCGGTGGCATCGTCAATAGGAAGTTCGGATTCGAGGGCGAGGCCAGTGGAGCGAAAGCCTCAGGTGCCACGACTGACGAACTGCCCGCTCGGCGCGGGCGCCGCCGGCACCCAGGCCATCCCGTCGAGCAGGTCGCCCGGAGGAAGTTCCAGGGCACCGGCAAGCTTGAGCAGGGTGTCGATCCGGGCGACGCGGCCTCCCCGCTCCAGCAGGCCGATCTCGGTGCGGTGCAGCGAGGCAGTAGAGGCGAGTTCTTCTTGAGAGAGGCCCGCGCGGCGACGGGCCATGAAGAGGTTGCGGCCGAAGCGGAGGGCGAGGTCGTAGTCGAACTCGTAGGCGCCCATCAGCCGCTCCGCTGAGCGTTGCCGGCTGGCCTGAAACGCCCGTAGCGCAGGTCGCCGGGCTCCCAGGCGATCCCCTCCAGCAAATCGAGGGGTGAGACTTCAAGCGAGGTTGCGAGCTTGACCAGCGTGTCGATCCGTGGAATCCGCAACCCGCGCTCGAGCTGGCTGATCTCGGTGCGGTGGACGGAGGCGCGGACGCTCACCTCCTCCTGGGAGACGTCGGCAAGCCGGCGACAGCGGACGAGGTTGTCGCCAAAGCGCGCCGCGATGTCGAGCATCGGCACGCAGGAGCGGACCTCGCTGCGCGTCACGGCAGGTCTCCCCTCGCCCGCGACTCGCACTCCTCCCAGGCCGAGACGCTGCGGCGCCCCGGCCCGAAACCGGGATCGTCGTCCACATCGTCGGCGCGGGCGTCGTCAGGCTCTTCCCACTCCTCCAGACAGTAGGTCGCCGAGCCGACCAGCCAGAGCGACCAGCGCAAGCGTTCGCCCAGCTCGAACCACTTCTCCGAGCCGGTCGGCTTCGCCCAGGGGACCACCTTGTCGGCGGCGTCCACGGCGTCGAAGACCAGGTTGCGGAAGTCGTCGATCCGCTCGGCGGCCTGCGCGCGGGCGTGGCGCCAGCGGCGGTGCTGTGGGGACTCGGGCAGATCGCCCACCGCGCCGTCGCGGCGGGCGCTCGCCAAACGCTCGCGCCCGGCGTCCGTCAGCGTCCAGCACTCCCGCCCGAGCCGCTCGGTGCTCTCAAGCTCGCCAGCAATGCGCAGGCATTCGAGCTGCGGGCGCAGACGCCGGGTGGTGTGGGCGGAGCGCTTGAAGCCAAGGTGCTCGGCGACGAGCACGATCCAGACCTCCTCGGTCCCGTGGCGCTCGGCTCGCTCGACCGCGGCCAGGGCCAGTGCGTCGGGGGCCGAGGCGAACGGCCCCAGCTCGCAGCCCTCGGTGTCCATCGCGCCCTCCTCCCGGTCGGGCATCGAAGACGGCCAGAGATGCTTCCCCCTCACGGGGCGACGGCGGTACCGTCTCTCTCGCATCGAAGCTTTGTCTTCGGTGCCGGGCCCCGGGGCGCTACAACGCCGCCGGGGCCGCTATTTCAGCTTGTCGCGGGCGAACATAGGTGGACCGGGGACCCATCTCAAGGCCCGCGGCCAACCCTCTCTCGGACCTCGTGTTGCCCCAGGCGTTGCCCCAGCGCCCTTTTCGGCCTCCACGGCCGATCCTCAAATCCCCGCAATCCCGCTTCCCAAGCGGAATCAGGTCAATGCGCCAGACAGGATTCGAACCTGTGACCTTCGGTTTCGTAGACCGACGCTCTATCCGGCTGAGCTACTGGCGCGAGATTGGGGCCGGGCGGGCCCGCGGGGCGATTCTAGGGGTTCAGCAGGGTAGCTAGGCGGCGGCCGGTTTGTTGAGCCGGACGTGCCAGCGGACGGTGGCGCTGGCGACCTGGGTGCCCTCGGCGTCGCTGAGTACGACCGTGCATGGGAACTCGACCTTGCCGTCGCGGTCGAGGGTGGTGAGGGCCTCGTCCTTGGCCATGCCGAGGGTGGCCTTGGCCTCGATCGGGCCCCTGGCGATCTTTTCGTAGGCGATCTCGGCAGCGCGGGCGAGCGGCGTGACGTCGCCCATGCGCTCGGCGAAGGCGCCGACGAAGGCCGCGCCCGAGGCGGTCTCGGCAACGCTGAAGAGGGCGCCCGCATGCTGGGAGCCGACGTGGTTCTTGAGCTCGTCGCGCTCGGGCAGGCGCGCGACCGCCTCGCCCTCGACCAGGTCGGTCACTTTCACCCCGAGGTGGCCGGCGAAGGGAATCGCCATCGTCATGCCCTTGGCGATCGCGTCGAAGTCGGTCACGGCCGAGACCCTACCCGCCAACCGCGGTCGATGGGCCGATATGTCGGTCTTGGCTCGACAAATCGGCCCGTCGGCAGCCGCTCAGCGGCCCTGGAATTTGGCGTGGCCGGGGGCGCCGTGGTCGAGGAAGGTCTTGACCGCGTTTTGCAGGTCCTCGCTGGCGAAGAGGTGGGCGGCTTCGGTGCGGGTGGCCTCGTCGGCGGCGGGCATGCCGCCTTCGCGGAAGCGGCGCAGGATGTGCTTGGTCATCGCGTGGGCCTTGGTCGGGCCGGCCGCCAGCTCCTCGGCGAGGGCGCGCGAGCGCTGCTCGAACTCATCCGCGGCGAAGATCGTGTTGACGACGCCCCAGCGCTCCAACTCCTCGGCCCCATAGACCTCACCGCTGATCACGAACTGGCGGGCGCGGCCGCTGCCGGCGCGCTCGGCGAAGCGCTGGGTGCCACCCATCGACGGCGTCAGCCCGACCACCTTCTCGACCAGGCCGAACTTCGCCTTAGGGCTGGCGACGATCAGGTCGCAGGCGAGGGCGATCTCGAAAGCGGCGGTCAGGGTCAGGGCGTGGGCGGCGAAGATGATCGGCGCCGGCAGCCGCTCCAGCTGATCGATCATCCCCAGCAGCTCGTCCCAGAGCGCGCTGCCTTGCTCCGGCGTCAGCCCGTCGAAGACGTGGACGTCGACGCCGCCGGAGACGGCGCGGCCCTCGGCCCGGATCAGCAGCGCCCGCGGTGGCGTCGCGGCAACGTCCTCGACCGCGGCGCGGACGTCGTCGATCATCCCCTGGTCGAAGAGGTTCAGCGGCGGGCTGTCGAGGGTCAACACGGCCAGGCCGCTCTCCTCGCGCTCCAATCTCGCGGCGGCGCTCATAGCTCCGGCACCCGATGCACCTCGAACAGGTTCGTGCCCAATTCCTGACCGTCGAGGCCGGCCGTGATCGCGACCAGCTCGCCTGGTGCCGCGATTCCGTGGCGGGCGGCCAGGCCGGCGCAGTGGCCGAGCAGGCCGCGCAGCTCGTTCCCGAAGTCGCTCTGCACCGCGGTGACCCCGAAGAGCAGGTTGAGTCGCCGCACCGTCTCGATGTACGGCGAGACCGCCAGCACCGGCACGTTGGGCCGGTGGGCGGAGACGAGACGAGCGGTGCGGCCGCTGTTGGTCGGCACCACCAGCGCCTTGAGGCCGAGCCGGTAGACGGCGCCAACAGCGCCCTGGGCGACCGAGTCGGAGACGTCCTGGGTCGCCTGGTCGGTGCGGGTGAAGAGCCACTCGCCGTAGGGCAGGTCGGGCTCGGTGGCGCGGGCGATCCGGTCCATCACCCGCACCGCCTCGACCGGATGCTGGCCGACCGCGGTCTCCTCGGAGAGCATGACCGCGTCGGTGCCGTCGTAGATCGCGTTGGCGACGTCGGTCACCTCGGCCCGGGTCGGGCGCCGCGCGGTCACCATCGAGGCCAGCATCTGGGTCGCCGTGATCGCCGGCTTGGAGGCCTTGCCGGCGGCGCGGATCAGCCGCTTCTGCTCGACCGGAACCTGCTCCAGCGGGACTTCGATCCCGAGGTCGCCGCGAGCGACCATGATCCCGGCGGTGGCGACGCGGACGATCTCCTCGGCGTGCTCGGCCGCCTCATGCTTCTCGATCTTGGCGATCAGGGGAATGGTGGAGTCGAGCGCGCGCAGTCGCTGCGCCACCGGCAGCAGATCGGCGGCCGTGGAGACGAAGGAGACGGCGAGCAGGTCGACGCCGTTCTCAACCGCGAACTCGACCCAGTCGAGGTCGACGCCGGTGGTCGCCGGCAGATCGACGCCGCCGGGAATGTTCATCCCCTTATGGGAGGAGAGGGTCCCTCCCACCTCGATCTCGCAGTCGACGCCGTCGGGCTCGGGATCGTTGACCCGCAGCCGGATCGCGCCATCGGCCAGGTAGACGAGCTGGTCCTCCTCGAGGTCGGTCACGCCGGGCCAGGAGACCGGGATCGTCTCGCGGTCGCCCTCGACATCGCGGGGCGTCAGGGTCACGTGCATCCCCGTCTTCAGCTCGGCGAAGTCGTCGCGCAGCGAGCCGATTCGCAGCTTCGGCCCCGGCAGGTCGCCGAGCACCGCCACCTCGCGCCCGACCCGCTCGGCGGCCGCGCGGATGTCGGCGATCGTCCCCGCCTGGCGCTCCGGGCCGGCGTGGGAGAAGTTGAGGCGGAAGACGTCGGCCCCGGCCGCGATCAGCTGCTCGAGCGTTTCCGAATCCCAGCTCGCCGGACCTACCGTGGCGATGATCTTCGTCCGCCGCTCGACGTGGACACCGGTCTCAGCTCGCGAATTCGCCTGCATCGACTGACTGTAAAGGGCGCGGTAGTCTCGCCACCATGACGACCGCCACCGAACCGGACGCGCGCGCCGCCGACGGGCTGGTCGGACAGGCGCCGCCGTCCCCGGCCGGCCC
>JBAQZI010000074.1:0-16264 GCA_049790835.1 Solirubrobacterales bacterium
GCCTTGCGCTCAGCGCACCGCGACCGCCAGCTCCTTGCTGGCAGCTTCCTGACCCTCGAACGGAAGAACGAGGAAATACATCATCGAGGGCAGGAGGGAGTCGAGATCGTCGGTCTCGCCTTTGTTAAGCCGCGAGTAGAGGAGCGCTTCGACGCCGCCGACGATCCCGGCCGCGGTGATCGGCGAGTAGGAGGGAGCGTCGGGGAGAAGCTCGCGAACCTGGGCGTCGATGCAGGCGGCGAAGTGGTCGAGCAGGTCGTCGCGGCGCATCACCGCCTCGACGCTGGCGGCGCGGGCCTCGACGATCAGGGTGCGGGCGGCCTCCGGTTCGGTGGTAACGAAGTGCAGCAGGGTTTCCAGCCCGAAGCGCAGCCGGTCCCGCAGGCTGTCGCCCCCCTTGTCGGCGGCGGCGCCGACGCGGTCACGAAGGCGCCCGGCGGTCGCGTCGAAGGCGGCGAGGAAGCAGGCTTCTTTGTTGGCGAAGTGCTCGTAGAAGGTGGGGCGGGAGACGCCGGCCCGCTCGATCACGTCCTGGACGTTGGTTTCGCGGTAGCCGAGTTCGGAAGCCGCCCGCAGCATCGCCGCCAGCAGGCGCTCGCGCTGCACGGCGCTGACCAACTCGGAGGGTAGCTTGCGGATGCCAGAAGGGAATTTCCCTTCGCTGCCACTCAGCAGTGCCATGGCGGCGTCGATCTCGGCCGGGGGCCATTGATCGCCGATCGCGGCCACCAGCTTCTCCTCGTTAAGTTGAATTCGATCGAATGGCACTGGAAAACCCCTACGTTTCCAATAAGAACGCCTGAAGTTTCCTCAAGGTACCAGAAGAGTCGGTGCCGCGCGCGCTTTTTCACGCCCCGCGGCTATTGTTCTCGCCATGCTCCCACCCCCAAGCAGGGGAGCCCAGGTGAAGCCGACTCGGCCCGTGCTTCCAAGAGAGTTCGTAGCAGTGCGTAAGCGACGCCGGATCATGGATGCGATGGCGGAGTTGACCGCGGAACAGGGCTATGAGGCAACCAAGATCGCCGAGATCGTTCGGCGTGCCGGGGTAGCCCGCAAAACGCTCTACGACAACTTCGATGGCAAGGAAGAGGTTTTCCTGGCTGCTTTCGACGCCACCGTCGACGAGGTGGCCGCCCGACTCACGGAGTCCTGCGTCGACCTCGGCGATGAGTGGGTCGATCGCGTCGCCGCCGGCCTGCGCGCTTTCCTCACCTACGTCGCGGAGAATCCCGCGGCGGCGCGCATGTGCCTGATCGAGGCGATGTCCGCGACTCCCGCGGCCTCGGCCCGCTACGACGACGCGATGCAGCGGTCCGTCGATCTGCTGCGCGAAAACGCCCCCGCCGATACCGGCCTTCCCGAAACGATCGAGGAGACTCTGGTTGGGGGCGTTGCCTGGATCCTGCACCAGAAAATCCGCCGCGGTGAAGCCGAGCGGGCGCTCGAGCTGATGCCCGAGCTGCTGGACTTCATCCTCTCTCCGTACCACGGTGTAGCCAAACTCGGCTAGTACCAGGAGGCGAAACTCACAGTACGGTGACAGACTCCAATAGTTAATGGAGCGACTTCCGCGCGGACGCCACGGCCTTTCCCCCGAGTTCGTGGCCCAGAATCAGCGTCAGAGGCTGATCGCCGGCCTGACCGAAGCCCTCTACGAGGTGGGGTATCAGAAAACCACTGTTTCCCTGATCGGCGCACGCGCTTCGGTCTCCAAGAGCGACTTCTACAAGCACTTCCAGAGTAAGGACGACTGCTTCTTTGCCGCCTACGAAGAGGCGATAGAGCGAATTCGCAAGGAGGTCGTCGGTGCCTGCGCCAGCCACGACGAAGCGGAATGGTCGCCGCGGATGTGTGCCGGAATCGCGGCGCTGCTGACCTTTCTCGCCCGCGATCCCGCCCTCGCCAGCCTCTCCCTCGTAGAGGGGCTGCGAGCTGGGCGCGGCGTCTATGACCGCTATCAGGCGGCGGTCGAGAGCTTCGTTCCCTACCTGCGCCGGGGCGCACCGCGGACCCCGGACGGAGATTTGGTGCCGGCGGCGACCGATGAGGCTGTGGTCGGCGGCATCGCCTCGCTCCTGGGCCGGCGGGTATTGGCGGGCGAAGCGGAGCAGATCGACAAGCTGCTGCCCGACGTGCTCGAGTTCGCCTTGACGCCCTACCTGGGCACCATCGAGGCGAGGCGAATAATCTTTGCTGGATGAGTGAGCCGACCCTGGGCGTCTTCCCCTCGCAGGAGCTGAACCGGGCGATCGAGGCGGAGTGGATCAGCTCCGGCGACTACCGGATCCGCCCCGAGGCAGTGCAGCCGGCCAGCATCGACCTGCGGCTTGGCGACTTCGCCTGGGCGCTGCGCTGCTCCTTCCTGCCCGACGTCGAGTCCACGGTCGAGGAGAAGACCGAGGGGCTCGCCTTCCAGAAGGTCGACCTGCGCGACGGCGCCGTGCTCGAGCGCGACCGGCCCTACCTGGTGCCGTTGATCGAGGAGCTGGCCCTGCCCGACGACGTGCGGGCCAAGGCCAACCCGAAGAGCTCGACCGGCCGCCTCGACGTCTTCACCCGGGTCATCACCGACCGCCACCATCGCTTCGACGACATCCGCGCCGGCTACCGCGGCAAGCTCTATCTGGAGGTCGTCCCGCGCTCCTTCGCGATCCAGGTCAAGACCGGGCTCTCGCTCAACCAGCTGCGGATCGCCCGCGGCGACGTCCGCCTCGACGACGGCGCCATCCTCGACCTCCAGGACTCCTCGCCGCTGCTCTACGTCGACTCCGAGCCGGTGCCGCGGTCGGACCTGGCGCTCTCCGACGGCCTCTTCCTCAGCCTCGACCTCTCCGGACCGAGCGATCGCACGGTCGGCTATCGGGCGAAGAAGAACAGCCTCCCGGTCGACCTCTCGCGGATCCGCGCCTACCGCTGGACCGATTTCTGGGACCCGGTCTTCCCCGAGGCGGGGGGAAGGGTGGTGCTGGAGCCGGAGATCTTCTACCTGCTGCTCTCCGCGGAGGGCGTCTGCATCCCGCCCCAGATCGCCGCCGAGATGATGGCCTACGACCCGACCGCCGGCGAGCTGCGCACCCATTACGCGGGCTTCTTCGACCCCGGCTTCGGTTACGACCCGGCCGGCGGGCGCCCCGGCAGCCGCGCGGCGCTGGAGGTGCGGGCCCGCGACGTCTCCTTCATGGTCGAGCACCGCCAGCCGGTCTGCAAGCTCGGCCTGGAGCGCATGGCCGCCCCGGCGGAGCGCCTCTACGGCGCCGGCCTCGGCTCCAACTACCAGGGCCAGGTGACCATGCTGAGCAAGCACTTCGAGGAGCAGACGGCGGGAGCGGCCAGTGGCTGAGCGGGCGTGGAACGTCTATCTCTCGGGGGAGATTCACAGCGACTGGCGCGAGCGGATCGAAGCGGGGACGCGCGAGGCTGGGTTGCCGGTCTCCTTCTCGGCACCGGTTACCGACCACGCCGCGTCCGATGACGCCGGCAGTGGCACGCTGGGGGAGGAGCGGGACTCGTTCTGGCGCGACCACAAGGGCGCCGGCGTCAACGCGATCCGCACCCAGACGCTGATCCGCGCCGCCGACCTCGTCGTCGTCCGCTTCGGCGACAAGTACCGGCAGTGGAACGCGGCCTTCGACGCCGGCTTCGCCGCCGCGCTCGGCAAGCCGATCGTCACCGTCCACGACCCCGAGCTCGACCACGCGCTGAAGGAGGTCGACCGCGCCGCCCAGGCGACCGCACGGGAGTCCGAGCAGGTGGTCGACGTCCTCCGCTACGTAATCCGCGGCGAGCTGCCCGGATAGGGCATAGGGTGGGGGCATCTCCGCCGAGGCCAACAACGCGACGATCGAGCGCCTCTACGCGGCGTTCGGCGAAGGCAACGGCTCGGCGATGACCGCCTGCTACGCCCCCGACGCCCATTTTCACGACCCGGCTTTCGGCGATCTCCACGGCGACGACATCGGCGCCATGTGGAGGATGCTGACCGGCCGCGCCGCCGACCTGGTGATCGAGCTGCACGAGCACGAGGCCGGCGAGGAGACCGGCCGCGCCCACTGGATCGCCCGCTACACCTTCTCCACCGGCCGCCCCGTCGTCAACGACATACAGGCGAGCTTCCGCTTCGCCGCCGACGGCCGGATCGCCGACCACGTCGACGACTTCGACTTCCGTCGCTGGGCCGGGCAGGCCCTCGGCGCCAAGGGCACCCTGGTCGCCCTGTTGCCGCCGCTGCGGGCGAAGGCCCGCGCCCAGGCCCTCGGCCAGCTCGAGGCCTACAAGCGCGACGAGACCGGCTCCAGCCTCTAGACGCCGTCCACCGACTATGCGAACGTATGTTCGTGCGCTGGGACGAACAGCGAGTCGAGAACGATCTGCGGTTGCCGGGAGTCGGCGACGGCACCGTCACCCGTACCTTCGACGCCCCCGAGGCGATGGGCATCAACTTCCACGAGGTACGCGCCCGCTCGGCGCTGAACCACGTCGCCGGCGGGCGCTACGGATTCGACTGGACGATCAACCCCTTCAGAGGATGCAGTCACGCCTGTGTCTACTGCCTGGAGGGGGAGACGCCCATCCTCATGGCGGATGGATCGAGTCGACCGCTGAGGGCGATTCGAGTCGGAGACGCTATCTACGGAACCGTTCGCCGAGGCTGCTATCGCCGCTATGAGATCACTCGAGTGCTGGCGCACTGGCAGACGCGTAAGGCGGCTTATCGGGTCACCCTCGAAGACGGCACCGAGTTGGTTGCGAGCGGCGACCACCGCTTCCTCACGAATCGAGGATGGAAGTACGTGACGGGGGCGGAACAGGGGCCGATGCAACGGCCCTATCTGACTCTCAACAACAAGCTGATGGGAGTTGGGTCTCTCGGTCCAAATGTCGAGGAGTCTGAGGAATATCGCCACGGATATCTCTGCGGAATGATTCGCGGCGACGGCCATGTGGGTTCGTATTCCTATGTTCGAGCGGGCCGATCTTCCTTTGAAGTGCACAGATTTCGTCTCGCGCTCACGGACTTGGAGGCCCTGCACAGATCTCGGGACTATCTACGAGGTGCAGGAGTGCGCACCAATGAATTCCAGTTCCTGACGGGCAATGCCCGCCACCGGCCGATGCAGGCGATCCGGACCTCGTCGCGCGATAACGTTGAGCGCATCCGGGGGCTGATCCGCTGGCCGAGTTCGCCGAGCGACGAGTGGTCGAGGGGCTTTTTGGCGGGCATCTTCGACGCCGAGGGAAGCTGTAGCGGCTCCTTGCGCATCTCCAACAAAGACAGGAAGATGATCGACGCGACGGTGTCGGGGTTGCGTCGTCTCGGGTTTTCCCACCGGCTTGAGGGTCCAAACGCGATCGGCGTTCGAGGTGTGCGCCTGCTCGGAGGCCTCCGCCAGCAGATGCGACTGTTCCAGCACATCGATCCGGCGGTCTGCCGCAAACGCTCGATCGATGGCATCGCGATCAAGTCTCAGGCGAAGCTCGGCGTGGTCTCGATCGAGCCCTTGGGCCGGGAGATCCCGATGTACGACATCACCACGGGGACCGGAGATTTCATCGCGAACGGTGTGGTCAGTCACAACTGCTTTGCCCGGAGGACGCACACCTACCTGGACATGAACGCCGGTCGCGACTTCGAGCGCGAGATCGTCGTCAAGGTCAACGTGCCGGAGCTGCTGCGGGCGGAGCTGGCGCGGCCCAGCTGGAAGCGGGAGCTGGTGGCGCTGGGGACGAACACCGATCCCTACCAGTGGGTCGAGAGCCGTTACCGGATGATGCCGGAGATCCTCGAGGCGCTGGAGGCGGCGGCAACGCCGGTCTCGGTGCTGACCAAGTCGCCGTTGGTGATGCGCGACGTGAAGATCTTCGAACGCATGGCGAAGGCGCTGCCGGTCTCGGTCAACCTCTCGGTCCCGACCCTCGACGAGGACGCCTGGCGCGCCACCGAGCCGCACACGCCCAGCCCCGCCGCCCGCCTCGACGCCGTCGCCGAGCTGCGCCGCCGCGGCATCGACTCCGGCGTCCTCATCGCCCCGTTGATGCCCGGCATCAACGACTCCCCAGACCAGGTCCGCCCAATCGTCGAGCGCGCCACAAAGGCGGACGCGAGCTTCCTCGGCGGCGTCGCCCTCCACCTCCGCGACGAGGTCAAGGACGTCTTCTTCGCCTGGTTAGCGGCAAAACGCCCGGACCTTCTGCCGCGCTACGAGCAGCTCTACAAAGGCCGCGCCCACATGCAGCCGGAGCAACGAAAACGCACGACCCGAGCAGTCCGCGGCTGGGGCCGCAACCGCCTCCGCCAATCCCTTGCCGATCGCTCGGACGATCCAGCTGGGCAAAGCGCTACTCGGGCGGGTGGCGGGGTGGCGGGGGTCCCCCGCGGCGCGGAGGCCGCGAAGCGGCCGAGCACCGTGGGGGATGCCGCCCCGACAGGACCCGCCCGCCAGCAGCCTTTGTTCTAAGCGGTCCCTTCGTCCAACTGCTCGAACACGCACTCCCTGGGCGCTTTGTCGTCCCTGAAGCTGTGGAACCTCGCCCCGTGCCTGATCCGCCCCGACGCCGCATGGTCGTACCCAACCTCGATCACCAACTCCGGCCGCAGCTCCACCCACTCCAGATCGCGCCCGCCCGTCCAGCGGCTCGGCTCCGCGCTCCCGCTCGCGCCCGTCTCCAGTGGCGCCAGCATCGCCCGCATGCTCCGTTTCATCGCCGCCGAGAAGCCGGAGATGTGGCCGACCGAGCGCAGCTCCTCACCGTCGTAGAGGCCGAGGATCAGCGAACCGACCGTGCCCTCCTCTTTGCCCGGCCGCCAGCCCATCACCACGCAGTCGATCGTGCGCTCGCGCTTCACCTTCGCCATCCCCTTGCGCTTGCCGGGGAGGTAGGGGGCGTCGAGCTGCTTCGCCATCACGCCCTCGATGCTGCCGAGCCACCTCTCCGCCTGGGCGGCGTCGGGCGTCAGTGGCGTCAGCTCCAGCCCAGCCAGCTCGGCGATCGCCTCCAGCCGCGCCCGCCGCTCGGACAGTGGCGCCTCGAGCAGCGACTCGTCGCCCTCGGCCAAGAGGTCGAAGGCAATGTAGCCGGCCGGGATCTCTTTCGAGAGCAGATCGATGCGGGACTGGGCCGGGTGGATCCGTTCCTGCAGCGAATCGAATTCGAGCTTGCCGTCGGCATCGCGGATCACCAGCTCGCCGTCCAGCACCCAGCGCCCCGGCGCGAGCTTCAGCTCCGGGAAGTAGCGGGACAGTTCTTTGCCGCCGCGCGACTGGATGTAGGCCTCCTCGCCGTCGACGAAGACGATCGCGCGGAAGCCGTCGAGCTTCGGCTCGTACGCCCACTCCTCGCCGACCGGCAGCTGTTTGCGGGTCAGTGCCAGCTGTGGCTTGATCGGAGGGGAAAGCGGAAGGTTCATAAGGGACCGAGCGAAGGTTGGGGACTAACCGGTGTCATGGGCACGCGAGATCTTCGTGGAATCCCGCCGCCCGCCGGGCCCGGCTCTCGCGGGGGTCGGGAATCGGCACCGCCGCCAGCAGCTTCTTCGTGTAGGCGTCGCCGGGGTGCTCGCAGACCTGGTCCGCCGTTCCCTGCTCGACGATCTTGCCATTGTGCATGACCGCGATGCGGTCGGAGATGTGGCGGACGACGCCGATGTCGTGGGCGACGAAGACGTAGGTCAATCCGAGCTCGTCCTGAAGGTCGTCAAGCAGGTTGACGATCTGCGCCTGGATCGAGACGTCGAGCGCCGAGACCGGCTCGTCGGCGACGATCAGCTTCGGCTTCAGCGCGATCGCCCGCGCGATCCCGACCCGCTGTCGCTGACCGCCGGAGAACTCGTGCGGGTAGCGGTCGTAATGCTCAGAGGAGAGGCCGACGCGCTCCAGCAGCTCCTGCACCTGCCTGCGCAGCTCCGAGCCGGAGGCGATGCCCTGGAGCTTCAGCGGATCGCCGACGATCTGCCCGACCCGTTTGCGCGGATTCAGCGACGCGTAGGGGTCCTGGAAGATCATCTGCATCTGTCGCCGTAGCGGCCGCATCTCCCGGCGGGAGAGGCTGGTGATCTCCCGCCCCTCGAAGCGGACCGAGCCCGAGGTCGGCCGCAGCAGCTGCAGCATCGCCCGGCAGGCGGTCGACTTGCCGCTGCCCGACTCTCCCACCAGGCCAAGCGTTTGCCCGGCGGCGACGGCGAAGCTGATGCCGTCGACGGCGCGCGTCTGGTCGACTTCGCGAGCGACCAGCATCCCCGTCTTGATCGGGAAGTGCTTGACCAGGCCGGTGACCTCGATCAGCGGCTCGCCGGCGGCCATCAGGCTGGCGCCTCCAGGCCGATCTGGCCTTCGATCTGGCGCTTCTCGCGCTTCTCCTCAGGGCGGAGCCAGCAGCGATCGCAGTGGGAGGGGACGTCGGGCAGTTTCGCCTCCAGCGGCGGCAACCGCGCGCACTTGGCGAGCTCGTGAGGACAGCGCGGCCGGAACGAGCAGCCCGTCGGCAGTGAGAGCAACGATGGCGGCGCGCCGCCGATCTGCGGCAGCCGCCGCGGCCGCGGACGGTCGATCCGACTCAGCGAACCGAGCAGGCCCCAGGTATAGGGGTGTTGGGGGTCGTAGAAGATCTCGTCCAGGGTCCCTTCCTCAACCACCCGACCCGCGTACATCACCATTACCCGGTCGGCGACCTCGGCGACGACGCCGAGGTCGTGGGTGATCAGGATCGTTGCCAGCCCGCGCTCGCGGTTGAGCTGCTCGAGCAGGCGCAGGATCTGGGCCTGGATCGTGACGTCGAGGGCGGTGGTCGGCTCGTCGGCGATCAGCACGCTTGGCTCCAGCGCCAGCCCCATCGCGATCATCGCCCGCTGCCGCATCCCGCCGGAGAGCTCGTGCGGGTAGTCGTCGATCCGGCGGGCGGCGTCGCGGATCCCAACCGAGTCCAGCAGCTCGACGACCTGCGCCCGCGCCTCGGCGCGTGAGACGTCCTCGCGGTGCGCCCGGATCGCCTCGACGATCTGCGCACCGACGCGGTAGATGGGGTTGAACGAGGTCATCGGATCCTGGAAGACCATCGCGATCTCGCTGCCGCGAATCGCTTGCAGCTTCCGCTCGGGAGCATCCACCAGCTCCTCGCCGCGGAACCGGATCGAACCCTCCACCTCGGCGTTGTGGGAGCGGGTCAAGCCGACCAAGGTCTGGCCGGTGACGCTCTTGCCCGAGCCGGACTCGCCGACGATCGCGAGGATCTCTCCCGCCGCCAGCCCGAAGGAGACGCCGTCGACCGCCTGCACCCGCCCGCCTTCGGTGGCGAAACCCACCCGCAGGTCGGTCACCGAGAGCAGGTTCGGGCCCGCGCTCACTGGGCCGCGCTCCCAAGCCGGACGCGCGGGTCGAGATAGGCGTAGGCGATGTCGACCAGGGTGTTGAAGAGGACCACGAAGAAGGCGCCGTAGAGGGTGACCCCCATGATCGGCGGCAGGTCGCCGGTTTCGATCGCTTCCACCGCGTATTCGCCCACCCCCCCGAGGCTGAAGATCGATTCAGTCAGCAGCGCGCCGCCGGCGATCAGCGCGCCGAAGTCGAGCCCGAAGAGGGTGACGATCGGGATCAGCGAGTTGCGCAGGACATGCCGAATCGCGACCTGTCGCTGGCCGAGCCCCTTGGCGCGGGCCGTGCGAACGTAGTCCTCATCCATCGAGTCGAGCATGTTCGAGCGCAGCACACGACTGTAGAAGCCGATGAAGAGGATCGCCAGGGTGACCCAGGGAAGAATCAGGTGGTTGGCCCACTGGATCGGGTCTTCGGTCAGGGGGACATAGCCGGTGGCGGGGAACAGCTGCAGCTTGAACGTGAACAGATAGAGAAAGATCGCCGCCAACCAGAAGACCGGGATCGAGACCCCGATCACCGCGGCCACGGTCAGCAGGCGATCGGTGGGGCCGCCGGCCTTGAGGGCGGAGATGTAGCCGAAGAGGACGCCGAAGAAAAGCCAGATAACGGCCGCCCCGATACAGAGCGAAAAGGTCGCCGGAGTGCCTTCGAGGATCCGCTGGTCGACGTTGAGCTCGGTGTTGTAGGAGATCAGGCTGCCGGTGAAGATCTTCTTCATCGTCTCGAGGTATTGAACCGGCAGCGGCTCGTCGAACCCCCAGTCCTCGGTGATGTTCGCCACCAGCTGGGGCTCGGCGTTTTTGCCCGCCATGCGTTGGGCCGGATCGGAATTCGGGATCACGTTGAAGATCAGGAACACCAGCACCGAGATCGCGAAGAGGACGAGCACCATCGCGATCAGGCGACGGAGGATGAAGCGGGCCATCAGAGGGGCGTGCCCGCTGGCTCGGCGATGCCGGTGCGGGCCTCGAGGCGAATCTTCGATTTCGGGTCGAGCGCGTCCCGCAGTCCGTCGCCGAATACGTTCAGCGACAGTACGGTGAGCAGGATCATCGCCCCGGGAAGGATCGTCAGCAGCGGCGCGGTGTAGATGCTTTCCACCCCCGAGGAGACCATCACGCCCCAGGAGGAGTCGGGGGGGCGCACGCCCGCACCCAGGTAGGAGAGGCCTGCCTCCAGCAGCATGTTGTTGGCGATGTTGAGGGTGAAGAAGACGATGATCGTCGACCACAGGTTCGGCAGGAGCTCGCCGAACATCACCCGCAGCGGGCCGGAGCCCTGGGCCACGGCCGCCTCGACGAACTCCTTCTCGCGCAGCGTGATCACCTCGCCCCTTATCGGCCGGGCCATGTACGGCACCGAGACCAAGCCGATGATCAGGATCGGGATCAGGATCGAGCCGCCGGAGATCTGAACCGGGCCGATCTGTAGCCCCCCGACCGCCAGCGCGGTGCCCAGGGCGATTCCCAGCAGCAGGACCGGGAATGCCCAGACCACGTCCAGCCCGCGTGAGATCAGGGCGTCCGTCCAGCCGCGCCGATAGCCGGCCACGAGTCCGAGCAGGACCGCGAGGGTGGTCGTGATCAGCGCCGAGGAGAGGCCGATCAAGAGCGAGGTGCGGCCCCCGTACATGAGCCGGACCATCTCATCGCGGCCGAGCCGGCCATCCGCACCGAGGAAGAACTTGCCGCCGGCGCCGAACCAGAGCGGCCCGATCGGCTTGCCCTCGGGGTCGACGACTTCCCGCCGCTCGTTGTCGACGGTGACCTTTCCGACGGTGTGCGTGGCATTTGGCCCGGTCTGGGCCACGTGCTTGGCCCACAACGGCGCGGCCAGCACGAAGAGCACGATCAGGGCGAAGACGAACAGCGCGGCGAGGGCGATCCGGTTACGGCGCAGGCGCCGGTATGCCAGGTGCCAGGGTCCGCGGGTACTGGTCCCGACGACGTTGGACTCCGGTCTCACGCCGCACAGTCTGATGCAGGCGCAGGCGTCTACTTGAACCTGAAGCTGGTGAAGTCAGCCGAGAACGTCGGGTTCCAGATCACCGACTCGAAGTCGATCGCGTCGGAGACGAAGAGCGACAGGGAGCGCGTCCCGTACGGGGCCATCGGCGCCAGCTCCATGAATTCGCGGTCGAGGGCCGCGTACTGCGATTCCACCTCCGGGTTGAGCTGCTTGGTCGCCAGCTCCGCGACCCTCTGGTTCAGCGCCGGATCGTCCAGCTGGGACAGATTCGTGTTGAAGGTGGGGGCGATGCTGTCACCGTCCAGCAACGGCTCGAAGAAGTCGTTCGGGTGCGGGTAGTCCTCGGACCAGTTCCCGAAGCCCGTGTCCAGCTCCGGGGTGCTGAGGTTCGAGATCGTCGTGAAGTAGTTGTCGCCGAGCGTTTTCAGCGTCGTATCGAAGCCGAGCTGACCCAGCAGGTCCTCGTAGTATTCGCCCGCCTCGAGGTTGGGGCTGACGTTGTCCGTCCAGACGGTTATCTCCCGGTCGCTCGGGGCGGCCGCGGCGATCATCGCCTTCGCTTTCGCCATGTCATGCGGGTAGAGGGCGAACTTCTCGTAGCCGGGCATCCCCGGCGGCAGGATCTGCTGCGACGGCGCCAGGGTGCCGCCGGAGATCCGCGACAACGCCTCGGGGTCGACCGCGTAGTTGACCGCCTTCCGCACTCCCAGGTCGTCGAACGGCGGCCGGGCCGTGTTCATCCAGAAGAAGTAGGTGCTGACGCTTGGCTCGGTGCGGAACTGGGTTCCCTCGAATCGCTGCTTGACTTCCGGCAGCCGGTCGGGCGGCACCGGATCGAGCATCACGTCCATCCTTCCCTGCTCGACTTCGTTGACCTCGGTCGACTGGTTGCGGATGACGCTGATCTCGATCCGGTCGACGTGGCCGCTGGGAAGATCGGGCATCAGCTCTGCGTTGTTGCGCAGCCATTCCGGGTTGCGCTCGTAGGACCAGCTCTGCCCCGGTTTGACGCTGGACAAGGCGTAGGGGCCCGTGGCCGGGGGCGGATCCGTGGTCGCGTCTTTGCTCGGGGAGCCGGGGGGGACGAGCGCGACGAACGGCATCGCCAGCTCGTTGGTGAAGGGACCGCGCGGTTTCACCAGATCGATGGTGATCTTGCCGCTGCGATCGTCGGTCTCGATGCCGGATATGCCGCCCTTCCTGGTCCTCTGGAAATCTTCAGCCCCGACGATGTCGGTGTAGAAGGCAGAGCCTCCGGAGTTGAGCCTGAACATCCTCTCCACGGCGTACTTGAAGTCCGACGCCTTCACCGGGCGTCCGTCCGAGTATTTGAGTCCCTGGCGCAGCTCGAGCGTGTAGGTCTTGCCGCCGTTGCTGATCTCCGGCAAGCTCTTTGCGAGCCCCGGGATCACCGTGCTGCCGGCCTCGTCTTCGGCGTGCGCGTAGGTGAGTAGGGGGATGTACGTGTTGTAGATCGAGTTCCAGCCTTCGGCCGTGTAGGCCAGCTGCGGATCCATCGATTCCGGGAAGACGGCATAGGTTGCCCGCAGCGTCCCGCCCTCCCCTCCGTCCGAGCCACTGCCACCACCACAGGCGACCAATCCAAATGAGGCGACCGCTGCAATTCCGAGCCCTGCAAAAACCCTGCGCCTGCGGAACTTCTTCAACGTCGTACCTCCAGATCGGTCTGGACTGGCGAGCCTCCCGGGAGCAACTCCAGCACAACGTCGTTGGGTCCGTCAAGCTCATATGAACCGGGTTCTTCAAGGCGATCAGGCCAATTGCGTCCAAGAAAAGGGACCGCCACGGCGACTATCGCAAGCACGCCGAGACCGGCGATGAGGAAGGTGGCTCGCGGGCTGATTAAGGCCGCCGTGACCCCGCCGAGAGCGAAGCCGACGCCCGGCAGCGCCGCCCCGATCGCCTCCAGCACGCTCATCACCCGGGCCTGCATTCCGGCCACGGTCAACTCCTGCACCGCGCTGACCGTTGCCACCCACTGGACGCCGTTGCCCACGCCGCCGATGGCCGAGGCGACGCAGGCCAGGGCGAGGGTCGGAGCGACGGCGAGGCCGAGGTAGCCGGCGCCGACCGCGATCGTGCTGAAGAAGAGGAGGTAGGGGAGCGGCGCCTGGCGGATCACGGCAAAGACGATGCCGCCCAGGACCATCCCGGTGCCCCAGCTGGCGAGCATTAGCCCGTAGCCGGAATCGCCGGCGTCCAGGGTCTCCTTGGCGTAGATCACCTCGACCGGGATCACCGCGGCGAAGAAGACGAAGGCCGCGCCCTGCGCGACCAGCAGGCGCCGCAGCGTTCGCTTCTCGCGGATGTAGGCGATGCCCGCCCGCACTCGTTCGCGCAGGCGGCCGGGCTCGGGCTCGGCCCGCGGCATCGGCCCAGCGGTGAAGAGGATCCAGGCGATCAGGTAGAAGGAGACCGCGTCCAGCAGCAATGCGGTCGGAACCCCGAAGCCGGCGACGACCAGGCCGGCAATCCCGGGGCCGAGCGCGGCGCCCCCGGTGAAGGCGACGTTGAGGATCGCGTTGCCGGCACGCAGCTCACCGGACGGCTCGAGCAGGGCCGCGGCGACGGAGCGGGTCAGGGCACGCCCGGCAAGCATCAGGGCGCCGTCGATCGAGGCCAGCACCACGACCCCCACGAGCGTGAAGTGGGTTGCCAGCAGGGCCAGCCCGCCGAAGGCCGCGGCCTCGACGCAGTAGAGGACCGGCAGGGCGAAACGCGGGGAGGGCAGCTCGACTCGGGCGACGAGCACCGGCGCCAGGACGGCGGGCAGGAATCCGGTGCCGATGAAGAGCGCCGCCGTCGCCAGGGCGCTCCCGGTCTCGTCGTAGACCAGGACCGAGAGGGCGACCAGCCCCATCCAGTCGCCCAGCTCGTTGATCGCATAGGTGGCCGCCAGCCGCCGAAAGAGGGGGCGACGCAGAGGGGCCATCAGTCCAGGGCTAGGCATGGGTGGACTCAAGTCCTACTCGATTTCTGCACAAGATTTCCTTCAGATGCACAAGTTTCGGCGAAGTTGTGCTACAAACTTGCCAGGCACTTTTGAGGTTCCTGTGCATCGGGAACAACTTTCTGGGCTTCGACGAAAGGAACTGGCATGGGCTGGCGCAAGTAGATCTCCCAAGAATTGAGCCGCGATGGCGGTTCAAAAAGCTTCGAAAGAGCGTTTCCCGCTGCAGGGGGGAAGCGCTCTTTCTCTTTCTGGGGATTCTCTGAGATGAGCCGAGTGCCTGCAAGGGCAAGCCCTGCCCGCCCCTGCAATGGCCTGTTCAGCTCCGTGGACGCCCGGTTGAAGCCGCTTGAGGCCTGACAGAGTCGTGTGTAACGTGACAAGCACGACAACGCGGTTTGTCGTCACAAGGTGGTGACCAGTCGCAGGGATGGGGAGTCGTTTCGTGAACCTGACGGCAACCGGTCGCCTCGTTTGGCACACGGCTGATCTGGAACTCAATGGATAAGACGCGCCCCACCAAGGCAAACCATGCCCTTCTGACCATGGCCATGGCGGCCGTCGTCGCCCTAGGCGTTTGGGCCGGCCCATCGGCCGACTGGGATCCGGCGCTGTTCGCCATCCTGCTCGGCTTCTCGATCTTCAGCGACCTGACCGCGATCGAAACGAGCTCGAAGCTGAAGACTTCGGGCAGCTTCCTCGCGCTGGTGCTGGCGATGGTCTTTCTCGGCGGTCCGCCCGCGGCGGTGATCGGGATCTTCTCGATCTTCGTTGGCTGGTTCCGCTGGCGCGACGACGGCCACGACCTCGCCGTCAACCTCCTCACCTACGCGACCTTCCCGATGGTGGCGGGGATTGCTTTCCACCAGACGCTCGAGAACGCGGCTATCGGCCCGTCCGACCCGATGTTCTACGTGCTCGTCTTCGCGACCTTCCTGGTCGCGCTGGCGATCAACTTCTCGATGATTGCCGCCGACGCCTGCTATCTGGCGCGCACGTCCTTCATCGCCAAGGTGCGAACCGCACTGATCCCCCTGCTGCCCTCCGAGCTGGCGGCGGCGCTGATGACCTGCGGCGTGGCCTACCTCTATCACCAGATTGGGATCGCCGGGGTCGCCCTCTTCGGCATCGTCCTGGTCACCTTCCAGTACCTGCTCGGCGCCCTGCTCGTCTCCCAGCAGCGGGCGGAGGAGCTCGAGAAACGCAGTAAGCAGTTGGCCAGCTTCCAGGTGGGGATGTTGAGCGCGATGCTGCGCACGCTCGACCTGCGGGATCAGATGACCGCCCGGCACTCGGCCGCCGTGGCGCGCTACTCCCGGGCGATCGCCCAGCGCGCCGGCTACTCGCGCCGCGAGGAGGAGCTGGTCCACATCGCCGCCCTGCTCCACGACATCGGCAAGTTCATCCTTCCCGACCGCATCCTCAAGGCCAACGTGCCGCTCACCGACGAGGACTGGATGCTGATCCGCCGCCACCCGCAGCAGGGCGCCAGGGTGGTCTCCTCGCTTGACGGCTACGGCCCGGTCGCGGAGATCATCCTCGCCCACCACGAGCGGATCGACGGCAAAGGCTACCCCCGGGGTCTGGCTGGGGACGACATTCCCGAGCTCTCGCGGATCATCTCCGTCGCCGACACCTACGACGTGATGACGGCCCGCGACTCCTACCGCACGCCGATGTCCAGCCACGACGCGATCGTCGAGCTGCGCCGGGTCGCCGGCAAGCAGCTTGACGCTCGCTTCGTCGAGGTCTTCATCGAGCTGCTCGAGGGCAAGGACGTCTCCTTCGCCCACGGCGAGGCGGCCGACTTCGAGAAAGAGCTGGCGCTGGAATCGCGGATCGCCGAGACCGCAAGTCCCGATGGGGAGACCAGTCGTTTCCAGGTAGCTGGCGTTAGCGCGTAGACGGCACCAGTGGGGGAGGGTCGGGTCGGACTCGCCTGCGCGAACTGCGGGGA
>JBAQZI010000075.1:0-9947 GCA_049790835.1 Solirubrobacterales bacterium
GGCGTAGGCCGGGACGACGACCGTGTCGGCGCGGCGCAGGGCGTCGAGGTCGCTGCTCGGGCTGACCCCGAAGCCGCTGGTCGTGCGCACTTCGGCGGCGCCCACGGAGCAGGTCGAGAACTCGTACAGCGGCTCTCCCCCGGGGCGGGCGGCCAGCCCGAAGGCCTGGGCCGGCGCCGTCAGATCGAAGGCGACCAGACCCTCCAGGCAAAGAGCAACCACATGGTGCATGGCAGAAATCTAGCGAACATTGGCATTCCTGCCTCTGGCGCGACCGGCGGCGCGGCGGCAAGATCCCTCCCATGAAGACCTCGATCCTCATCTTCGACGGGATCACCGCCCTCGACGCGATCGGTCCCTACGAGGTGCTGCGCTCGGTCCCCGGCTGGGAGGTCGAGTTCGTGGCCGCGAACGCCGGCGAGAAACGCACCGACAGCGGCGCCCTCGGGCTCAGCGCCGACCACGCGCTGGCAGACGTCACCGATACCGACATCGTCCTCGTTCCCGGCGGCAAGGGCAACCGACCGCTGCTGGAGGACGAGACGGTGCTCTCCTGGCTCCGCGAGATCGACCGCCAGACCAAATGGACCACCTCCGTCTGCACCGGCTCGCTCGTGCTCGGCGCCGCCGGCCTGCTCGACGGCAAGCGCGCGACTGGCCACTGGCTCTACCTGGAGCCGCTGCGCGCCTACGGCGCCGACCCGGTCGGCGGCCGCTTCGTCGAGGACGGCAAGGTCGTCACCGCCGCCGGCGTCTCCGCCGGGATCGACATGGCCCTGCACCTGGTCGGCCAGGAGGCCGGCCCCGAGGTCGCCCAGGCCGTCCAGCTGGCGCTCGAGTACGACCCGCAGCCGCCGTTCGACGCCGGCTCGCCGAGCAAGGCTCCAGCCGAGATAGTCGAGGTCATCACCGCTGTCTCCGAAGCCGACGACTCGACGCTGAACCTGCGCAACTAGAGAGGCTCCTCGTAGGACATGGACCTGCGCATGAACTCCGCGAACCGGGGCACGGTGAAATCGACATAGCCGAAGTTCTCGGTTGCGTAGATCAGTCCCTTGGTCATCAACTGCTGGCGAGTAGGAGAAGCCTGGGTGACGGACTGGCCGGCTTTCTCGGCTGCCTGACCGGATCGGTATGGACCGTCGCCCAGCTCCGCCATCGCCCGCATGTAACGACGCTCGCCCTCCGTGGCGCGCTGCATCCGAACCTCGTAGATGCTTTTGTCCAGCGCGGCTTGAGCGATGGGTATTGCCCGCTCCACGACATCGACCCCAATCGGCGACTCCGCCGCCAGGTTCCAAGCGTGCTTCCCCAGCTGCTGGACGTAGAACGGGTAGCCCGCGGTCCACTCCAGCGCCTTGAGCAGGGCGTCTGGCGAGTACTCCACCCCCTGCCGTCGAGCCGGCTCGACCAGGGCAGCAGTGGCGGCCATCTCGTCGAGATTCCCGATGGTCGGAAAATCGAAGAGCCGCTCCGCGTACGACCTGGCCTCCCCGGTCAGAAGCGGGATCTGGGGCAGTGCCGCGGCGGCAACCGCAATCGGCAGCTCTTTCTGGGTCGCTCGATGGAGCGCGCTGATCAACGCTCGATACTGCACCTCGTCGACGAATTGCAGCTCATCGAGAAAGATCGCGACTCCCGTTCCGCCATTCCGCGCCGCGGCACCGAGTTGAAGCAGCAGGTCGGTGAGATCGGCGGTGATCGTTCCCTCATCCGCGCTGCCGAGATCCACGGCAAGGCCAAACCCGTCGGGACCGGTGAGCTTGATCGTCCTGAGGCGAGCAAGAGCACTCCGGATTCGACCGCTCAGCTTCACCCCGAGACCGAGGCTCTCCAGCGCCCGCTCGGAGTCGCGGGCCAGCTCGTCGATCAGGTTCGTGTCGGGCGTCAGCTCGTGGTAGAAGGTCAGGAAGCCCTCGCTCTCGGCCTGGTTCTCGAACGTATTGAGGAGCACCGTCTTGCCGACGCCGCGAAGACCCCGGACGACGATGCTCTGCTCGGTAGCGCCTCGCTTCAAGCGCGCGATCAAGATCCCGAACTGCTCGAGCTCATGCTCTCGACCTGACAACTCGGGGGGTCGAGAACCGGCGTTGGGCGTATAAGGATTGGCAATAGGGTCCATGTTCTAAGCAGTTATAGCAAGTTATAGAGATATCCCTATAACCCCATATAAGTGGTTAGAACTAGGACGAAAGCGGAACTAGCTCCAGCTCGCTCCACGGCCCCTCGCCGCTCATCGGCTGGGTGCGGCCCTCGAGCCAGTCGGCCTGGAGGTCATCGTAATGGGGGCTGGCGGGGTGGCCCGACTGGCCGGTGAACATCTGCCAGCGCGAGCAATCGGGGTCGGCCGGGTCGGCGACCATGCGCCAGCTCGGCGCCCAGACGGCTTTGTAGGGGTCGTTGGGGTCGTAGGCGATCTGGCTGACGGTCTCCTGGGCGCCGCCGGCGCGCAGGCGGCGGTTGAGCAGCCGCCGCAGCAGCGGGTTCGCCGCGCCCAGCGCGTGCGGGAACTCCATCTCATGGACGTGGCCCCAGCGCCAGCCCTCCGGATCGGGGCCGAAGCGCTCTTCGAGGTCGTCGAGGGCGCCGGACAGCGCCTCCAGCGCCAGCCCCTCCCAGGGGCGGCCGATCAGCTCCTCGTCGGCTTCCTCCCAGAGCCGCATCAGGTGCGAGTGCCAGCGCCAGGGAGAGGTGATGTGCGGCGTGAAGCCGTTGTCGGCGCGGTCGAGCCAGCGCTCGCAGAGGTCGCGGTCGCCGATCGCGGCGCGAGCCACCTCGCGCGCCAGGCGCAGCAGGAAGGCCTGGTAGATGGTGCCGGCGATCGTCTCGGGGTCGAGCCGGCCGTCCCAGCTGCGCAGGCGCTCGATCGCGCTGGTCTCGCGCTGGCCGCGCGGGCGCAGGCGTCCCAGGCGCCGCGCCGCCTCGATCCCGGGCAGCGAGAGGTTGTCGGACTGCATCGCCTCGAAGCCCTCGAGGTCGTGCTCGTCGCTCTCTTCCAACAGCTGCTCGATCCGCTTGGCGCGGAAGCCGTCGAGGTATTCGCTGGTGATGTGGTGCGGGTAATCGTCGCCGACGATGCGGTTGTTGGCGGTGATCAGGTAGCCGCTCTCGGGGTCGACCTTCTCCGGCAGCTCGTCATAGGGGATCGTCCCCTCCCACTCGAACTCGCCGCTCCAGCCTGGCTTGGGCAGGTCGGGACAGCCGCCGCGGCGCAGCGGCAGGCGGCCGATCAGCTTGTAGCCGATCGAGCCCTGGCGATCGGCCCAGATCAGGTTCGAGGCGGGTGCGGTGTGGCCCTCGAGCTTGGCGACCAGGTCCGGTCCCGACTCGATCTCGAGCATCTCGAACATGCCGGCGAAGGCGGTCGGTTCGCGCAGCGCCAGCCAGCTCAGGGCCAGCGGTTCGGCCTCGTCGGCGCCGAGGGCGGCGTTGACGATCGGACCGTGGTGGGTGGTCCGCACATCCAGTGCGATCGGCTCCTCGCGGCCCTTGACGACGATCTCCTCGCGCACGGTCTCCAGCGGCCGCCACTGGTCCTCGAACAGGTAGCGATCACCCTCGATCCGCTCGACGAAGAGGTCCTGGACGTCGGCCATGACGTTGGTGAAGGTCCAACAGACGTCGTTGTTCTGGCCCATGTAGACGCCCGGCATCCCCGGCATCGAGGCGCCGCGGACGAAGCGGTCGCCGTGGCGCAGGCCCACCTGGTACCAGATGCCCGGCATGCTCGGGGGCAGGTGCGGGTCGCCGGCGATCAGCGGCCCGCCGGTGGCGCTGCGCTCGCCGCTGACGGCCCAGTTGTTGGAGCCGCTGGCCTCGGCGGCGAGGCCCATCGAGCGGCGCACGGCGTCGATCTGCTCGACGATCGCCAGCCCGTCGCCGCGCCAGGCTTCCTGGGTGACGATCGGGTTGTCGGCGGGGTAGGTGGGGTCGAGGCGGGCGGTCAGCTCCGGGCCCAGCGCCCGCAGCATGTCGGCCCGCAGCAGCTCCCGCTCCCAGTTGGTCGAGAGGCCGAAGGCCAGCAGCTTGCCGAGGCTGAGGATGTCGACGGGGTGCCAGGGCTTCCAGTCCAGCCGCAGCAGCTGCATCTCGAAGGGGAGCGCCGAAGCGGTCGCGACGGCCGCGTTGACGCCGTCGCAAAAGCGCTCGAGGACCGCGCGCAGCTCGGGAGCGAGCGCCTCCGCCTCGCGCTCGGCGGCGCGGCGGATGCCGAGCGTTCGCATCAGCCGGTCGACCGGTAGCCCCTCCTCCCCAGCCATCGCCGAGATCTTGCCCTCGACCGCGCGGCGGTAGAAGTCCATCTGCCAGAGCCGGTCCTGGGCATGGACGAAGCCCTGGGCGAAGTAGAGGTCCCGCTTCGCGTCCGCCTCCACGTGGGGGACGCCCCAGCGATCGCGCCGCACCCGCACCCGGCCCTCCAGCCCCTCGAGCTCGATCGTCCCCCGCTGCTTGGGCAGCGGCCGCCGCGCCAGCCAGTGCCAGACCGCCGCGATCGCCGCCGTGGCGACCCCCGTCCCCGCAACCCCGGCAAAGAACCCGGCCCGGGCCACCTGACCTTTGCTCAAGCGGCTCATGGCGATTGTTTATCAGGTTTGGCCAGCCAGCCAGCTCCTCCGAACTGCATCAAGTTTCCGGTCCAGCAGGACGGAAACTTGATGCAGTTCGCGCTCAGGCGAGAAGGTCGCCCGGAAGCCGCCCCTCGCTCTCCAGCTTTTCGAGGTGGGCCTCCATCGCCATCGCCGCCATCGGCAGCAGCTCGACCGGGATGTCGTCCCAGGCCTCGGCGAGCAGGGCGGCGCGGGAGCGCTCGCCGCCGTCGAGGGCGGCGAGCAGGCGGCGCTCGCGCATCTCGCGGTGCTCGACGTACTCGGCGAGCTTGGCGGCGGGATCGGTGACCCAGGGGCCATGGCCGGGGGCGATCAGCTCGATCTCCTCGCCCTGAAGCAGCCGCAGCGAGCTCATGAAGGCGGCGAGGGAGTTGTCGCCGGGCGGGACGATCGTCGAGCCGAGCCCGAGCACGAGGTCGCCGCTGAAGCAGACGCCGTCGTCGGAGAGGAAGCAAACGTGGTCGGCGGCGTGGCCGGGGGTGGCGAGGACGCGCAGGCCGGCGTGGGTCTCGTCCCCGGCCGGAAGCACGACCTCGGCACCGAGCTGGTCCGCCCCCGCCGTGTGGTCGCCGTGGGAGTGGGTGAGCAGGACGAGCCCGATCCCGCCGCGCTCCTCGGCGGCAGACCGAATCGCCTCCAGGTGGCCCTCGTCCTCGGACCCCGGGTCGATCACAACACAGGGATCCGACCCGTACAAGTAGGTGTTCGTCCCTTCCAGCGTCATCGGCCCCGGGTTCGGGGCGACGATCCGCAGAACCTCAGGATGTTTTGGTGCCTCGCTCATCGACTCCAGCATTGTGGCCCTTATAGGGGCCACAACTCTGGGCACGCGCGGTTCTCAGCCCGCGATCTCCTTGGCGATCGCTTCGCGGGCGTCCTCGGGCTCGAGCACGACCAGGTCGCCGGCGCCGCGGAGGATCTCCCGCACCAGCCAGGACTTGCCGGCGTAGGGCAGCTCGACGACGACGGCGCCGTCGGCCAGCTCCTCGACCACGGTGCGCTCCTCGCGCAGCCAGCGGGCCCGCTCCGGCGAGACCCAGACGCGGGCGACGTTGGCGGTCGGCACCTCGCCGTGGGTCATCCAGCCCTCGACCCCCGCGAACTCCTCGACCTCGGCCCGCGGCTCGAAGCCCTCGTCGGAGAGGGTTGCCTCCTTGATCCGGTCAAGCTTGAAGTGGCGCACGCCCTCTTTGGTCAGGTCGTAGCACTCGACGTACCAACCCTCGCGCCCGTTCTCGAGCCGGTAGGGCTCGACCCGGCGGTCGGTGAACTGGTCCTCGTTCTCCTTGTAATAGGAGAGCTCGAGCACCTTGCTGGCGGCGATCGCGTCGTTGACCATCCGCGCCACGCGGGCGTCGCCGCCGCCGGCCGAGGCGATCTCCAGCCCCTCCTCGGAGGGGTCGTGGCCGAGCGCGTCGACGATCTTCTTGCGCGCCTTCTGCAGGTCGGTCTGCGGCAGGTGGTCGCCGAAGAGGTCGATCGCCGCGACCAGGGCCTTGGCCTCCAGCGGCAGCAGCCGGGCCGGGCGGGCGAAGTTGTCGCCGTAGGGCTCGGAGTCGACCTCGATCTCGTCGCCGATGAATTCGGCGAAGAGCACGTAGGTGCCGCCGCCGAAGTTGACGACGTTGAGCAGGTCGACGTCCTCGCGCAGCTCCTCCTCGGTCAGTTCGAGCCGCTGGCGCAGCTCGGCGACCTGCAGCCGCTCGCCCTTTTTCGCCGTTTCGATCAGCATCCCGGCGAGGGTGACGAGGCGGGCGAAGCGCTCAGGCCGGATCGCCGCCTCGCCGCGGCCGTTGGAGCGAGCGCGGCGGGGGGCGTCGCGCAGCGGCCGGTCGACGATCTCGGCCGGCTCGAAGCCGTTGTGGTGGCGGTCATGGAGCAGCGAGAGCCGCGTCTCGGCCTCCTCGCGCAGGTCGTCGGGCCCCAGCACCCGGGCGTTCTGGCGCCAGCGCAGGACCCAGGCGATCAGCTCGCGGTGCGAGGCGTAGGGGGTCTCGAAGATCTGGCCCTTGCCGGGAGCGCCGTCGGACTTTTTCACCGGGCGCAGCGTCCCGTAGCTGCCGAAGTCGCGCTCGATCAGCCAGGCGATGCGGTCGCGGATGAAGACCTTGGCGACGCCGCGCTCCTCCCCCAGCTGCCAGTCGGCGCGGCTGCCGTAGTCGCGGCGGTCGAAGTCCTCCGGCGGGGAGAAGTCGTGCTCGGCCTTGGAGGCGTAGCCGACCTTGCCCTGGATCCGCGAGAGGCGGAAGACCCGCACCGCCTCGCGCTCGTGCGAGAGGCCGATCAAATAGAACTGGCCGCCGCGGAAGACCAGGTGGTAGGGATCGACCTTGCGCTTCTCGGTCTCCCCCCGCTCCATCGTGAAGTAGGTGAACTCGATCGTCTTGCGGCGGCTGATCGCGGTCTCGATCTTGGAGAGGCGCTGGGAGAGGTCGCGGCCGCCGGCGGAGGCGGTCATCGCCATCTCGACCGGGGCGCGCTCGCCCTCGACCAGCGGGTTCGGGTGGCCCCAGGCGACCTGCTGCAGGGCCAGCCGCAGCGGCTCGGCGTAGGCGAAGCCGCCGTCGGTCAGCAGCAGCAGCGCCGTGCTCAGCGCCGCCAGCTCCTCGTCGGTGAATTTGATCGCGTCGAGATAGAAGTTCTCCGGCGGCAGCGAGTAGAGCTCGGCCTCGAAGAAGCCCTCGCCCGGCTTCTCGACGCCGAGGATGATCCCCAAGCTCTCCAGCTCGGCCCGGTCCGCGTAGAAGCGCCGCGCGAACGCGTCCTCGTTCATGTCGCTGTACCCCTCCACCTCCCGCTTGATCTCGAGCGCCGAAACCGGCCTCCCCTGCGCCATCAGGAACGAGATCAACGAGAGCTGGCGAATCAGCTTCTCGGTGTCCTTCGCCACGCGTCGCAGGATAGTCTGCGGCCGACGCCATGGACATCCTGCGCAACCTCTTTGGGAGCCTGACTTCCGGCATTATCCGGCTCCTGGTCACGGTCGGGATCCTCGCGGCGGCCTACTTCTTCATCGTCAAGCCGGTTCTGAGCACCACCGACAAGGCGATCGACAGCGCCAACCAGAGCTTCGAAAAGTCGTTCGGCGTCAAGGGAGCCAACCTGACTGACATCTCGGGGACGATCGAGGACGTCAACCGCCGGGTGCGGCGCGAGATCCGCCGCTCGTTCCACGCCGCGAAGAAAGAGGGCGACCCGAAGCGCCTGGTCAAGTGCGTTCAGCGGGCCAGGGGCGACGTGCACCGGATCCAGCGGTGCACGGTGAAGTTCTGAGCCCTCAGGGGGGAGAGATCGCGTTCCGGCAGTCCTTTGGTCCGGTATGCGACCCAAAGGACTGCCGGAACTCGCCGAGCGGCAGCACGGCGTGGTTTCCATTCGTCAGCTGGAAACGCTCCTTGGCTACTCACCCGGCGCTGTAAAGCGCGAAGTGGCCGCGGGGCGGTTGCTCCGGCTCCATCGTGGCGTCTACGCGGTCGGCCATCGGCGGATCTCAGACCATGGACGCTGCTTGGCAGCGGTGCTCGCCTGCGGGCCAAGTGCACTACTGAGCCATCGCTCCGCTGCCTGGCTCTGGGGGATCACGCGATACGGGCCGGCGCCGCTGCACGTGACCTCACCGATACCGCGCAAGCCACGACCTCCGATCCAGCTCCACCACTCGCGCATCCTGACCGCGGACGACCGAGCCTTTGAAGACCGGATTCCGGTCACCGCCCTGCCGCGCACGCTGCTCGACTGCGCCGCTGAACTACCCCCCTCCCCGCTCCGGCGCATGCTCGAGCGCAGCGAGGAGCGGAAGCTGTTCGATCTCGGGCCGATCGAGGACCTTCTCCAGCGCAGCGGACGCCATCGTGGCCGACGCCGACTGCGCCAGGCGATCGCGCTCTACCAGCCCGTGGCCTTCACCCGTTCCGGGTTCGAGACCCTGTTCTTCGAAGCGGTCCTGAGGGCCGGCCTGCCGCGACCGGCGACCAACTTCGTCGAGGCCGGTTTCGAGCTCGACGTCTACTGGCCGGAGCAGCGCTTCGCGGTCGAACTCGACACCTACGCGACCCACGGTACGAACGTCGCCTTCGAGCGCGACCACCTCCGCGACGAGGATCTGATGCTCGCCGGGATCGAGCTGACCCGGGTCACCGATGTGCGCTTCCATCGCGAACCGAAGGCCGTGCTCGAACGGGTTGCGACGCTGCTGGCGCGGCGACGCGGGAGCTAAGCGGCGCGTTGGCCGAAGTAGGCCGAGCCTGAGAGGGCGCGGTCGAAGCCCGACCAGGACTCGCCGGCGGGGAGCTGGCGCTCGAGGCGGTCGAAGCTGCCGAGCCGGCCGCCGAGGTTGTCGATCATGTGGACGAGGACCGCCTCGCGGGTGGCGGGGACGACCGGGGAGCCGTGCTCGAGCTGGCCGTGGTGGCTGAGGATGATGTGGAGCACGCACTGGGCGAGTTCGGGGTCGAAGCCGGAAATCTCCTCGATCTGGCGGCGGACCAAGTAATAGCCGAGCGGAATCTCGCCCTGGAGGCGGCCGAGGTCGGTGAGGTCGATCGCCAGCGGGTCGTCGTTGTAGGCCTCTGTCTTGCCGATGTCGTGCAGGAGGGCGCCGGTCACGGCGACGTCGCGGTCGATGCCGGGGAAGAAGTTGGAGGCGGCGCTGACCGCCTGGGCGACCGAGAGCGTGTGCTCGAGCAGCCCGTGGCGATAGGCCTGGTGGTAGACCTTCGCCGCCGGCGCGTCGCGGAAGCGGGCCCAGGCCTCGCTGCCCTCGGCGAAGAAGGAATCGAGCAGCGCCCGCAGCTGCGGCTCCTGGATCGTCGCCAGCAGCGAGCGCAGGTCGGTCTCCAGATGCTCGAGCGAGACGTGCGACTCGGGGGCCAGTTCGTCGGCGTCGTACTCGTGCGGGGCCGCCTCGCGCAGCTCGGTGACCTTGATCTTGGCCCCCCAGCGCTCGCTCATCTCGAAGATGCCGGTGACGAAGACCGCGGTGCCGGTGGCGCAGCGCGCGTAGCGCGACTCGGCCTCCTCCCAGCAGACCGCCTCGGCGGCGCCGCTGGCGTCGCCGACCGAGAGCCGCAGCCAGGGCTCGCCGTTGCGCTTGCGCCGCAGCTCGCGCTGGCGCACCGCGTAGACGCCGCGGACCCGCTGGCCGTCCTCGAGATCGCGCAGGGCGATCCGTTCCGGCGGGGTCGGGATCGCCGTCTGCTCGGGTACCGGAATCGACACCTGCTCTGGAGTCGGAATCAGCGTCTGCTCATCCATCGCGCGATCCAAGTTAGGGACGCCGCCGGACGCCCAACGCATCGGTCGATGGGCCGATAAGTCGAGCCAGAGACGACATATCGGCCC
>JBAQZI010000076.1:0-31789 GCA_049790835.1 Solirubrobacterales bacterium
TGCTCGAGCCGCTCCTCGGGGCTCTCCCACTCGCCGATCGTCGTCTTCACGTCGCGCTCGATGCGGCTGATCTCCTCGCGCTGGGCGGGGGTGACGAAGGTGATCGCGCGCCCGGTGCGGCCGACCCGGCCGGTCCGCCCGATGCGGTGGACATAGGTCTCGGAGGAGTTGGGCACGTCGTAGTTGATGACGTGGGTGACGTGCTCGATGTCGAGGCCGCGGGCGGCGATGTCGGTGGCGACCAGCAGCTTCACGCGGTGGCTCTTGAAGGCGATCATCACCCCGTCGCGGACGCCCTGGCTGAGGTCCCCGTGCAGCGCCTTCACGTCCAGGCCCTTGTCCTTCAGCGTCTTCTCCAGCTTCGAGGCGCCGATCTTGGTGCGGGTGAAGATGATCGCCTGCTCGGGTTCTTCGGTCTTCAGCAACTCGACCAGGCGCGCCGCCTTGTCTTTGGCCGGGACCTCGACGAAGGCCTGGGCGATCGCGTCGACGGTCAGCGTCTTCGGCGTGATCCGGATCGTCGTCGGGTCGTACATGTAGCCCTCGGCGAGCTTCTGGACCGGCGGCGGCATCGTCGCCGAGAAGAGCGCCGTCTGGCGCCCGCTCGGGCACATCCGCAGGATTTTCTCGACGTCCTCGATGAAGCCGAGGTCGAGCATCTCGTCGGCCTCGTCGAGGACGACGTAGCGGGCCGCGGTGAGGACCAGCGAGCGCCGTGCCATCAGGTCCTTCATGCGACCGACGGTGGCGACGACGACGTGTGCGCCGGAGCGCAGCTGCGATTGCTGCGAGCGGATCGGGGCGCCGCCGAAGACGGCGACGATCTCGACGTCGAGGTGCTCGGCGTAGGTGCGCAGCGCCTGGGTCACCTGGATGCAGAGCTCGCGGGTCGGGGTGAGGACGATCGCCTGCACCTCGTTGTTCTCGGGATCGAGGTACTGCAACAGCGGCAGCCCGAAGGCCGCCGTCTTGCCGGTGCCGGTCTGGGCCTGGCCGATCACGTCGTGGCCGCCGAGCAGCTCCGGGATCGCCTGCTCCTGGATCGGCGTCGGATCCTGAAAGCCAAGCTCGTCCAGAGCTTGCTGGATCGGCGGCGAGAGGCCGAGGTCGTGGAAGGGAGTGGTCATCTATTTAGAGGGGTCGAGAAGGAGCTTGCCGCTGCTGCGGCGGGCGATCAGGTCTTCGTGGGCCCGCGCCGCGTCCGAAAGTGGATAGACGTTGCCGACGGTCACGTCGAGATCTCCGGCGGCGACCGCGCCCAGCAACTCGCCGATCATAGGGGCTACGAGCTCGCGGCGGGCGAGCAGGTGCGCCAGCCAGAAGCCGATCACGGCCTTGGAGCCGCGCAGCAGCGCCGTGGTCGTGACCTCGCGCTGCTCGCGGGAGGCAATCCCGAAGACGACCATCCGGCCCAGCGGCGCCAACACGCTCATCTCGGCGTCGAAGGCGCCGCCGCCGCTCATGTGCAGGACCGCGTCGACGCGCTTGCCGTCGTTGGCCTCGCGGATCGCCTCGGCGAGGTTCTCGGCGCGGGAGTCGACGCAGGCGTCAGCCCCCAGCCCCCGCACCAAGTCGCGCTTCTCCTCGCTGGAGGCGAGGCCGATCACCCTGGCGCCGGCGCGCTTGGCGAGCTGCACGGCGAGCGTGCCGGTGCCGCCGGCGGCGGCCTCGACGACGACCGTCTCCCCCGCCTCGACCCGGGCGCAGCGGCCGACCAGCGCCATCGCGGTCAGGCCCTGCAGCAGCATCGCCGCCGCCTGCTCGTCGTCGACCTCGTCGGGGATCGGGATCAGGAGGGACTCCGGAACCACCGCCTTCTCGGCGTAGCCGCCGCTGCCCAGGAGCGCGGCAACGCGCCGCCCGTCGGGCGTGCGGCCGGCGATCTCGGCACCGGGGATCAACGGCAGCGACTGCTCGGCGAGGTAGTCGTTGCGGGTGGCGTGGGTGTCGGCGAAGTTGATGCCGGCGCGAGAGATCTCGACGACCACCTCGCCCTCGCCGGGGATCGGATCGGGCAGGTCGACCAGCTCGAGCGTCTCGGGGCCGCCGAACTCCTGGATCTGGATCGCCTTCATCTCAGGGCCTGGGGGCGACGCGCAGCACCCGGTTGCGGAATTCGGCTTCACCGGCCCCGGGGCACGAGCACTCCGAGTAGCGAAGCTCGTAGGCATGGGGGCCGGGCGGGCGGCTCAGCAGCACGGGGGCGGGAGCGCCGCCATTCGCGCATCCGAGTAACCCCGGGGTGGGCGGAGTGGAGAACGTCATGAACCCGCCGGCACCGGCGCCCTGCATGTCGATCAGGGCGGAATCGTCGCCGCAGAATTCCGGCTCGGAGATCCCCGGGACCTTCTGACCGTCCTCGAACAGCGCGACCGCCCCGCCTTCGTCGGCCACGATCTCCACCTGCGCCCAGACCTCGATCAGCCCCGAGCTCGGAACGGTCACCTGGACCGCCGGCCCGCCCTTCGCCTCGTATTCGCCGATTGGGACGTTCGAGGCGACCGCCGCGGGCTCGAAGGCGGAGACGATTCGGGTGGCGTCGAGCTGCGCCTGCGCGGCCGCGGCCGCGGCCCGGGATGCGGTCGCATCGCTGGCAGCCGCGTTCGCGACGCCGCTCGCCGCGGTCGCCGCGGCTCTGGCCAGGGTCGCCACGCCCTCGGCCGTGGCGGCCGCATCCTTCGCGGCGCTCGCGCCTTCGCTTGCTTCGCGAGCTTTCCGCTTCGCCGTCCGCGCCAGGTCGAAGGCGCGCTTGGCTTTCGCCAAGGCGACCGCGGAGCCCTTGCGGTCGAGCGTGGGGGCGACGCTGTCCCGGCCGATCGCGGGTACCGCCGCCGCTACCAAAAGGACGGCGGCCGAGAGCACGGCCACGAAGAGAAGGAGGCGCCGATCCACGCAGGCGATCCTACGGATACTGTTGCGCGCATGTCGCTAACCGTCGTCGGATCAATCGCCTTTGACGCAGTCAAGACCCCGTTCGGGGAGCGCGAGCGCATGCTCGGCGGCGCCGCCGTCCATTTCTCCCTCGCCGCCAGCTTCTTCACCGAGGTGCGCCCGGTCGGCCCGGTCGGCGACGACTTCGGCCCCGACGAGTTTGCCGTGCTCGAGCGGCGCGGCATCCTCACCGACGACATCGAGCGGGTCGCCGGCGGCAAGTCCTTCTTCTGGCGCGGCCGTTACGAGTACGACCTCAACGTCGCCCACACCGAGGACACCCAGCTCGGCGTCTTCGCCGAGTTCGAGCCGAAGCTCTCCGCGAGCTCGAAGGCCGCCGACACCCTCTTCCTCGCCAACATCCAGCCCGACCTGCAGCGCCAGGTCCGCGCCCAGTGCGAGGCCAGCTTCAGCGGCCTCGACTCGATGAACCTCTGGATCGAGACCGCCAAGGGCGCGTTGCAGGCGGCGATCGCCGAGGTCGACTGCCTGGTCGTCAACGACGCCGAGATCCGCCAGCTGACCGGCGAGTCGAACCTCGCCCGCGCCGCCCGCGCCGTGATGGAGCTGGGACCGCGCGCGGTGATCGCCAAGCAGGGCGAGTACGGCGCCGCCCTGTTCACCGAGAACGGCTTCTTCGCCCTGCCCGGCTTCCCGCTGGAGGAGGTGCGTGACCCGACCGGCGCCGGCGACAGCTTCGCCGGCGGCTTCTTCGGCTATATCGACGGCCAGGAGGGCGACCTCGACGAGGCCCAGCTGCGGCGGGCGATGGGCTACGGCACCGTGCTCGCCTCCTTCAACGTCGAGGAGTTCGGGACCGAGCGCGTCTCCCGCCTCAGCCGCGAGGAGATCGACGAGCGCTTCGAGGCGTTGCGGCGGATGACGCAGTTCGAGGCCCTGCCCACCGCGTAGCGCCACAGCGTCTTAACGACCGGCGCCAGCGAACTGAAAGAATGAGCGCCGCATGAGCCCCGAGTCACTCACTGTCACCGACAACCGCACCGGCGAGACCTACGAGCTGCCGATCGAGGACGGCACGGTGCGCGGGTTGGATCTGCGCCAGATCAAGGTCACGGAGGACGAATTCGGGTTGATGTCCTACGACCCGGCCTTCAACAACACCGCCTCCTGCCGCTCGGCGGTCACCTACATCGACGGCGCCGCCGGCATCCTCGAACACCGCGGCTACTCGATCGAGCAGCTCTGCGAGCGCTCGACCTTCCTCGAGACCGCCTATCTGCTGATCTTCGGCGAGCTGCCGACCGGGCCCCAGCTCGACCGCTGGACCTTCGACATAACCCACCACACCTTCGTCCACGAGGACCTGAAGCAGTTCTTCGAGGGCTTCCGCTACGACGCCCACCCGATGGGAATGCTGCTGGCCGGCGTCGGCGCCCTCTCCACCTTCTACCCGGACGCGAAGCAGATCGACGACCCCGAAGAGCGTTACATGGCGGCGGTCCGGCTGATCGCCAAGGTGCCGACCCTGGCCGCCTTCTCCTACCGGCACAACATGGGCCTCCCCTACGTCTACCCGGACAACGACCTCAACTTCGCCGAGAACTTCCTCTCGATGATGTTCAAGAAGACCGAAGACAAGCACATCCCGAAGTCGGTCCTGGCGAAAGTCCTGGACATCCTCTTCATCCTCCACGCCGACCACGAACAGAACTGCTCGACCAATGCCGTGCGCGGCGTCGGCTCCTCCGGCGTCGACCCCTACTCGGCCGTCGCGGCCGGGGTGGCGGCCCTCTACGGCCCGCTGCACGGTGGCGCCAACGAGGCGGTGCTGCGGATGCTGCGGCGGATCGAGTCGCCGGAGAACGTCCCCGACTTCCTCGCCCGCGTGAAGGACCGCGAGGAGAAACTGATGGGCTTCGGCCATCGCGTCTACAAGAACTACGACCCGCGGGCGCGGATCATCCAGGAGCACATGGACGAGGTCTTCGAGGCGACCGAGTACAACCCGCTGGTCGAGATCGCCCGCGAGCTGGAGAAACGGGCGCTCGAGGACGACTTCTTCACCTCGCGCAAGCTCTACCCCAACGTCGACTTCTACTCCGGGATCATCTACGAGGCGCTGGAGATCCCGACCAACATGTTCACGGTGCTTTTCACGATCCCCCGCACCGCCGGTTGGATGGCGCAGTGGATGGAGATGCAGGAGGACCCGGAGCTGAAAATCGCCCGGCCGCGCCAGATCTACACCGGCGAGCGCGAGCGCGAGTACGTAGCGCTCGACGATCGCAACGGCCCGGAGAAAATCGTCGGGCCGCCGGCGCGCCGCCCGAAACGCACGCGCCGCGGCGCCTGACCCTCCCAACCACTTCCCGCCCGAGCGGGTTCCATAGGCTCCGCTCCATGTCCCGTCCGCAGTGGAAGCTGACCGTGCGGCATGGGTCGGAGGTTGACCATGCCGGCTACGACGACCTCGCCGAGGCGGTCGCCGAGATGCGCCGCCGCGCCCTGGCGATTCGTGCCGAGGGCCCGGTCAAGTCCGCCTCGTTCGTGCGCGACTACACGCCCGCCGACCAGGTTCACGCTCGCCTGGAGCTGAAGGGCAAGGGGCTGCTGCGCAAGCCGGTCGCCGGCGTCGACGTCCGCGGCGACGGCACGTTCGTGCCCTACCGGGGCGGGGTGGGGCGGGAGGAGCTGGACCCGAGCGCTCACGACACGCCGTTCGACCTGGTGCGGGAGACTCTGGAAGCAGAGGGCAGATGAGCGATTCCGGCACCGAGATACCGAAGGGCAGCTACGCCGCCGGCGAGCGGGTGAAGATCCCCGCCGGCGCGGAGCCTCCCTTCACGGTCTTCATCAACGGCGTCGAGCAGAGCGAGGGCAGCGACTACTCGATCGAAGCAGGCGAGGTTGTCTTCGGCCGTCCAATCGTCAAGGAGAAGATGACCACCAGCCGCTGGTTGGCGATGTACCTCGGTCTCTTCGGCACCTACCGCAAGAACGAGACGGTCGACCTCCAGTTCAGCCGCGACGGAAAAGTCGAGCTGATCTCCGACCTCGCCGTCGTCCCCTACCCCGAGGCGCCATGAACATCGGCTTCCTCCTGCTCGCCGACCACAGCGAGGCGGTCAACGGCAAGCTCTACCTCAACGGCGGCGGCTGGAACGTCCTGCGCCTGCCCGAGCTGCCGCACGAGTGGTCCTTCCACATCGGCCTCGGCATCGACGTCGCCTGGCACGAGACCAACGACCCGCACGAGCTCGTCGTCACGATCCAGGACCCCGACGGGATCGAGCTCGGCGAGGGTCTCACCGCCAGCTTCGAGACCGGGCGCCCGCCCGGCATGCCCGCCGGCCAGGAGCAGCGCCTGGTGATGTCGATCGGCGCCACCGCCAACTTCGAGGCCTCCGGCCCCCATGCCGCCGTCGTCCAGATCGACGGCGAGGAGCTCGGCCGCGCCCGCTTCTACCTGATGGAGACCGAGCCGGAAGAGGGTCTGGTCTAGTTGAAGGCGTAGAGCAGCAGGAAGGCGACGAGCGCGTAGGAGGCGCCGGCGGCCTGGATGCCGCGATCGCCGGCGACGATCTGGGCCATCGAGCGGTCGTCGGAGCGGTCGTAGATCAGGTACAGGTAGCGGAAGATGCCGTAGACCACGGGCGGGATCGTCAGCATCATCTGGTTGCCGATCAGCGGCGAGTTGACCGTGTAGATCGCGTAGCTGATGACGGTGCCGGTGGTGACCAGGGAGACCATCTGGTCGAGGAAGGGCAGCGAGTAATGCTCGAGCACGGGCCGGGTCGAGGTCCCCTCGTGCAGCTCGGACACCGCCTCCTGGCGGCGCTTGGTGAAGCCGAGGAAGGCGGCGAGGAAGCCGGTGCAGAGGATCAGCCACTCGGAGGCGTGGGCATCGACGGCGCTGGCGCCGGCGGCGACGCGGAGGATGAACAGCCCCGCCAGCGTCATCACGTCGATGATCACGATCTGCTTGAGGCCAAGGCTGTAGGCCATCTGGGCGACGCCGTAGCCGATCACCATCAGCCCGACCTCCCAGTTGACCGTGGCGAAGGCAAGGGCGACCGCGACTAGCGCCAGCGCCGGGGCGATCGCCTTGGCGGTGCCCTCGGAGAGCTCGCCGGCGGCGAGCGGGCGGAGGCGCTTCTTCGGGTGCTTGCGGTCGAGCTCGACGTCGATCAGGTCGTTGACGAAGTAGCCGGCGCTGGAGATCAGGCAGAAGGCGACGAAGGTGAGGACCGCCTCGACGACCTCGTGGGACTGGTTGAACTTGCCGGAGAAGAGCAGCCCGGCGAACACGAAGACGTTTTTGATCCACTCCTTCGGCCGGCCCGTCTTGATCGCCGCCCGCAGCGGCGAGCGGCGCGGCGCGACCGGCTCCTGCGAGCCGGCCTGGCCGGGATCAGCCGGCACGGTCGGTTGTTCCGAAGTGATGGTTTCCATCGTGGGAGGCGGCTGGCGGCCTCAAACCGGCCTGACCAGGGAGATCGAGTCGCGACAGGGTAGCGCCGGGAGGGGTCATTTCCCCTCCTGCTCCTCCTCCTGGACGACCTCCAACGCCGTGAGATCCTCACGGTCCCTCGCCCGCTCGCTCGACCGCTTCATCTCGATCAGGTGCTCGAGCGAGCAGACTCGAACGACTAGGCCGTCGAGGTCGACCTCCTTGGCCTTCGCCTCGAGCACGGCAAACGGTGGCACCTGAGGGAGGCCTTGGACGTCCACGTCGACCTTCCCACCAAGGTCGGTCAGGAGAGAGTTGAGCCTGGCAAGATTCCCTGGCTCGGGATCGGGCACGAAATCCACGTCCCGGGTGGCGCGCAGATACCCCCAAGCATTTACCGCCAGCCCTCCGACCAGAACAAAGCGCACGTCGGCCTCGATCAGGCGCGCCAGCAACTCCCGCAGCCGAACCGAATCCGGCGGCGTCAACTCTTCCGTGCGCTTCCGGTGAAGGTGGAGAGAAATTCGCTCAGCGCCAGTCCTTCGGCCAGGTTGACCGCCATTGGGCGGCGAGCGTCTTCGAGCAACTGCCGCCGCCGCGACGCCTCGTTGTGGCGCCAGGGATCATCAACAGGCCGCTTTTTTGGCTCCGCGCTCACAAAAGCAGGGTAATCGCAATGCAACTCAGGCGGGGTCGATCAGCACGCCGGGGTTGAGCATCCCAGCAGGGTCCAACTCGGCCTTGGCGGCTCGCAACGCCGCCGCGAAAGGCGCCGGGCGCTGGCGGTCGTACCAGGGACGGTGGTCGCGGCCGACGGCGTGGTGGTGGGTGATCGTGCCGCCGCCGTCGATCAGCGCCTCGGAGACGGCGGCCTTGATCTCGTCCCACTGCTCGACCTCGCCGCCGCGCACGGCCGGTGCCAGGACGGTGAAGTAGGGAGCGACCCCGTCGGGATAGACGTGGGTGAAGCGGCAGCTGACCCGAGCCGCGCCCGGACCCTCGGCCGGCACCCCGCTGACGCCGGCCACCGCCTTGCGAGCCGCTGCCATCACGCTGGCATGGAACTCCTCGAAGCGGTCCCAGGTAACGGCCGTCTCAAAGGTCTCCGACAGCACCCCACAGGCCACAAACGTATCCCGCAAATAGGGCGCCAGCAAAAACGCCCCCCGCCAAGCCCCAACCCCGCCGTCCTCGCCGTCGGTGGGCCGATTTGTCGAGCCTGAGTCGACATTTCGGCCCGTCGGCGGGCGGTTGGGGGTGCCGCCGTGGGCCTGGGCGATTTCGAGGGCCAGGGTCATGGCGGCGTCGACGGGGTGGTGGGCGGACTCGAAGCCGAGGATCAGCAGGTTCGCCTCGCCGCTGCCGGCGCCGGTCAGCTCCGCCTCGGAGGCATCGAGCAGGCGGCAGTTGGCGGGGTGCAGGCCGGACTGGGCGATCTCGCGCACGGCGCCCGCCGCCGCCAGGAAGTCGGCGAACTCGACCCCGCGCGAGGCCTTGAACTCGGGCCGCGGCCGCACCCGCACCCAGGCCTCGGCAATCGCGCCGAGGATGCCCTCCGAGCCGATCAGCATCCGGTCCGGCGAGGGGCCGGCCCCCGAGCCCGGCAGCCGCCGGCTCTCCCAGGTGCCGCGCGGCGTGATCGCCCGCACCGACTCGACCAGGTCGTCGATGTGGGTCTCCAGGGTCGCGAAGTGGCCGCCGGCGCGGGTCGCGATCCAGCCGCCGAGGGTCGCGTACTCGAAGGACTGCGGAAAGTGGCGCAGGGTGAGGCCGTGCTCGCGCAGCTGCTCTTCCAGCCGCGGGCCGGTCGCCCCTGCCTGAATTCGTGCCGCCAGCGACTCCGGATCGACCTCCAGCACCCGATCGAGCCGCCGCAGGTCCATCGTCACGACCGGTCGCTCGCCGAGCCGGGCCTCGACCCCGCCAACGACGCTGGTGCCGCCGCCGAACGGGATCACCGCCGCTCCCTCGGCCTCGGCCCAGCTCAGCACCGTCTCGATCTCCGACTCGTCGCGCGGGTAGGCGACCAGGTCCGGTGGGTTGGGGAAGCACCCGTGGAAGCCCTGGACGACGTCGCGGTAGGACTTCCCCAGCGCGTGCGAGACTCGCTCGTAACGCTCGTCGGAGAACAGGTCCCCGAACCGCGCCGGCGCCTTCAGCCGCGCCGGGCGCAGCTCCACCTGCTCCAGCGCCATCGGCTTCTCGACCTCGCCGCCGAACCCGAACCGAGCCCGGATCCCCGCCGCCGCCTCCCCCATCTGCGTCGCGGTCGGCGCCTGGTCCTCGTACCCCCAGCCCCAGTGCTTGAGCCTGCGTCCCGAATTCATCAGCTACGACGCCCAGCCCGTCCCTGAAAGTCCCGCCGGTGGCGTTCCTCCGGGTGGGTGACCCGATGGGGGAGGCCGAGAACGTAAACCTCGCCCGCAGGCCTCCCCCATCGGGGCAGGCCCCGCCCGGCCGGAATGCCTACCAGTGGACGCCTTTCATGAGATGCGCGAAAGCGACGGCCTCGGTCGAGGGCGCTTTTTCTCGCGCCTCGTCGCCTTTGCCCTTGGCGGCCTGCGAATCGGGGAAGAGCTTGTAGGCGGTGTTGAGGATTTTGTCGCTGACCTTGGGCGTCACCGCGTAGAGCAGCTCGCCGAAGTTGCCGAGTTTGGTCGCCACCTTCTTCGGCCTGTTGACCATCGCCTTGCTGATCATCTCGGCCGCCTCCTCGGGCGTGATCGCCGGGAACATGTCGTACATCCGCGTCGGCGCGATCATCGGCGTCCGCACCAGCGGCATGTTGATCGTCGTGATGTGGATCTTGTCTTCCACCATCTCCGAGGCGATCACCCGGCTGAAGGCGTCCAGCGCCGCCTTCGAGGCGACGTAGGCGGAGAAGCGCGGCGGGTTGGTCTGGGTCCCGATCGAGCTGATGTTGATGATGTGACCCTGCTTGCGGGCGCGCATCGTCGGCAGCAGCGCCAGGATCAGGCGCAGGGCGCCGAGGTAGTTGAGCTGGATCGTCCGCTCGTAGTCGTGGAAGCGGTCGTAGGAGAGGGCGACCGAGCGACGGATCGAGCGGCCGGCGTTGTTGACGAGGATGTCGACGTGGCCGTGATACCCCAGGACCTCCTCGGCCATCCGCTCGATGTCCTCGATGTCCGCCATGTCGCAGCGGTGGATGTGGGCGGAGCCGCCGGCGGCGACGATCTCGTCGCGGGTCTCCTCCAGCTTCTCGACCGAGCGGGCAACCAGCAGCACCGTGGCGCCCGCGTCGGCGACCTTGACCGCGGTCGCTTTGCCGATTCCCGAGGAGGCACCGGTGATGAGGATGATCTTGCCGCGCACCGCGCCCGACAGCGAACGGTCCTTGAACAGGCCGGGATCGAGATTGCGCTCCCAGTAGTCCCAGACCCTGGGCGCGTAGCTCTCCAGCGGCGGTACCTCGATCCCCGACCCTTTCAGCGCTTTCTGGGCCTCGGTCGAGTCGAAGCTGGTCGGGTAGTCGATGTAAGTGAGGACGTCGGCCGGCAGGTCGAGCTGGCTCAGGGCGAGCTTCACCCCTCGCTTCGCCGGCGGGAAGAGCTTCATCGCCGTGCGGGCGAGGCCGGTCGCCGGCTCGGTCACGTCGGTGCCGAGCCGCACCGTCATCCGCGGCGCGTCGGCCGCCTTGGCGAAGAGGTTGACGACCTCGCCCGCGGTCTTCGGGTTGGGGTCGGTGAGGTGGAAGGCGCGGCCGTTGAGCTTCGGCTTGTGGGCGATGTGGTCGATCGCCGCGGCGACGTAGTCGACCGGGACGATGTTGATCTCGCCGCCCTCGACGCCGACCGTCGGCAGCCAGGAGGGCAGCACCCGCCGCGCCCGCTGCAGCGCCTTGAAGAAGTAATAGGGCCCGTCGATCTTGTCGATCTCGCCAGTGCGCGAGTCGCCGACCACGATCCCCGGCCGGTAGACGCGCCAGGGGCGCGGGCATTCCTCGCGGACCAGGCGCTCGGACTCGTGCTTGGTGCGGAAGTACGGATTGGTGTCCAGTCGTTCGGCCTCGTCGAACATGTCCTCGCGCCACTCGCCCCTGTAGAGCCCGGCGGCGGCGATCGAGCTGACCTGGTGAAAGCAGCCGGCCTCGATCGCGCCCGCGAGCTCGACCGCGTGCCTGGTCCCCTCGACGTTGGCGATCTCCTGCGCTTCGGCGCCGGCGGTGATGTCGTAGATCGCCGCCAGGTGGAAGAAGTGGTCGACCTCGCCGCGCATCGCCACCAGGTCCTCCTCGGAAACTCCCAGACTGGGCTGGGAGAGATCGCCCGCGACCGGGACGATCCGGGCACCGTCGGCTCCCCAACTGGTCCGCAGCTCCTCCAGCCGGCCCCGCGATCCCGCTCTCACAAGGGCGTAGATCGTGCCCTCGCGCTGCAGCAGGCGCTCGACCAGATGACGGCCGATGAACCCGGTTGCGCCGGTGACGAAGTAGTTCATCGCCGTCAGCGTACCTCGACCGGCAAGCTCGCTCGCCCAGTTTCATAGACTCAGACATAGAAATGGCAGAGACGGCCACCGTGCAGATCGCAATGCCTGAGATGGGCGAGTCGGTGACCGAGGGGATCGTCCTCGAGTGGCACGTTGCCGAGGGCGACACGGTCAGCCAGGGAGACACCGTCGTCGAGGTGTCCACTGACAAGGTGGACGCCGAGGTGCCGGCGCCGATGGACGGGGTCATTACGAAGCTGCTCGTGGCGGTGGACGACGAGGTGCCGGTGGGGGCTCCGATGGCGGAGATGGAAGCCGGTTCTTCCGAGGGTTCTGACGCCTCAGCTGCGGGGCCTGGCGGGGGGGAGACTCCTGCGGGCGAGGACGTGGCTTCGTTCTCGGAGTCTCCCCCCCGCCACCCGCAGGTGGGCGCCGGAAATGGCGGAGGGACCAAGGTCGACTCTGGCAACGGGAGCGCTGACGTCAGAGCTACGCCCGTTGCTCGGAGGGTTGCGGAAGCTACGGGCGTCGATCTTGCTTCGGTGAGTGGGAGTGGCCCAGGGGCGAAGGTCACCAAGGAGGACGTGCTGGCTGCGGGGGGCGGTGGCGGGAACGGGGCTGTCGCCGCTAGCGCCGGTGAGGAGAAGGTGCTGCGGGGGCCCGCGGCGATGCTGGCCAGGGCGATGGATGAGAGTCGGGCGGTGCCGACCGCGACTTCGTTCCGGACGATCGCGGTCGACACGCTGGATGCGAAACGGAAGGCGATCAACCTCGTGCTCAAGGAGCGTGGGTTGAAGGTCTCGTTCACTCATCTGGTCGCCTGGGCGATCGTGGAGGCGACCAAAGACCTTCCGGTGATGGTGCGGACGTTTGCGGAACGGGATGGGAAGCCGGTTGCGATCGAGAACGGGCCGGTCAATCTCGGGATCGCGGTCGACGTCGAGAAGAAGGACGGCTCGCACACGCTGATGGTCCCGGCGATCAAGGGGGCCGACGGGCTCGACTTCGCCGGCTTTCACTCCAACTTCGAAGAGCTGATCGCGAAGACGCGCGAGAGCAAGCTCACCGCCGACGACTTCCAGGGGACCAACATCTCCCTCACCAACCCGGGCGGGGTCGGCACCGTCGCCTCGGTGCCGCGGCTGCTGAGCGGGCAGAGCGCGATCATCGCCACCGGCTCGATCGCCTACCCGCCGGAGTGGCTGCACGCCTCGCCGGAAAGGCTGAAGCAGCTCGGCGTCTCGAAGGTGATGACGATGACCTCGACCTATGACCACCGGGTGATCCAGGGGGCCGAGTCGGGCGCCTTCCTCAAACGGGTCGAGCAGCTGCTGCAGGGCGAGGGCGAGTTCTACGAGTCGGTCGCCACCCACCTCGGCATCGAGACCGCCGGCATCACCAACGCCCACCCCGCTTCCGCCTCGGCGCCGCCGCTCGGCGCCGCCGCCACCGTCGTCGCGCCCAGCGCCGAACCGAGCACCGCCCCGGGCGAGGTCGACGAAGAGCTGCTGCAGGCCGTCCAGGCGGCGACCTCGCTGCTCAAGGCCTACCGCACCCACGGCCACCTCGCCGCCCGGCTCGACCCGCTCGGGTCCGAGCCCAAGGGCGACCCGGCGCTGCAGCCCGAGAACGTCAACCTGACGCCGGAGCTGATGGCCCGGATCCCCGCCTCGATCCTGCGCATCGGCGTCCCTGGCGAAACGCTGCTGGAGGCGCTGCCGCGAATACGCGAGACCTACTGCGGCACGATCGCCTACCAGGTGGAGCACCTCTCCTCGCACCAGCAGCGGATCTGGCTGCGCGAGATGATCGAGACCGGCGCCCACCGCCAGCCGCTCACCGAGGCTGAGAAACAGCGCCTGCTGGAGCGCCTGATCGACGTCTTCCAGTTCGAGCGCTTCCTCGAGAAGGCCTACCTGGGCCAGAAGATGTTCTCGATCGAGGGGCTCGACGTGGTCGTGCCGATGCTCGACGAGCTGGTCACGCTCTCGGGCCGCGCCGGCGCCGAGGAGGTCGTCTTCGGGATGGCCCATCGTGGCCGCCTCAGCGTCCTCGCCCACAACCTCGGCCGCCCGGTCGAGTCGATCCTGGCCGAGTTCGAGGGGTCCAAGCGCCTCGGCGCGGTCAAGGCCCTGGCCGGGATTCCCCACGGCGGCACCGGCGACGTCAAGTACCACTACGGCCACCGCGGCATCTACGAGACCTCCGAGGGCGAGAAGATCTCGGTCCGGCTCTACCCGAACCCGAGCCACCTCGAGTTCGTCGACCCGGTGGTCACCGGCGGCGCCCGCTTCCTGCAGTCCGACTTCGAGGGCCCGACCCTGAGCCATGACCCGAAACGGGCGGTGCCGGTGCTGCTGCACGGCGACGCCGCCTTCCCGGCCCAGGGGGTCGTCGCCGAGACGCTCAACCTGCAGGCGCTGAAGGGGTACAGCACCGGCGGCACGATCCACCTCATCCAGAACAACCAGGTCGGCTTCACCACCGATCCCGAGGACGCCCGCTCGACCCCCTACGCCGCCGACATGGCGAAGGGATTCAACGTCCCGATCGTCCACGTCAACGCCGACGACGTCGAGGCCTGCTCCGCGGCGGTGCGGCTGGCGATGGCCTACCGCGAGCGCTGGGCCCGCGACATCGTCATCGACGTGATCGGCTACCGCCGCTTCGGCCACAACGAGACCGACGAGCCCGCCTACACGCAGCCGGCGATGGCGGCGAAGATCAAGGCCCACCCGCCGGTCTCGGAGATCTACGCCGAGAAGCTGATCGGCGAGCGGTCGATCTCGGCCGAGGACGTCGGCCACGCCTCCGAGGCACGCCGCGAGGAGATGGCGACGGCGCTGAAGCAGCTGCGCGAGAAGATGGAGTCGGGCGAGTACGAGGACCCGACGGTGACGACCAGCAGCAGCACCGGCGAACTGCTCGACCGCAGCGCCAGCCCACCCGTCCACACCGCCATCGAGGCCGAGAAGCTGCGGGCGCTGAACGAGGAGCTGCTGAAGACGCCCGACGGCTTCAACGTCCACCGCAAGCTGCGCCGCCCGCTCTCGAAGCGAATCGAGGCGATCGATCAGGGCGGGATCGACTTCGGCCAGGCCGAGGCGCTCGCCTTCGGCTCGCTGCTGACCGAGGGCGTCCACGTCCGCCTCACCGGCCAGGACACCGAGCGCGGCACCTTCTCCCACCGCCACCTCGTCCTCCACGACGAGAACACCGGCCTCGAGTACACGCCGATGCAGAACCTCGAGGACGCCTCCGCCCCCTTCGAGCTCTACAACAGCCCGCTCTCGGAGATCGCCTGCCTCGGCTTCGAGTACGGCTACTCGGCCGCTTCGCCGAGCTCGCTGGTCCTCTGGGAGGCGCAGTTCGGCGACTTCGCCAACGCCGGCCAGGTGATCATCGACAGCTTCATCGTCTCCGGCGAGTCGAAGTGGGGGCAGACCAGCCGCCTCACCCTGCTGCTGCCGCACGGCTACGAGGGCTCGGGCCCGGAGCACTCGAGCGCCCGCATCGAGCGCTTCCTCGCCCTCGGCGCCGAGGGCAACATCCGCATCGCCAACCCCACCACGGCGGCCCAGTACTTCCACCTGCTGCGCCGCCAGGCGCTGATCCGCAAGCCCCGGCCGCTGATCGTCTTCACCCCCAAGGGCCTGCTCCGCCTCGACCGCGCGACGTCCAGCCTCGAGGAGATGACCAACGGTCATTTCCACTTCATCCTCGACGACCCCAAGGCGGCAGACCGGCGCGAGCAGGTCGAGCGCCTGGTCCTCTGCACCGGCAAGGTGTACTACGACATGGACGCCAGCGAGAGACGGGAGAGCGCCGAGAACGTCGCCATCGCCCGGGTCGAGATGCTCTACCCGTTCGCGAAGGAACAGCTCGAAGGCCTGATCGCCTCCTACCCGAATCTGAAAGAGATCGCCTGGGTACAGGAGGAGCCGCGCAACATGGGCGCCTGGAAGGTGATGTCGCGGCGCATGCCCGGACTGCTCCCAGAGGGGGTCGAGCTCACCTACATCGGCCGCCAGGGCCGGGCCAGCACCGGTGAGGGCTACTCCGGCGCGCATATGTTGGAGCAGGAGCGCATCGTCCTCACCGCGCTCACGCCGGGCGCCTGACAGCGGTGCCACGCTCGCCCTTCGCGAAGCCCGTCCCCGGGCGGCTGTTCGTCTGGGTCAAGCGCCTCTCCTGGGTCGAGCTGGTGATCTTCGCGGGCCTGATGCTGTTCTGGCTGCTGCCGGGGTTCGACACCGAGACGATGCTGTTCGGGTGGGCCCACGGCCTCGGCTTCATCGTCCTCTGCATCGTCATCTGGGTCGCCGCGGTGCGCCGCGAGGCGCCTTACACCCTGCTTGCCGCGACCCTGACCCCGGTCGGCCCGGTCGGCAGCGTGATCGGGATCGAACTGATCGAGCGCAAGGGCTGGGGAGTCGCCGCGTCGGGGCATAAAGACTCCGATCGTGCCTAAAGGGGGGCGGACCGCTCCTAAACCAGTCGATTGCGCTTGACCACAGGGGTGTGACGCGGTATAGCTAGCTAGTGACTGTTCCTTTGGGCAGTCCCGTCCAGGGGAACGGCCGCGTCGGCATCCCTCCCTGGCTACCGACGCGCTGGTGCAGTGAGGGTCGCGCGGACCCCCCTGCCTCCCGCGGCCCCGCTGCACCCTAATGGGTGGCAGCGGTGGCGCACAGCTACTTCAGGTTCCTGAGGACGGTCTGGAGGATGCCGCCGTTCTGGAAGTAGGTGACCTCGTTGGGGGTGTCCAGTCGCACCGTGGCCTTGAGCTCCACCGACGAGCCGGCGGCGGAGCTGGCCGTGACGATTACCGATTTCGCCTGCCCGTCCTCGAGATCGCCGAAGTCGAAGGTCTCCTCGCCGCTCAGGCCCAGCGACTCGGCGCTCTCGCCGGCGGCGAACTGGAGTGGCAGCACACCCATCCCAATCAGGTTGGAGCGGTGGATGCGCTCGAAGCTCTCGGCGATCACGGCCCGCACGCCGAGCAGCTTGGTTCCCTTCGCCGCCCAGTCGCGCGAGGATCCGGAGCCGTACTCCTTGCCCGCCAGCACCACCAGCGGCACGCCTTCCTCCGCGTAGGACATCGCGGCGTCGTAGATCGTCGTCTCGCCGCCGTCGGGGAAGTGACGGGTGAAGCCGCCGGAGCGCTCGACCAGCAGGTTGCGGAGGCGGATGTTGGCGAAGGTGCCGCGGATCATCACCTCGTGGTTGCCGCGGCGCGAGCCGTAGGAATTGAATTCGCCAGGCTCGACACCCTGCTCCATCAGCCACTCCCCCGCCGGACTCGCTTTCTTGATCGCGCCGGCGGGCGAGATGTGATCGGTGGTGATCGAGTCGCCGAGCAGCGCCAGCGCCCGTGCCCCGGCGATCGGCTCGACCCCGGGCGGGTCGGCCGGCATTCCCTCGAAGAAGCTCGGCCGTCGTACATAGGTCGAGTCGGGCCAGGTGTAGCGGTCGCCCGCGGGGACCTCGACGGCGGCCCATTCCTCGTCACCGGTGAAGACCTCGGCGTAGTTGCGAGCGAACATCTCCGAGGCCACGGAGGCACCGACGACCCGCTTGATCTCCTCGGCGCTGGGCCAGATGTCGCGCAGGTAGACGGGCTCGCCGTCGGCGCCCTCCCCCAGTGGCTCCGCGGCCAGGTCGATGTCCATCCGCCCCGCCAGGGCGTAGGCGACGACCAGCGGCGGGCTGGCCAGGTAGTTGGCCTTGACGTCCTGGTTGATCCGGCCCTCGAAGTTGCGGTTGCCCGAGAGCACGGCGCAGACCGCGAGGTCCTTCTCGGCGATCGCCGCCGAGATCTCCTCCGCCAGCGGCCCGGAGTTGCCGATGCAGGTGGTGCAGCCGTAGCCGACGAGGTTGAACTGGAGCGCGTCGAGGTGCTCGGTCAGGCCGGCGCGGTCGAGGTAGTCGGTGACCACGGTCGAGCCCGGGGCCAGCGACGTCTTGACCCAGGGCTTGCGGGCCAGGCCGCGCTGGACCGCGTTGCGGGCCAGCAGCCCGGCGCCGACCATGACGCTGGGGTTGGAGGTGTTGGTGCAGCTGGTGATCGCGGCGATCACGACGCGGCCGTGGTCGAGCTGGAAGCTCGTCCCGTCCCCGAGCGTCACCTCGATCTCGTCGTCGCTGCGGTGCGCGGTCAGAGCCACCGCGGCGCCGTCGACCGCGGGACGGGGCTTGCCACGATCGTCTTCGCCGCTCGCGGCCGGGGGGTCGGAAGCCGGGAAGGACTCCTTGCTCGCCTCGTCGACGCCGTTGCTGAGCTGTTCGCGCGCCTCCGGGTCGAACTCCTCCATCGCCTCCAGGAAGGACTCCTTGGCCTGGGAGAGCGGGACCCGGTCCTGCGGCCGCTTCGGCCCGGCGATGCTGGGCACGACCTCGCCCAGGTCCAGCTCCAGCAGGTCGGAGAAGACCGGGTCGGGTGAGCTCTCGTCGTGGAACATCCCCTGCTCGCGGGCGTAGGCGTCGACCAGCTCGATCGTCTCGGTCGGGCGGCCGGTGAGGTCGAGGTAGCGCAGGGTCTCGGCGTCGACCGGGAAGATCGCGCAGGTCGACCCGAACTCCGGCGACATGTTGCCCAGCGTCGCGCGGTCGGCGAGGCCGAGGGTCGGCAGCCCGGGCCCGAAGAACTCGACGAACTTGGAGACGACGCCGCGCTCGCGCAGCATCTCGGTCACGGTGAGGACGAGGTCGGTCGCCGTCGCCCCCTCCGGCAGTTCGCCGCTGAGCTTGAAGCCGACCACCTGCGGCAGCAGCATCGAGATCGGCTGACCCAGCATCGCCGCCTCCGCCTCGATCCCGCCGACGCCCCAGCCGAGCACGCCGAGGCCGTTGACCATCGTCGTGTGCGAGTCGGTGCCGACCAGGGTGTCGGGGTAGGCGCGGACGACGCCGTCGCTCTCGCGGCTGTAGACGACCTGGGCCAGGTGCTCGAGGTTGACCTGGTGGCAGATCCCGGTCGCCGGCGGCACCACGCGGAAGTTGTCGAAGGACTCCTGGCCCCACTTGAGGAACGAGTAGCGCTCGCGGTTGCGCTCGAAGTCGCGCTCGGCGTTGACGGCGAAGGCGCCGGCGCTGCCGAAGGCGTCGACCTGGACCGAGTGGTCGATCACCAGGTCGACGTCGACCAGTGGGTTGATCGCCGCCGGGTCGCCGCCGATCTCCTCCATCGCGTCGCGCATCGCCGCCAGGTCGACCACGGCGGGGACGCCGGTGAAGTCCTGCATCAGCACCCGCGCCGGCTGGAAGGGGATCTCGACGCTGGGCTCGGCCGCCGCGTCCCAACCGGCGATCGCCTCGACGTCGGCGGCGCTGACCGAGACGCCGTCCTCCAGTCGCAGCACGTTCTCCAGCAGCACCTTGACCGAGTAGGGAAGGCGAGCGACGTCGAAGCGCTCCTGCAAGGCGTCGAGGCGGAAGACCTCGTAGTCGCGCCCGCTCACCGCGAGGGTCGAACGGGCGCCGAAAGAGTTGCTGCTGGTCATGGGGATGCCTCCAAGGTCGTCGTCACTACCTCTTGTCCTTCTGGCCGGCGGCCACTTCCGCCGCCGCCTTCTGCCCGGCGCCGCCGCTGGCGATCTTGACCGCGATGCCGGGACTGGCCAGGGCGAAGTGGGCGAGCAGCCGCTGCTGCACCGGCGCCACGCTGACCTCGACCTTGTTCTGCTCGATCGCCTTGACCACGGCGCTCGCCACCTGCAGGGGGGAGCCGGTGCCGAGGCCGGTGATCGGCGGCGCCCCGGAGTCCGCGTACATGCCGGCTTCGCGGATCGTGCCCGGGGAGACGATCGAGACGCCGACGCCGAGCGGATTCAGATCCGCCCGTAAGCCGAGGGCGAAACCGCGCAGGCCGAACTTGGTCGCGTTATAGACAGAGGAGAGCGGGGTCGCGGACTTGCCCGAGAGCGAGGCGACGAAGACCATGTGGCCGGAGCCTCGCTCCAGCATCCCGGACTCCAGCGCCCTGGCAAGCAGCATCGGCGCCTCGAGGTTCACCCGCAGCGCCCCGGTCAGCTCATCGGCCGTGAAGTCGGGGAGGCGCCCGGTTCCGGGCAGCCCGGCGTTGGCGACGAGGACGTCGACGGGCCCGGTCTCCGCGGCCAGCTTCTCGGCCGCGCCCGGCTGGGCGAGGTCGGAGGGAACCACCCGATGGCCCACGCCGGGCAGCCCGGCAGCCAGCGCTTCCAGCGCCGCCGCGTTGCGCCCGCTCAGGGCCAGGGTCGCTCCGCGGTCTGCCAGCGCCTTCGCGATCGCCTTGCCAAGGCCGCCGGTGGCGCCAGTGAGGAGTGCTGTGCGGCCGGCAAGTTCCATCCCACAGCCCAAGCTAGCAGCCGTGTGGTCGACAGGAATATGGGATGAAAGTGCGAAAGGCCACTAAATGTTTGCGTTATGTGAGCATGCTGCCGGTCGATGGTCTAGACTGCCGCCGGTCCGTAGAACCGAAACGCCGAATCCCACTCGCTCATAGGCGGTGTGGGAACGGGGGAACCACGTTTTCGGGGCTAACTCGCCTGGTTCAGGCGGGAGCGCAGGCTCTTCTTAGCGCTAGCCCGACAGCTAACCCCGTAGGCCGACAAGAGGAGATCGGTTTGCTGTTGCACAACTTGAAGTTCAAAGCAGCGTTAGCGCTATCGGCGGCTTTCGTCGTCGTCGCTCTCGTCGCTCCCGGCAGTGCCTCCGCCAAGTGCGTCACCGGGGGCCTCACCTCCGCCACGGTGGATGTCTGCACCCCGACCGCAAAGGCAAAGCTTCTCCCCACCGGGGAACTGATCCCGCCGAAAAGCGCTCCGCCCCGGGTCGTCGCGGTGATCGAAGCGGCCAACAAGATTCGCACCAAGCCCTACATCTACGGCGGCGGCCACGGCCGCTGGTGGGACAAGGGCTATGACTGCTCCGGCGCCGTCAGCTTCGCGCTGCGGGGCGGCGAATTCATCGAAAGCCCGCTGCCCTCCGGCCCGATGGCCAAGTGGGGCGAAGCCGGCCTCGGTCGCTGGATCACGGTCTACTCCAATCCCGGTCACGCGTACGCCGTGATCGCCGGCGTGCGCTGGGACACCTCCGGCAACACCGACGGCAAAACCGGCCCGCGCTGGCACACCGACCGGCGCGGCAGCGCCGGCTTCGTGGCGCGTCACCCGACTGGGTACTAGCGCTGGGTGAGAGGAGGGGCGGGTACCCCCTCCTCTCTCGCTTATTCGCTGGATCGCTTTCGGCCGTCCGAGATTGCCTCTTGGCAAAAAGCGCAAAACGTTCGGAGGGGGTACCCGCCCCTCCTCACGCTCGGCGTCGGTTGACGGTCGGGCAACGAGCGCCTTCGCCGGTAGCTGGATAGGGACGACAGCGCCAGTCCTCCAGCGAATCGCAGCTTGGCTGTCGATCGAGGGGGCGGGGGTCCCTCCCATCTACACAGACCGAGCAAGCCGCGCCGCCTCCTCACCACCGAGGTACGGCGCCAGCGTCAGCTCGACCAGGTCGGGCAGCAGGTCCTCCAGCTTCTCGGTGCGGCCGGCGTTGATCTCCCGCACGATCAGGGAGACGATGCCGCCGACCAGGGTCGCCTCGGTCGCCTCGGGCAGCGGGCGCTCGCCGCCGTGCTCGGGCCGTCCCGCCTTGAGGATCTCGACGAAGCCCTGCATCGAGGCGCGGTGCTTGGCGGCGATCTCGCCCCCGGCGGCGACCGGCTCGATCATGCAGACGCGAGCCAGGTCCGGCTCGCCGGCGAGGAAGCGCAGCATCGTCCCCAGCGCCGCCCGCACCTTCTGCGGCCATTCCTCGAAGGCCTCGGCCGCGACCTGCATCGAATCGCGGATGTGATCGGCGACCATTTCGTAGGCGGCGAGGAAACAGGCTTCCTTGTCGGCGAAGTGCTCGTAGAAGGTGCGGCGCGAGACCGAGGCCGCTTTGGTGATGTGGGCGACGGTGGTGGCGTTGTAGCCGCGCTCCGCGACGGTGTCGACCAGCGCGGTGATGATCCGCTCGCGCTGGTTCTGGGCGATGAACTCGCGCGGCAGCCCGTGGCGACCGGCGGGGAGGCGCGGCGAGGCCGAAGCCTCCGAAGCATCGCTGGCCGCCTTCTTCCCCTTGCCTTTCGCCGTCGCCTTGGCCACGCCCCGACCATACCCCAGCCGATGGGCCGATATGTCGCGTCAGTGACGACATATCGGCCCATCGGCCCGTCAGTGCAGGGGCTGGACCAGCAGCTCGTCCTCGGCGGCGCGGGCGCCGAGGTAGGGCATCATCGCCATGTAGACCAGCTCGGAGAGAAATTCTTCGTCGCGCTCGATCGCCCCGTCGCGGACCTTGGTCATGATCGTGCCGTAGATCGCCCCGGCGACCATCTCGGCGGTGCTGCGGGAGACCGACTCCGGTTCCTCGAGCTCGGCGCGGCCGGCGTCGATCATGTCGGCCAGCCCTTGCAGCACCCGGTCGCGGCGAGCCTGGGCGCGGGCGCCGGCGCCGTTGACGGCGACGACGAAGAAGCGGGCCCGGACCGCGTCTTCCTGGAGGAAGCGCATCGCCGCCCAGGCCCCGGCCCAGATCCGGTCGTGCCAGGCGCGCGGACCGGCATAGGCGGCGCCGGCGCGCTGGCAGAACTCCACCGCGATCTCGCCGTGAACCCGCAGGAAGCAATCTTCCTTGCCGCTGAAACTGCGGTCGAAGGCGGCGCGGCCCACACCCGCGCGTTCGCAGATCATCGCCACCGTGGTCGACTCGAGGCCGTGCTCGGCGGCCAGCTCCACCATCGCCAGCACGATCCGTTTGCGCACCGGGTCCTCGCTGATCGCGGGCCCAGGCTGGGTGCCCGCGCTCACATGCGCCCGGCCCTGCTCCCTGCGCTCGCTGTCCTCAGGCGGCCACCCGCGCCTGAGCCGCGTCGGCGGCCCGCCCCGCCTCGACCTCGCCGACGTATGGCGTCAGCGTCACCTGCAGCATCTCGGGCAGCAGCACCATCAGGTCGTCGACGTCGTCCGCGACCAGTCGCTGGTGCACCAGCCAGACGATTCCGCCGGCGATCGCCACCTCGAGTCCGTCCGGCAGCCGGCTCGCCCGCGGGTTGAACTCGCGCCCCTCGCGCAGCTTCGGGGCCACGCTCTCCAGCATCTCCTGGTAGCGGGCCAGCGAGGCCGTGCCGGCAGCCTGGGCCTCGACGATGCAGAGCTTCGCTCGCGCCTGCTCTTTGACCACCATCTCGAGAAAAATCTCGAGCCCGGCGGAGATCTGCTCCTGCCATGGTTGCTCCGAGGCCAGCAGCTCGGCAAAGACCTCCTTGGCGGCAGCGACGCTCTCGTCGAAGGCGGCGAGGAAGCACTCCTCCTTGCCCGGGAAGTGCTCGTAGAAGGTGACCAGGGCGACCCGTGACGTTTTCGCGATCAGCTCGATCGTGGTCTTCTGGTAGCCACGCTCGGCGACCAGCTCCGCGGTCGCCAGCAGGATTCGCTCGCGCTGGTTCTGGGAGACGTAGTCGCTCGGGATCAAGTGCCTCCCCGGGGGAAGCTTCGAGAGCCGCTCCGACAGTGGGCGCTGCTTCGCCATACCGACAAGATACCAGAACGTTCACCTGGTGTCTAGTTTCGTTTTCTCTAAAAACTTTGACGTTCTGATCATCGGTGTCTCTGAAAGCTGCTATATCTAGACAAAAGGAAGTTGTTTTCGAAAGGCTCAGGCAATGTCCGATCAAGCTTCCACAGTGACTGACGAGACGGTCCCCGCGGTCGTCCCCTTCCCCGGCCGCCGTGTGCGCCGCGCCCGCGAGCGACTGCTGGAGGCGATGCTCTTGGTCAGCGGGGAGCGCGGCTACGAGAACATCTCCGTCCAGGACGTGATCGAGCGCGCCCAGGCCAGCCGGGCGACTTTCTACAAGCACTTCGAGGACAAAGAGGACTGCTTCGCCCAGGCCTACGCCGACGCCGCCGGCTGGCTCTACCAGCGCCTGACCGGCATCGCCAAGCGCCAGCCCGGCTGGCGCGAGGGCCTGCGGGCGGGGCTGGCCGAGCTGCTGGAGTTCTGCGCCAACCAGCCGGCCCTGGCCCGGGCCCTGCTCGTCGAGGCGCACGCCGCCGGCGGCGCTGCTCTCGCTGAACATAATCTTTTGATGGAGCGCCTCTCCCACGCGATTGACGGCGCGCGCCGCGAGATCCCCTCTCGCCAAGCTCCACCTCCTGTAACGGCAACCTTCATGGTAGGGGCTATCGAGACTCTTGTGCGGACGAAGTTGATGAGCGACGAACCGGAAACGGCGCCGGAGATGCTTCCCGGGCTCCTGCACTTCGTTGTCATGCAGTTCTTCGGCGAGGACGCCGCCTGGGAAGAGCTGACCGCGGCGCCGTTGGCGACGTGGAGCTCGCGGCGCGAGGCGGCGACGCGGATGCCCTGAAGTTCGGGAGCTTTAGGGAGAGGTGGGGTGCCCTCCCGCTTGCTGTCTTTTTCGCTGTGGAGTGAGCGGCTCTCGCCGCGCTTTGAAGGCGAAAAAGGGAGCGCCGCTGCGCGAGAGGGCACCCCACCTCTCCAACCAGAGGCGCACCGAATTTCGGGAAGCGCTCACAAGCCTCGCGCCGTGAGCTCAAGCGCTCCAGGTGGGGCGGCCCTGCTCTTCCTGCGGGCGGCGGAGCTGGTGCCTACTTCGAGGCCTCGCCGAAAATCTCCCGGACCCCGAAGCTAGCTCGTCCCTGAGAAGGGGAGCTGGGGGACCCCCAGCTCCCCTCCACCGCCACGAGCTACAGCGGAATATTCCCGTGCTTCCGTTTCGGCTGCGGCACGCGCTTGCTCTGCAGCATCCGCAGCGCCTTGATCAGCTTGGGCCGCGTCTCCCGCGGCTCGATCACGTCGTCGATGTAGCCACGCTCAGCCGCCGAATACGGATTCGCGAAGTGGGCTTTGTAATCGTCGATCAGCTTTTGGCGGCGCTCGTCCGGGGTCGGCGAGGAAGCGATGTCCTTGCGGTAGATGATGTTGACGGCCCCCTCCGGGCCCATCACCGCCACCTCCGCCGTCGGCCAGGCGACGTTGAAGTCGGCCAGCATGTGCTTGGAGGCCATCACGTCGTAGGCGCCGCCGTAGGCCTTGCGGGTGACGACGGTGAGCTTCGGCACGGTCGCCTCGGTGTAGGCGTAGAGGAGCTTGGCGCCGTGGCGGATGATCCCGTTCCACTCCTGGTCGGTTCCGGGAAGGAAGCCGGGGACGTCGGTGAGGGTGAGGATCGGAACGTTGTAGGCGTCGCAGGTGCGGACGAAGCGGGCCGCCTTCTCGGAGGCCTCGATGTTGAGCACGCCGGCCAGGAAGGCGGGCTGGTTGCCGACGATCCCGATCGGAAAGCCGTCGAGGCGGGAGAAGCCGCAGACGATGTTCTTGGCGAAGTGCTCGTGGACCTCGAAGAACTCCTCGTCGTCGACGATGCGGGCGATCACGTCGCGCATGTCGTAGGGCTTGGAGGGATCGTCGGGGACGAGCGAGTCGAGCTCGGTGTCTTCGCGCTCGGGATCGTCGGAGGGCTCGAAGCGCGGCGGCGTCTCGAGGTTGTTCGAGGGCAGGAAGCTGAGCAGGTAGCGGGCGTCCTCGAGGCAGCTCTCCTCGTCCTCGGAGGCGAAGTGGGCAACGCCGGACTTCGAGTTGTGGCTCATCGCCCCGCCCAGCTCCTCGAACTCGACTTCCTCGCCGGTCACCGTCTTGATCACTTCCGGCCCGGTGATGAACATGTGCGAGGTCTCTTTGACCATGAAGATGAAGTCGGTCATCGCCGGCGAGTAGACGGCGCCGCCGGCACAGGGGCCCATGATCAGGCTGATCTGCGGGATCACGCCGGAGCATTTGACGTTGCGGGCGAAGACGTCGCCGTAGGCGCCGAGCGAGACGACGCCCTCCTGGATCCGGGCTCCCCCCGAGTCGTTGATGCCGATCACCGGCGCCCCGACCTGGGCGGCGAGGTCCATCACCTTGCACATCTTCTCCGCCATCACCTCGCCGAGGCTGCCGCCGAAGACGGTGAAGTCCTGCGAGAAGACGAAGACGGTGCGGCCGTCGACCGTGCCGTGGCCGGTGACGACGGCGTCGCCCCAGGGCCGTTTCTTCTGCATCTCGAAGTCGTAGGTGCGGTGGCGGACGAAGGTGTCGAGCTCCTCGAAGGAGCCGGGGTCGAGCAGCTTCTCGATCCGCTCGCGGGCGGTCATCTTGCCCTTCGCGTGCTGCTTCTCGACCGCCTCCTCGGAGGCGGAGTTGACCGCGGCCTCGCGCAGCTCGCGCAGATAGGCGAGCTTCTCGTCGTGGGTGACCGGGTTCTTCTCGCGCATCGGCGCGGGAGTCTATTTATCCACGCTCCGAGAGGACGCCGTCCGCACTTCAACAGTTTGATACCTGATTAGATATCATATGGGCGTGGATTCGCTCAGGGCAATCGTGCGCGACACGCGGATTGCGGCCGGGCTCTCGCAGCGTGCTCTCGCCCAGCGTGCCGGGACCTCACAATCCGCGATCGCCCGCTACGAGCGTGGTGTCGCGACTCCCTCTTGGAAGACGCTGCAACGGCTCGTGTCAGCCTGCGGGCAGCGCCTGCGGCTCAGTACCGAGATGGTTGCCGATGCCCACGACGTCGAGTTGGCCGCGCAGCTGCTGGAGCTCACGCCCCTGCAGCGCCTTCGTGCCCTCTCGCGCTACGCCCGCCTTCGCGATCTCGCATCGGAGTCGATATGACCGGGCTCGACCCGGAGCGCCTGCTCCGCACGCTCGTCGAGCACGAAGTCGAGTTCTGCGTGATCGGCGCGGTTGCGGCCTGGCTGCAGGGAAGTCCGGCGGTCACCCTCGACCTCGACGTGATGCCACGGCGCGACCTCGGCAACGCCGAGCGACTCGCCGCCGCGCTCAACTCGCTCGATGCCCGTCCGCTCGGGGATGAGGACCCGGTGGAATTGGGGGGCGCCGACTTCCTGGGCTGGCAGACACAGCGATTTGACACCAGCGCCGGACCGCTCGACGTGGTCCCCAAGGCAGCCGCCATCGGCGGGTTCGAAGAGGTTGCGACGATCGAGCTTGGGTTGGGCGATATCTCAGTCAGGGTAATCACGATCGACGAGGTGATCGCCTCCAAGGAGGAGCTGGGCCGACTCAAGGACCGGTCCGCCCTGCCGGCCCTGTACGCCACGCGCGAGGCGCTGCGTCGGCAGCGCGAGGCGGGCGGCTGAGCGGCCCCGTTCAGACGCTGTCGAACGGCCGCCGCTGCGGCTCGGCCAGGCGATCGAGGAAGGCCTCGAGGTCGGCCGCTTCGAGGCCGGTCCCCTCGTCGGCGCGGATCGCGACCCGGGTGCCGAAGCCCTTCTCGGCCATCGTCACCTCGACTCCTTCGACCGTGCTCAGCAGCTCGGCCAGCTCCGGCTCCGACTTCATCAACGTCCGCGATGCCTCGATCATCGCTAGCGCTTTCGCGTCAGCGGAGGCGAATCCTCTCGCCGCCAGCAATCGCCCGAACTGCATCAAATTTCCTGGCTCCCAGACCGGAAAGTTGATGCAGTTCGGCGGGGGCTAGAAGAAGGCGCCGCCCTTGTATTCGCCGAAGACGTCGCGCATGGCGCCGCAGACCTCGCCGATCGAGGCGTTGGCGGCGAGGGCGGCGCGGATCGGGTGCAGGAGGTTGCCGTCGCCGCGGGCGACATCGCGCAGGGCATCGAGCTTGGCGGTGACGTCGGCCTGGTCACGGGCCTCCTTGAAGGCCTTGAGCCGGGTCAGCTGGCGCTGCTCGGCCTCGGGGTCGACCTTGAGGATGTCGACGTCGTCGACCTGGTCGGTGACGAATTTGTTGACGCCGACGATGATGTCCTGGCCCGACTGGTAGCGCTCGTGGTAGCTCTGCGCCGACTCCTCGATCTCGCGCTGCATGAACTCCAGCGCCTCGACCGAGCCGCCCATCTCGCCGACCTTGTCCATCAGCTCCCAGGCGCGCAGCTCGATCTCGTCGGTCAGCGACTCGACGAAGTAGGAGCCGGCGAAGGGGTCGACGGTGTCGGCGACGCCGGACTCGTAGGCGAGCACCTGCTGGGTGCGCAGGGCGATCCGGGCGGAGCGCTCGGTCGGCAGCGCCAGCGCCTCGTCGAAGCCGTTGGTGTGCAGCGACTGGGTGCCGCCGCTGACCGCGGCGAAGCCCTGCAGGGCGACGCGGATGATGTTGACCTCGGGCTGCTGGGCCTGCAGGGTGACGCCGCCGGTCTGGGTGTGGAAGCGGATCTTCATCGAGTTCGGGTTCTCGGCCCCGAACCGCTCCTTGACGATCTTGGCCCACATCCGCCGCACCGCCCGGAACTTGGCGATCTCCTGGAAGACGTTGTTGTGGCAGTTGAAGAAGAAGGCGAGGCGGGGGGCGAAGTCGTCGATCTTCAGCCCCCGCTCCAGCGCCGCCTCGACGTAGGCGACGGCGTTGGAGAGGGTGAAGCCGACCTCCTGCACAGCCGAGCAGCCCTTCTCGCGGATGTGGTACCCGGAGATCGAGATCGTGTTCCATTTCGGCACGTGCGTCTGGCAGTACTCGAAGATGTCCGTGGTCAGCCGCATCGTCGGCACCGGCGGGTAGATGTAGTTGCCGCGCGCCATGTACTCCTTCAGCACGTCGTTCTGGACGGTGCCGCGCAGCTTCTCGGAGGGCACGCCCTGCTCCTCGCCGACCAGCTCGTAGAGCAGCAGCAGGATCGCGGCGGGCGCGTTGATCGTCATCGAGGTGGAGACGCCGTCGAGCGGGATCTGGTCGAAGCAGATCCGCATGTCCTCGATCGTGTCGATCGGGACGCCGGTGCGGCCGACCTCGCCGTTGCAGAGCGGGTCGTCGGAGTCGCGGCCGAGCTGGGTCGGCAGGTCGAAGGCCATCGAGAGCCCGGTCGAGCCGTGCTCGATCAGGTAGCGGTAGCGCTCGTTGGTGTCCTCGGGGGAGGCGAAGCCGGCGTACTGGCGCATCGTCCAGAGCCGGTCGCGGTACATGCGCTCGTGGATGCCACGGGTGAAGGGCGGCGCGCCGGGCTCGCCGAGCCGCTCCTCGAGGCCGGGGGCGACGTCGCTCTCGTCGTAGAGCGGTTCGATTTCGATCCCGGAGTCGGTGAAGACCCGCTCGTCGTCGGGACCGACCACCGGGGCGATCGTGCGGTGGATCTCCTCCGCCGCCGCTCTGTCGCTGTTGCTCGCCATCTGTCGGGAGGATATTGAGGGGCGGGGCCTAGGCGCTTGCGGGGCGCGCCCGCCACTCCTCGAGCAGGTCGGCCAGGCTCCGCGCGAGCGGGGTCTCGGGCGTGAAGCCGGTTGCCTCGCGCAGCCGCAGGGGATCGCCGACGAGTGCCGGCGGGTCGGCCGGGCGCTCGAGGTCGGGGTCCTGGCCCACCGTCACCGGCACTTGCGCCAGGCGAGCCAGCTCCTCGACCAGGTCGGAGATCGTCCTCCCCTCGCCCGAGCAGAGGTTGAAGGTGCCGGTGAGCTCGCGGCGCGAGAGCTCGAGCAGCGCCCGAGCGCCGTCGCGAGCGTCGACGAAGTCGCGCAGCGCGGCGGGATTGCCGAGCGCCAGCTCAACCGTCCCACCCTCGCGCTCGGCGGCGGCGATGCGGCGGGCGAAGCCGGGAACGGCGAAGCCTGGCGACTGCCCGGGGCCGATCAGGTTGAAGGCGCGGGCGACCGCGATCCGCAAGCCCCGGCCGCGGCCGAACTGGCCGCAGAGCACCTCCATCGCCGCCTTGCCGGCGCCGTAGGGAGTGACCGGCCGCGGCTCGAGATCCTCACCCAGCGGCAGCTCGCTCTGCTGGCGGACGCCGTAGACGTCGGCCGAGGAGACGCAGAGGACGTGTGCGGCGGGTGCGTTGCGGGCGACGGCCTCGAGCAGGTTGAGGACTCCGGTCGCGTTGACGGCGAAGGCCTCCCCGGGCCGCTCCCAGCTGCGCCCGACCGAGGCCGCGCCGGCGGCGTTGATGACCAGGTCCGGCTTCACCGCCGCGACGGCCGCCGCGACCGAGGCGGGATCGAGCAGATCGCAGGGCGGCGCCTCTTCCGTCCCCTTCCTGGTCGCGGCGATCGCGCGCATCCCTGCCGCGCCGGCCGCGTCCGCGAGATGGGCGCCGAGAAACCCGCTGGCGCCGAGCAGCAGCAGGGTCCGCCCCTCACCCACTCGCTCGAACCCCCGGACCCGGTCTCAACCGGAGCAAGGAGTGGGCTAGTGGCTGGCGCCGATGAGGCGCTCGACGCCGGTCTGGTCGATCGTCCGGCGCAGCCCCTCGGTCAGCTCGACCGCCGGTTCCCAGCCGAGCACCTCGCGGGCGCGGCCGATGTCGGGCTGGCGCTGCTGCGGGTCGTCCGTCGGCAGCGCCTCATAGACGATCTCCGAGCTCGATCCGGTGACCTCGATCACCGCTTCGGCCAGCTCCAGCAGGGTGAACTCGTTCGGGTTGCCGATATTGACCGGCATGTGCTCGCTGGACTCGGCAAGGGCGACGATGCCGCGAATCAGGTCGTCGACATAACAGAAGCTGCGGGTCTGGCTGCCGTCGCCGAAGACGGTCAGCGGCCGGTTCTGCAATGCCTGGCGCAGGAAGGTCGGGATCGCGCGGCCGTCGTGCGGGCGCATGCGCGGCCCGTAGGTGTTGAAGATTCGGACGATCGCCGTGTCGACGCCCTGCTGGCGGTGGTAGGCCATCGTCAGCGCCTCGGCGTAGCGCTTCGCCTCGTCGTAGACGCCACGCGGGCCGATCGGGTTGACGTGGCCCCAGTAGTCCTCCTTCTGCGGGTGCACCTTGGGGTCCCCGTAGACCTCACTGGTCGAGGCGATCAGGAAGCGGGCGCGCTTGAACTTGGCGACGCCGAGCATGTGGTGGGTACCGTGGGAGCCGACTTTGAGCGTGTGCAGCGGCAGTCGCAGGTAGTCGATCGGACTGGCCGGCGAGGCCAGGTGGTAGACGAAGTCGACGTCCTCGTCGATGTCGACGTAGGTGGTGATGTCGACGTGACGGACGTCGAACGCATCGTCACGGATGTGGGCGATGTTCTCCAACGACCCGGTCTCGAGGTTGTCGAGGCAGATCACGCGGTGCCCCTGGCCGAGCAGATGCTCGCAGAGGTGCGATCCAAGGAAGCCGGCGCCGCCGGTAACTACGCAGGTGGTCATGAGCCGATGCTATCGCTGCCAATGGCGCCGGTGCGCGGCGGGTGCTTCCTGCAATTTCCGAGGATTGGGGATGGAAAAACGTCCAGGAGGGGGGAGAGAAGCGGTTGCGCACCGGTTAACGGTGCCTATCTTCGGTGCAAGTGATTGAAGCAGCCAGGGGGATTCGAGCGGTGAGTTCGATTGAGCAGGGGGAAGAGGGTGCGGCGCCGACGACCGTGTCAGAGGCGGCGCGAAAGCGTGCCGCGATCGAGACGTATTCGCGCCACGAGGATGCCCTGCGCCGCACCGCCCGCCGCTACTCGCTCTGCGCCGACGACGCCGACGACGCCCTGCAGCGGGCGCTCGAGATCCTTCTGCTGAAAGCGCCGAGCGACGACCCGCGGGAACTGATCCGCTGGACCCAGACCGTCGTCAAGCACGAGGCGCTGGCAGTCAAGCGCGGCCGCGAGCGGATCCTCAGCGGCCCCGCCGCGACGGTCCCCGAGCCCGGCCGCGAGGACTGGGTGGCGATGATCCCCGCCAGCAGCGACGGCCCGCCGGAGCGAGCCGAGCGCAGCGAAGCGATCGCGCGCAGCCGCGAGGCCCTGCAGACCCTGAAGCCGCAGGAGCTGCGGGCCCTCACCCTCCTCGCCGAGGGCTACTCCTACAAGGAGATCGGCGAGATCACCGGCTTCAGCCAGACCAAGATCAACCGTTGCCTGGCCGAGGGCAGGGAGAAGTTCCGCAGTGTCCTCTCGCGCAGCCGCGACGGCAGTCGCTGTGAGGAGATGCTGCCGCTGCTCTCGGCCTTCTGCGACGGCGAAGCCGGCCGCGAGGAGGCGGCGGCGCTGCGCGAGCACCTGCGCGCCTGCGCCAACTGCCGCGGGACC